>JBEIPU010000022.1:0-31893 GCA_040376925.1 Caenimonas sp. | reverse complement strand
TGGTCTGCACGATGTGGCGAACGCTCAAGGCCTTCGCGCTACAGTCACCATCCACAACAAGATCACCCATCACCGATGCCGCCCTGGCAACGGCCATGGAGCCGCAATGCAGGTTGCCGAGCGCCTTCAGTTCATCCGCGCTGAAATGGCCGCCGATCTGCGAGTGCCATTCAGCCGTGAGCAAGCCCGCACACAGCACGTCATGAGCGCAGTTCAGGCCGCCCGAGACTTTGAGGTCTCCACCAGTGCGGACCTCCCCGCTCACATGCAGGGGCCCCCCGCACAGTACAGCTCCGCCGGTATGAAGCAAACCGTCAAGCACGATGGCTCCGCGAACGTCGACGGTTCCAGCAAACACCAACGAGCCGCTCTCCAAGTGATCCAACTGCAGTGTCGCGTTCGTTGGCCCCAGCTTGTCGAGGAGCCAGCATGCGTCCTGCGTCCTGCCGGCGCTCACAAGGTCGTCGAGGACCTTTTGATAGTCGCTGCCGTCGCGGTGATGCCGCAGATACCAGCGGAAGCCGTCCATACACGGGTTCTTGGACTTGATAAAACTTTTCGTGAAATCCATGCTCAGATCGCATGCCCCGCTGCAAGCGGTGCACTGTTTCCTGATGAATGAGGACGTAAAAGTGAGTTGGCGCCGTAACAGGCGACGGCAACACGACGCGGCGAACCCTCGTTGGCCGTTCTGAGCTCACTCGTGAATCACACCTCTTCGCTGCGAGCCGCTACGAAAGGGCCGCGAGTCGCTGGCCCGCCGGTCCAGAGGTGCGCAAAGAAATCGCTTGGACCGTCGGGCTCAGGAATGCGCCGGTGTTTGGTCTAGCCCACGGCGGCATCCGACCGGCGAGACGCATTCGCCTTGCGCAAGCGCAAGGCTAGAAAGTCGAGCATCTCTGGAACGGGAGAGCGTGCAAAGCATAGGGCGTCGAGTATATGGATTGAGCTGGCGGGAAGCGCGAAGCGGCTGTAATTCTGGCAAGGCTTGTCGGGTCTCTTGTGCGCGTTAATCAGGGCTGTATGTCGGGGGAAAGTGTGCGCTCGGCGCCTGTCCTTGCGTCTCACGTCTCTCAGATGAGACACGAACGGCTGCTTCCGGCCAGTTCCTGCCGTTCCATGCGCCGAAATAGGCGACAGGACAGTGCACATTGCTGAAGTCAACCTGCAGCCGACAGAAGCGCCGACAGCTGGTGGAGCCCTTCATAATCAAGACCTCCCCCCGGCTTGTTCGAGATGCCTACCTTTCATCATGGATAAATTCTTGCTGCGCCAGCAGGTGCTGGATCGGCTCGCCAATGACCTGCTGCAAGCCGAACAGGCAGCCCAGGCGGCCCATGAAACGGCGACCCACGAAGAAAACATCGCTGAAAACAAATACGACACATTGGGACTCGAAGCCGCCTACCTGGCCACCGGCCAGGTTCGTCGCGCCGAAGGCATCCGCCAGGCGCTGGCCAATTGGCGCCAATTCCACCCGCGTCACTACGACGCCAGCCAAGGTATCCAGCTCGGCGCGCTGGTCTGTCTGGTTGATTCCGGCGGCAAGCAGCAACACTTCTTTCTCGGCCCGGATGGGGGCGGCATGAAGTTGGTCAGCGGCACTCAGCCTGTTCAGGTCATCAGCAGCGAAGCCCCTTTGGGCAGGGCCATGCTGGGCAAATGCGAGGGTGATGAGGTGTCGATACAGGTCACTCCCATCCGGCAGGAGTTTGAGGTGCTCCGGGTTCTTTAGGCCTCGCAAGTCATGACCAGCCTGTCCCTCACCCGCGTCAAGATCTACCGAACCGTCGCGCGCCAGCTGCATGGCGTGGTGCCCTGCTGGATATGCCGGGAGCCGGTGCTGCTGGAGGATGCGACGCTGGAGCACATCAAGCCGCTGGTCGATGGCGGCAGCAGCCATATCGACAACCTGGCCATCAGCCACCGGTGGTGCAACCACGCCCGCCACGCCAAGGCGGCGCCCCCGTTGGGGTGATCAGCGCACGGTGATCGTCAGCTTGGGCCGAAACACCGCCAGCACCACGTTCACCACGCACAGCGCTATCAGCAGCCACAGCGTGATTCGCTCGGACCGCAGCAGCCCCTGCAGCGTGGCCGGGTCCGCGGCCGTGGCCGCAGCGGCCAGCTGGGCTTGCTGGCCGGCGGCACCCACCACCAGCAGCGTGGCCGCAAACACACTCACGCCCAGCACGGCCTTCAGCCAGGCCCAGCCGGCGTCGCGGTAGGCGCGCGTGGCCGCCAGGGCGATCAGGCCGCTGACCACCACCACGGCCATGGACGGCACCAGGATGAATTGGGCGATGGCGTTGAAGATCTGCCGCGCCGCCAGGAACTCAGCCGGCGCTGCAACGGGGGTCGTCAGGTTGATCACCAGGCACACCGTCAGCGCGCCGCCGAACGCGATGGACGCGATGTCGTGAATGGTTTTGGCGCCAAGGCGCAGCCAGGCCCGTGGGTTCATGGCGCTAGCTTAAACGCAGCCGGGCGGTGCCCAAAGAGGCGCCGCCTGACCGCGACCCGGTGCCTCAGGCTTCAGGGGTAAAGCCCGCGCAGCTCGCGCGTATGCAGGATCCGCTTGCAAGCCACGATGAACGTGGCCGTGCGCAGCGTCACCTTGTGGTCCTGCGCCACCTGCCAGATGCTGGCAAACGCCGCGCGCATGATGCGCACCAGGCGGGCGTTGATTTCTTCTTCGTCCCAGAAGAAGCTGGAGAAGTCCTGCACCCATTCAAAGTAGCTCACCGTCACGCCGCCGGCATTGGCGATCACGTCGGGCAGCACCAGCACGTTGCGTTCTTTCAGGATGTCGTCGGCCTCGGGGGTGGTGGGGCCGTTGGCCCCTTCGATCACCATGCGGGCCTTGATGCGCCCGGCGTTGTCTTTGGTGATCTGTGCTTCCAGCGCGGCGGGGATCAGGATGTCGCATTCCACGTCCCAGAACTGGTCATTGGGGATGACCTCTGCCCCTGCAAAGCCGGCCACCGTGCGGTGCTCGGCCACGTGGCGCAGCAGCTCGGGCACGTTCAGGCCGGCTTCGCGGTAGATGGTGCCGCCGTGGTCCTGCACGGCTACCACGCGGGCGCCGGTTTCGGCAAACAGCTTGGCCGCAATGCCGCCCACGTTGCCAAAGCCCTGCACGGCCACGCGCGACTGGCTCACGTCCAGGCCAATGTGCTTGGCCGCCTCAACCCCCACGGTGAACACACCGCGGCCTGTGGCTTCCACGCGGCCCAGTGAGCCGCCCAGGTCAATCGGCTTGCCCGTGACCACGCCGGTGGCGGTGGAGCCCTGGTTCATGGAATAGGTGTCCATCATCCAGGCCATGATCTGGCCATCGGTGTTGACGTCGGGCGCGGGGATGTCCTTGTTGGGGCCGATGATGATGCCGATCTCGCTCGTGTAGCGGCGCGTCACGCGCTCCAGCTCGCCGCGCGACAGCGTGCGCGGGTCCACGCGGATGCCGCCCTTGGCGCCGCCGTAGGGCACGTTCACCGCCGCGTTCTTGATGGACATCCAGGCCGACAGCGCCATCACTTCCGACAGCGTCACGTCCTGGTGGAAGCGCACGCCGCCCTTGCCCGGGCCGCGGCTGGTGTTGTGCTGCACGCGGTAGCCCTCGTAATGGGCCACGGTGCCGTCGTCCAGGTGGATGGGCACGTCCACAATCAGCGCGCGCTTGGGGCGCTTGAGTGTTTCAACCCAGCGCGACAGGTGGCCCAGGTAGGGCGTGACGCGGTCCACCTGCTGCAGGTAGATGCCCCAGGGGCCGAGGTTGGCTGAATCCAGGTACGAGGGCAGGGCGTTGGGCGAAGGTGCGGCGGTGGAGGCGGCACCGGGTTTGTTTGACATGAAGGCTCCTGTGGGGCGTGAAGGGGTGGGTGTGTAACCCATGGGTGCGAAGCGTAGGCGCCCGGGGCGCCAATGTCCAAGGCCGGGTTGGCTCATGGTTATGCATTTGATGCATAACAGAGATTTCACCCGCGCCGCCCGGTGATGTCCAGGAACGAGCAGATGTAGCGCAGTGTGCGGCCGTCGCTGCCGGTCAGGCTGATGGCTTCGGCCAGCACCCACACGTCGCGCCCGTCCGCGCGGCGCAGCCGGTATTCGGCCGGCGCGTGGCGCAGCTCGCCGCCCTTGACGGCCGAGGGCCGCAGCGCGGCCATGGAGCGCTCGCGCACCCGGTCGCGGTCCTCGGGGTGCACGAAGTCATAAAACACCGGCCAGCCCGCGGTGTCGGCGTCGCCCGGGTAGCCCAGGATTTCCTTCAGCCGGGGCGAATACGTCACCAGGTCGCGAGTGGCGTCCCAGTCGTAGATGCCGGCCTTGGTGGTGCGCACCAGCAGGTCGGCTTTCTCGCGCTGCTCCAGCGTGCGCAGCTCTTCGGCGTTCAGCGCGCGCGCCAGCCGCCGGGCCAGCACCACGGCGGGCGACAGCACAAACACCATCAGCCCGAACGGCGTGAACGCGCGGGTGGAGCCGCCGGTGTTGTACAGCAGCACGTCCAGCCCCAGCACCAGCAGCAAGAAGGCCATGCCCCCCAGCAGCACCGGCGCGCCGGGGCGCCCGCGCCACGCCGCCTGGCCCACGGCCCAGGTCACATACACGCCGATGGCCACCGTCAGCGCCTGGCCAAACGGCGCCAGGTGGCTGTAGATGCGCGCCGGCGTGCACAGCACCACCAGCGCACCCAGCGCGCAGCAGGCCAGCAGCGCGCGCACCGCCAGCAGGCGGAATTCGCCCGCAAACAGCTTTTGCACCAGCAGCAGGAACAGGCCCATGGTGGCAAACCAGGCCAGGTATTCGATGCGCAGGTAGCTCTCCCACGCGGTTTCGCGCGCCAGCAGCTGCAGCAGCACGCGCTCGCCCGTCATGTCGGCATACAGCGCCTGCGTCAGGCAGAACAGGCCAAACAGCAGCGGCGCGGCGTCCTTGCGGCGCGCCGCAAAAAAGATGATCGGGATCAGCCCCAGCACCAGGTACGCGCCCAGCAGCGCCGCGTCCTGCACCAGCAGGGCCTGCTGCTGCGCGGCCAGGGCGTCGCGCGGGCCGATGGCCAGCGGCCGTATGAAGCCGCCGGCGCGGTGGCTGTAGTTGGACAGGTGCACCGTCAGGCGCAGCGGGCAGGCAAACGGCTCGGTCAGCAGCGCCCGCCCGCCGATGGCCGGCAGCGCCGCGGCGGCGGACGCACCGGGCACGCCCTGGCGGGCCACCAGCTCGTCGTTCACATACAGGCGCAGGGCGGTGCGCTGCGCGGGCACTGACAGCGCCAGCTTCTGGCCGGGCCGGCACTGCACGTTCAGGGTGTAGCTGGCGTAGCCATCGGGGCCGGGGGGCTTGCCGCCGGCGGTGACGGCGTTCCAGGCGCCGGGCACGGGGGCAAAGGCGGCGGGTGCTTGCGGTGCGCCGGGCGGCACAAAGCGCTGCCAGGCAAAGCCCCATTCGCCCCGCAGCTCCAGCACCGGCGGGCTGATGCCACCTGGCAGGTTGCGCAGGTCCAGCTCACCCTGGCGGGCCTGCAGGCCGCCCGCGGCCCAGGCCGGTGCGGCCAGCGCCAGCACGCACAGGCCCAGCCACAGCGTCAGCAGGGCCCGGGCCGGCGCGCGCATGGGTCAGCCCAGGCGCTGGCGGTGCCGCGCGATCTGGGCGCGCACCTGGGTCGGGGCCGTGCCGCCCAGCGTACTGCGCGCGTTCAGGGAGCCGCGCAGGCTCAGTGCCTCGTACACGTCTTTCTCGATGGCCGGGTTGAATTCCTTGAGCACCGACAGCGGCAGCTCCGACAGGTCCACGTTGTGCGATATCGCGGCCTTGACGGCATGGGCCACGGTCTCGTGCGCGTCACGGAACGGCAGGCCTTTTTTGACCAGGTAGTCGGCCAGGTCGGTGGCCGTGGCATAGCCGCGTAAAGCGGCGCGCTCCATCGCTTCGGGCTTGACGGTGATGCCGCCGACCATCTCGGCAAAGATGCGCAGCGTGTCCTTCAGTGTGTCCACCGTGTCAAACAGCGGCTCCTTGTCTTCCTGGTTGTCCTTGTTGTAGGCCAGGGGCTGGCCCTTCATCAGGGTGATCAGGCCCATCAGGTGGCCCACCACGCGGCCGGTCTTGCCGCGCGCCAGCTCGGGCACGTCGGGGTTTTTCTTCTGCGGCATGATCGAGCTGCCGGTGGTGAAGCGGTCGGCAATCTGGATGAAGCCGAAGTTCTGGCTCATCCACAGGATCAGCTCCTCGCTGAAGCGGCTGATGTGCACCATGCACAGGCTGGCGGCGGCGGTGAACTCAATGGCAAAGTCGCGATCGCTCACGGCGTCCAGGCTGTTCTGGCACACGCAGGGTGCGCCCTTGTCGTCCACCATGCCCAGTGCAACAGCCACGGCCTCGCGGTCCAGCGGATAGCTGGTGCCGGCCAGCGCGGCGCTGCCCAGCGGCAGGCGGTTGACGCGGCGGCGCACGTCGCCCAGGCGTTCGGCGTCGCGGGCAAACATTTCCACATAGGCCAGCATGTGGTGGCCAAAGCTCACCGGCTGGGCCACCTGCAGGTGTGTAAAACCCGGCAGGATGACCTCCACGTGTTTGTCGGCGATGTCCACCAGCGCCTTTTGCAGGTCGCCCAGCAGGCCGGCTATCAGGTCGATCTCTGCGCGCAGCCACAGGCGTACGTCGGTGGCCACCTGGTCGTTACGGCTGCGCCCGGTGTGCAGGCGCTTGCCCGCGTCGCCCACCAGCTGGGTCAGGCGCGCTTCGATGTTCAGGTGCACGTCTTCCAGGTCCAGCTTCCATTCAAATGCGCCGGATTCGATTTCCGTCGTGATCTGCGCCATGCCCTTCTGGATGGAGGCCAGGTCGTCCCTGGAGATGATGCCCTGCGCAGCCAGCATGCCGGCGTGGGCCAGCGAGCCGGCGATGTCGGCCTGCCACATGCGCTTGTCAAAGAAAACACTGGAGGTATAGCGTTTGACCAGGTCGCTCATGGGCTCGGAAAAGAGCGCGGACCACGCCTCGGATTTTTTGTCGAATTGGTTCTGGGACATGGGTAGGACAATAATCGGGTTCTGACCCCGATGGCCTTGTTGGATGCAGGACTCGCAAATTTTATCGACCTTCCAGGAGCTGCCCGCTGCCGTGGCACCGCAGCGGCCTGCGCGTGTGCTGATTTTCGACGCGTGCCAGACCGGCGTGATCCTGCGCGCCGTGCTGTTTGTGGAGGGCGTGATGGGCGTGGGGGCGATGTTTGGCGCGGCCAGTTTCATGGACTGGCTGGCGCGCCTGGCCATGCTGACCGGCGGCGCGCTGCCGGCCACGCTGGCCTGGCTGATCGCCGCCTGCAGCGCCAAGAAGCTGCTGGCGCGGCTGCCCAACCCGGCGCAATACGCCTGCGGTGCGCTGCTGGGCGTGCTGGCGGGCCTGTACGGCTGCGGCCTGCTGGCGCTGGTGGGCTATGTGGGCAACGTGCCCTGGGTCGCGTCGGGCTTTGCCGGCGCGGTGCTGGCCAGCGCGCTGGTGGCGGCCCTGGTCTGGCGGGCCAAGGCACGCGCACCGGCGGACACCACGGCGCGGCTGACCGAGCTGCAGGCGCGCATCCGCCCGCATTTCCTGTTCAACACGCTGAACAGCGCCATTGCCCTGGTGCGCGAGGACCCGGCCCGGGCCGAAGCCCTTCTGGAAGACCTGAGCGACCTGTTTCGCCACGCGCTGGTGGACCAGGGCGAATCGGTCACACTGGCGCAGGAGATCACCCTGGCCGAGCGTTACCTGGCCATTGAGCAGGTGCGCTTTGGCGATCGGCTGCAGGTTGAATGGGCGCTGGACCCGGCGGCCGGCAGCGCCAGGCTGCCGCCGCTGCTGCTGCAGCCGCTGGTGGAAAACGCCGTCAAGCATGGCGTGGAGCCCAGCGCCACGGGCGCGCAGATCCGCGTCAGCACGCAGCGCCGGGGCAGCGTGGTGGTGGTCAAGGTGACCAACACCGTGCCCGGCGGCCAGGGCCGCCCGGGCCATGGCCTGGCGCTGGACAATGTGCGCGACCGCCTGCGCCTGCTGCACGATGTGCAGTCGCAGTTCCAGACCGTGCTGAAAGACGGTGTTTACCAGGCGCGCATCGAGATCCCCGCGGAGTGACCATGGCGCTCAAGGTATTGATCGTGGACGACGAAAAGCTGGCTCGCTCGCGCATGCGCACGCTGCTGGGCGACTGTACGGCGCCGCCGGTGCAGGTGGGCGCCGAGGCCGCCAACGCCGCGCAGGCCATGCAGCTGATCCAGCATGAGCACTTTGACGCCGTGCTGCTGGACGTTCACATGCCCGGCGCCGACGGCATTGCGCTGGCCCGTGCCCTGCAGGCCCTGCCCCGGCGGCCGGCCGTGGTGTTCGTCACGGCCCATGCCGAGCATGCCGTGCAGGCCTTTGAGATCGAGGCGGTGGACTACCTGACCAAGCCCGTGCGGCTGGAGCGGCTGCAGCTGGCGCTGCAAAAGGTCCAGCGCCTGGCGGTGGCCGCCCCCGGCACGCCCGCGGCCGCGCAGGAATCCCTGCTGATCCAGGACCGCGGCCGCACCGAACGCGTGCCGCTGGCCGAGGTGCTGTACTTCAAGGCCGAGCTCAAATACATCACGGTGCGCACCGCCGCGCGCAGCTACATCCTGGACAGCTCGCTCAACGAGCTGGAGGAGCGGTACGCCGCGCAGTACCTTCGGGTGCACCGCAATGCCCTGGTGCTGCGGCATGCCATGCGCGCGCTGGAGCGCCACCACGACCCCGAAGAGGGCGAGGGCTGGGCCGTGCGCCTGAACGGCGTGGACGAGCTGCTGGCGGTGTCGCGCCGCCAGCTGGCGGCCGTGCGCGAGGCGCTCGCGGCCTGAATCACAACCTGAAACGGCGCCGCGCGGGCACAATGCCCCGATGCCCGATCAGGACCCCCCGCCCGGCGAAGAACCCCAGGTGCTGCTGCACATGCCCGTGGGCGTGCGCAGCCTGTCGCTGGCCGTGCTGGCGGTGCTGGCGGCGCTGGCCGCGCTCAAATGGGCCAGCGCGGTCCTGATCCCGCTCACGCTGGGCGTGATGCTCAGCTACGCGGTGACGCCGGCGGTCAACTGGCTGGAACGCCGCCGCGTGCCGCGCCACGCCGGCGCTGCCGTGGTGCTGGTGGCGCTGGTCACAGGGGGGGCCGGCACGGTCTATTCGCTGGCCGACGATGCCGCCCGCGTGATCGACTCCCTGCCGCTGGCCGCGCAGAAGCTGCGCGACGCCATGCGCAACCAGCGCGGCCAGCCCAGCGCGCTGGACCAGGTGCAAAAGGCGGCCACCCGCATCGAAGAGGCGGCCGCGCCCGCGCTGCCCGCGCGCGGCGTGACGCGCGTGGTGGTGGAGAAGCCGCGCTTTGACATCAAGGACTACCTGGTGGTGGGCACGCTGGGCGTGGCCGGCGCCGTGGGGCAGCTGGTGGTGGTGCTGTTCCTGGGGTACTTCCTGGCGGCGTCGGGCAATACCTTCCGGCGCAAGCTGGTGAAGATCGCCGGGCCCACGCTGACCAAAAAGAAGCTCACCGTGCAGGCGCTGGACGAAATCTCCGAGCAGGTGCAGCGCTACCTTTTGGTGCAGCTGCTGCTCAGCGTGCTGGTGGGCGTGACCACCGGGCTGGTGTTCTGGGCGCTGGGCGTGGAATATGCGGCGGTCTGGGGCGCGGCGGCGGCGGTGCTGAACCTGGTGCCCTATGTGGGCTCGATCGCGGTCACCCTGGGCGCGGCGCTGGTGGCGTTCCTGCAGTTCGGCACGCTGAACATGGCGCTGCTGGTGGGCGGCGCGTCCATGCTCATCAACGTGGTCGAAGGCAACCTGCTCATGCCCTGGCTGACCAGCAAGACCAGCAGCATGAGCCCGGTGGTGATCTTTGTGGGCGTGCTGTTCTGGGGCTGGCTGTGGGGCGTGTGGGGCCTGCTGCTGGGCATCCCCATCATGATGGCGATCAAGGCCGTGTGCGACCGGGTCGACGACCTCAAGCCGGTGGGTGAGCTGCTGGGGTCCTAGAATCCGCGCATGGACGCCACATTACAAAGTCACCTTTCGGAAATACCGGTCCTGTGCGCCCGGTATGGCGTGGCCCATCTGGCGTTGTTTGGATCGGCGGCGGGCAGTGAGCCTGACGCTGAGCCCAATGACTATGACTTCCTGGTCGAACTGGATCCACAAGGCGCTGAATCCCGCGCGCGTCGCTGGCTGGGCCTGGCGGACGCGCTGGAGCAGTTGCTGGGCCGTCACGTTGATCTGGTCAATCCGAACTACATCCGCAACCCCTATTTCAGGGACGCCGTCAATCGCAGCCGCGTGGTGATCTATGACCGACAGAACACCCAAGCTGCTGGTTGATGCGATCCAGGCGATTGATTGCGCCCTAGAGTTTGTCGCGGGCCGGTCCTTGCCCGAGTACCTGGCTGACAAGATGTGCCGCTCGGCGGTAGAGCGCCAGCTTGAGATTCTGGGCGAGGCATGTGCACGTCTTGCCAGGTTGCATCCGCAACTCATCGAACATATTGAGGCGCTCAGGCTGGCCATTGGCCTGCGCAATCGCATCATTCACGGGTATGACGCGGTAGACGATGAAGTGGTCTATCAGACTGTGCATGAAGACCTTAGCGGGTTGAGGGCAGATTTGAATCGTCAGTTGATTGAAGCAACACGCGAGCTACCCCGCTGACCTGCAGCAGTACAGTCGCAGGCAGCCCGGCCAACTCAATCCATTCACCCCACGCGAGCCTGGCCTGGGCTTCACCTGCGGCTGGCTCAACCGTCGCTATGCGGTCCCACCGCAGCGTCAGGTCATGGCCGTGCAGCTTCAGCTGAACCGTGAACTGGTCCCAGTGCGTCGGCACGCGCGGCGACAGTGACAGCCGCCCGCCTTGCACCTGCAGGCCCAGCAGCGTGTGTACCGCTGCGCGGTACAGCCATGCAGCCGATCCTGTGTACCAGCTCCAGCCGCCGCGGCCCAGGTAGGGTTCGGCGCCATAGATGTCGCCGGCCATTACATAGGGCTCCAGCTCGTAGGCGGCGGCGCGCAGCGGGTGGCGGCTGCGGTGGGCGGGGCTCAGCGCCTCAAAGCTGGCCCAGGCGCCGTCCACATCGCCGCTTTCGGCCTGCGCCATCAGCGCCCAGACCGCGCCATGGTTGTATTGCCCGCCGTTTTCGCGCACACCGCGCGGGTAGGCCTGGATATAGCCGGGGTTGTTGGCCGATTCTTTCAGCGGCGGCGCCAGCAGCTTGATCAGGCCCATATCGGCGTCCACCAGCTGCTGCTTCATCTCGCGCAGCGCGCTGTCGGTGTACGCGGGGCTGGACGCACCCGACAGCACGGCCCAGGCCTGCGCTATCAGGTCGATGCGGCATTCAGCGTTGGCGGCGCTGCCCAGCGGCGCGCCGTTGTCAAAGAACGCGCGGCGAAACCAGGCGCCGTCCCAGCCGGCGTCGTGCAAGGCCGTGACCCAGCCCGTGCGGGCGGCCTGCCAGCGCTGCGCGCGGGCCCTGTCGCCCCGCGCTTGCGCCAGCGGTGCAAACTGGTCCACCACGCTGCACAGGAACCAGCCCAGCCAGACCGATTCGCCACGGCCTTCATGCCCCACGCGGTTCATGCCGTCGTTCCAGTCGCCCGTGCCCATGAGCGGCAGGCCATGCGCGCCCACGGCCAGGCTGCGGTCGATAGCGCGCGCGCAGTGGTCATACACGCTGGCGGTGTGCGTGGTGGGCTGGGGCGCGTAGTAGGCGTCTTCCGCGCCTTCGGGTATGGCGGGGCCGTCGATGAAGGGCACGTGCTCGTCCAGCACGCCCGTGTCGCCGGTGACGCTCACGTAGTGCGCGCAGGCATGGGGCAGCCACAGCAGGTCGTCCGAAAAATGCGTGCGCACGCCCGCGCCGCCGGGCAGGTGCCACCAGTGCTGCACGTCGCCCTCGGGGAACTGGCGCGACGCATGCAGCACGATCTGCGCGCGCAGCGCGCCCGGGTCGGCCAGGGCCAGCGCCATGGCGTCCTGCAGCTGGTCGCGAAAGCCGTAGGCACCGCCGGCCTGGTAAAAGCCCGCCTTGGACCACATGCGGCAGGCCACCGTCTGGTACAGCAGCCAGCGGTTGACCAGCGCATCAAACAGCGGGTCGGGCGTGGCCACCTGCAGCTGGCCCAGCAGGCCGTCCCATGACGCACGCACGGCGGCCAGCGCCGGGGCGGTGTCGCGCCCGGCCGAGGCGCGGGCCAGCGCCAGCGCCTCCTGCGCCGTGGCGGCGTGCCCCAGCACAAAGGCGATGGTGGTCGATTCACCGGGCGCCAGCACCACATCCACCGCCAGCGCCGCGCAGGGGTCCAGCCCCGCGCCGGCGCGCTGGCCCAGCACCGGCGGCAGCACCAGGCGGCCCTGGGCATCAAAGAACTCACCGCGGTCACAGGTCCATTGCACCGGATGGGTAGCCGCCAGTGGCTGGGCCAAAGCCACAAATGCGGTGGCGCCGCCCAGGCCTTCGCGCTGCTCGCGCTGGGTCGCCAGCACGGCGGCCAGCCCGTCGTGCTTGGCGGTGTGCAGCGTGCGGCGGTCGCCGCGCGCGCCGCCCAGCTGCCATTCGGCCAGGGCCAGGGCGCGCAGGCGGCGGCGCTGCGGCCCGCTGTTGCGCACCCGGATCTGCACGACCTTGGCGGCCTGCACTGTGTCGGCAAACAGCGTGGTCGCCAGCACCAGGCCCTGCGTGGTGGTCTCAAACACCGTGTAGCCCTGGCCGTGGCGCACGGTGCACGGCGCTGCGCCTGCAGCCGGGGAACCGGGCAGCAGCGCCAGCGGCTGCTGCGTGTCCAGGTCGTGCAGCAGCCAGTGTTCGCTGGGCGGGTCGCGTACCGCGTCGTTGGACCAGTGTGTGAGCTGGTGCAGGCGGCTGTTCACCGCCCAGGTAAAGCCGGCGCCGGTTTCGGACACCTGAAAGCCGAACTGCGGGTTGGCCATCACATTGACCCAGGGGCGCGGCGTGGCCTGGCCCGGCGCCAGCTCAAAAATGAATTCGCCGCTGGCCGCGTCAAAGCGGTCTGCGGGCGCCGGCGTGGGCGTGGGCGGCGATGCCTGGGCGGGTGCCGGCGCGCGCAGCGCCATGCGCGGGGGCACTGCCGCCTGGCGCGCGTTCCAGCTGTCGCGCAGCGCGGCGACCTGCACGTCCAGCGGGCGGCCGTCGGCGGTGAGCACCACGCGCGCCAGCCCGGCCAGCGCCGCGCGCTCGCTGGGCTGCACTTCCTGCTCGCGCAGCAGGTGAAAGCCCGCGCCCGGGTGCGCCCCAAAGCTGTGCTGGGCCTGCTGGCGCAGCCGGTCGCGCAGCGTGGTGATGTCGCGCTGCAGCGGCATCAGGTACGAATTGGGTTCGCCGTTGAGCACCACGATGTCCACCGCCAGGCCGCCAAAGTGCCACCACGGCCCCGCGCGCAGCAGCGCATGCACCAGTGGCAGCCCGTTGGACGAATGGATGCGCACCAGCACGATGGGCCTGTCGCCCGAGATGCCAAAGCGCCAGAGCTGGCGCTGGTCGACCGGTGCCTTGTCGCTGCCGGGGCGCGCGGTGGTGTACATCAGCGCGGTGGTCAGGTCCTGCAGCGCGGTGTTTTCGTCGGGGCTGATGCCCAGGTCGCGCAGGCGCACCTGGGCCAGCGTGGCCGCCATGCGCGCGGCGCGCTGCACATGCACCGGCTGCAGCCAGGTGTCGATGCGCTCGGCCAGCTCGGCCTCGTCCTGGGCCGCCGCCGTGGCAAACCCCAGGCGCGCGATCGCACCAGGCGCCAGCACCAGCTTGACCCCCAGGCTGCCCACCGGATCCAGCCCGTTGGGCGGCGTGGCGCCTGCGTCGTGGGGCTGCGCGTCAAAAGCGGGGTGGGCTGCATCGCGCCCGCGGCCGTACAGCGCGCGGCGCGAGGTCGTGCAGCGCACGGCGCTGCCGTCGGCGGGCAGGTCCGCGTCGGCCTCGGCCAGGAAATGCGCCACGGCCATGGTGGGCTCATGAGCCAGGCGCGGCGTGCGCGACATGACCAGCGCGCGCCATTCAGGCCGCCAGGTGCTGTGGATGAACAGACCCGAAAAAGCAGGGTGCGCCTCGTCGGCCCGGGCATCGGCCAGCACCGGCTCAAAGCAGGACACCACTTCGCAGCTGATGGTGGTGTCGCCCGTGTTGTGCAGCGTCACCACGCGCAGTTCGGTGTCGTCCTCGGGGCTGACCAGCACCGTGACCGTGGCGGTGATGCCTTCGCCCTGCGCGTCGTACTGCACCCGGTCGGCCAGGAAGCGCGCGCGGTAGCGCCACAGCGCACCGGGCGCGGGGGCAGCGGTCAGCGAGACCGGCGCGCGGCCCGGGCGGCGCAGGTAAAAGAAGGTGCCGTAGCCGTCGCGCAGCAGGTCATCGCGCCAGCGCGAGACCAGCGCACCGTTCCAGCGGCTGGTGCCGGCGCCGTTGGCCCGCAGCGCCACGGCATAGCGCCCGTTGGACAGCAGGTGGGTGGGCTGCCAGCCGGCGCGCGCCGGGTTCACGTCGCGCGGCTGGAACGGCAGCAGCGCCTCGCCCTGCAGCTGCGGCGGGCGGCGCGGGTCGGGGCTGCGGATGATCTGGCGCGGCGTGCGTTCATGCAGCAGCGAGGCGTGCGCGCGCACCAGGGCGTCGGCGCCAAACCAGCGCCGCGGCGCCTGCTCGCACAGCAGGTTGCACAGCGACGCCAGCGCCATGCCCTGGTGGTGCGCCATGAAGGCCTCAACCAGGCTGAACGCCTGGGCTTCGGGCTGGCGCAGCGTGGTGAAGTCCACCGCCTCGTAAAAGCCCATGTCGCCGCGCGCGCCCAGCGCCTCCAGCCGGCGCAGGTTGTCGCTGGCGGCCTGCGGGTCAAACATCAGGGCCATGGCGCTGGCATAGGGCGCCACCACTCGGTCGGCCGGCGGCGTGCGGCGCAGCGCCAGGCGCGGCACGCCAAACGGCGAATACTGGAACGCCAGCGAATGGTCCTGCGCAAAGTAGGCCGACTCGGACACGCCCCAGGGCAGCCCTGCCTGCTGGCCGAACGCGCGCTGCTCGGCCACCGCCGCGCGGCAGGCCTCGGCCAGCAGGCCGTGGGCGGGCTCGGGCATCAGCAGCGCGGGCATCAGGTACTCAAACATGGAGCCCGACCACGACTTCAGGCCCGGCACCACGCCGGCGCTCAGGAACGGCCGGCCCAGCGCCTGCCAGTGGCGCTGCGGCACATCGCCCTTGGCAATGGCCAGCAGGCTGGTCAGGCGCGATTCAGACGCCAGCAGGTCGTAGTGGCTGGCGTCCAGCACGTTTTCCTCGACCCGCAGGCCGATGTGAAACAGGTGGCGGCGCCGGTCGTACAGGCCGCTGAAGTCCATGCCGGCAAACAGGGCGCGGCAGCGCGCCGCCAGCGCCACCAGCGCCTGCTGCTGCGCCTGGCTGTGGCCCGATCGCGTGGCCAGGTCCTTGCAGGCCTGGGCCACGGCCAGCAGCAGGCCGGCCAGGTTGCCGCTGTCTACCGTGGACACATAGGCCGGCGCCAGCACCTGCAGCGTCTGGGTGTCGTACCAGTTCAGCAGGTGGCCCCGGTGCTTGGGCAGCTGCTCCACGGTGTTGAGCGTGGCATTCAGGCGCGCGGTCAGCTCGTCGGTGCTGATCCAGCCGAATTCGCGGGCGCAGGCCGTGCCCAGCAGGTACAGCCCGATGTTGGTGGGCGAGGTGCGGTGCGCCAGCATGGGCTCGGGCACCAGCTGCAGGTTGTCGGGCGGCAGGTGGTTGTCCTGCGCGGTCACGCAGCGTTCAAAGTAGCGCCAGGTGTCGCGCGCCAGCGCCAGCAGGTGGGCCTGGTCGGCCCCGCGCAGCCCGGCCGCAGCGTCGGCCTGGGGCGCCTGGCTGACGCGCCATGCAATCAGCGGCGCCAGTGCCCACAGCGCAAACAGGGCGAACCCCGCGATCGGGTACGGCCCGGCGAGTGACGCCACGGCCAGCAGGGCGCAGGCGGCGGCTGTGCGGGCGTGCCCGCGCAGGAAAGCTGCGGGGCCTTGCCATGCGCCGGCCTGGGCCTGGGCGGCGGTGGTCCATTCCAGCAGGCCATGCCCGCTGCGCAGCCGCATGAGCGTGACCGTCACCGCGTGGGCCAGCAGCGTGGCCTGCAACGCCAGCTGGCTGAACTGGTAGGCGGCCGTGACGCCGCTGCGCGCCAGGTGCCGCGCGCCAACGTGGAAGAAATGCTGCCACGCAATGCCGCGGCGCGTGGGCACCAGGCCGGCGGCGGCGCCCATCAGCGGGCCGGCCAGCAGCGCCGCGCCCACCACGGCCAGCGCCGTGCCCAGTTGCAGCGCGCCGGTGAACAGCACCCACACCAGCAGCGCCCAGGACGCAGGCATCACCAGCGAGCGGCGCAGGTTGTCGGCCAGCTTCCACAGGCCCAGGGCGTCGATGCCCCAGCGGCGCGGCTGGCGCATCAGTGCCAGCAGCTGCCAGTCGCCGCGCGTCCAGCGGTGCATGCGCGCGTCGGCCACGCCGGCGTGATGGGGGTGGTCTTCCATCAGCACGATGTCGCTCACGTAGCCGCAGCGCGCAATGGTGCCTTCCAGCAGGTCGTGGCTGAGCACGCTGCCCTCGGGCAGGCGCGCGTCCAGCACGGCATGCAGTGCCTGCACATGCAGCAGGCCCTTGCCGCTGAAGCTGCCCGTGCCGAACACGTCCTGGTAGATGTCCGACACGCCGCTGCTGTAGGGGTCGATGCCGCACTGGCCCGCGAACATGCGCTGGTACAGCGTGCGGTCGCGCGCATCGGGCAGCGGCGTGACCACGCGCGGCTGCAGGATCGCGTGGCCCCGGGTCACGCGGCGCGTGGCGGCGTCCACCTGCGGCGCGTTCAGCGGGTGCGCGGCCACGGCCACCAGCTCGCGCAGCGCGCCCGGGGGCAGGGTGGTGTCGCTGTCCAGCGTGAGCACATAGCGCGTATCGCCCGCCAGTGCCATGCCCGGTGCCAGCGGCAGCAAGCCGTCGCTGTGCCCGGTGGCCAGCCAGCGCACCAGCTGCTCCAGCTTGCCGCGCTTGCGTTCCCAGCCGATCCACCGGCGCTGGGTTTCGCACCAGCTGCGTTCACGGTGGATCAGCAGGAACCGGGGCGGCTGACTGGCATCGGGCGGGTAGCGGGTGTTGAGCGCCTGGACCAGCGTGGTGGCGTCATCCAGCAGCGGTGCATCGCCCAGGCGCTGCTGCGCCGGCGCATCGGCCCAGTCGGTCAGCAGGGCGAACTGGGCATGGGCTTCGCGGTTGGCCAGCCAGTGCTGTTCCAGCCGGGCGACCAGCTCGCGGGTGAACTGCGCCGACGTGAGCAGTGTGGGGATCACCACCAGCACCCGCTGCGTGGCTGCGATGCCGTGGGTGCAGTCCAGTCGGGGCAGGGGCTGGACCTTGACCGACTCGGCCAGCAGCCGGTGCACGAACGACACCACCGCCTCGGACGCCGGCCAGGCCGCCAGGAACAGTGCCAGCACACCGGCTGCGTCGGCATGCGCGCCACCCCGGGTTGCCGTCCATGCCAGGCATGCGGCCGTGGCGGCGAGCAATGTGCCCAGGTACAGCGCCAGCCGCGTGGGCCGGCGCGCGTGCGGCGCCGCAGCCCGCAGGCCCAGCGCCGCTTCCAGCGCCGCCCGGCCCGGGCCGATCAGGTGCCAGGAGACGGTGCGTTGCGCTTCGTCGCCGCCCCGCGCGGCGACCGCGACCGCCTGCTGTGCGACCGCGTGCTCCGGTTGGCCGCTGCGCCGCGACAGCCGCTCCAGCGCGTGGGTGATCTGGCGTCGCGTCATTTCGCTTTCGGCGGCGAAGTCGGGAGACCGGCGCAGCACGCGCAGCGGGTGGGCCAGCGGCTCGATCACGTCGGCCCATTCGGTCTGGCTGATCAGGCGCAGGGTTGTGATGATGTTGCTGACCGACAGGTTGGTGGCGACCTGCGCTGCCTGGCTTTCGGTGACCAGCAGCGGGCCGTCGGGGCAATTGCGCTCGACCCAGGCGGCCAGCGTGCCTGCGCCGGCGGGCTGGTCCGCCGGCACGCGCTGCCACAGCTGGGCCAGGTAGGCGCGCGCCAGGCCATGGCCCTGCATGAGTGCCAGCAGTTCGTCCAGCTGGGCGTCCGCCATGCCGCCGGGCTCGTCCCACACGGCATGGGCTACTTCCCGTGCCGCTTTGGCCGAGGCAATGCTGTCGGCCACGCGGCGCAGGTTTTCCAGCAGCACCACGCGCAGCGTGGTGGGCAGCGCCCACAGCTCGGCCATGCGCAGCGGCGTGACCTCCTGGTAGGCATGGATGAAGGCGCTGAACAACGCCACGTCCAGCACGCTGTCGGTGTGGGCCACATACGCCCAGGCGACGCCGTACACGCGGGGCAGGCCCCGCAGCGGTTCCTGCGTGAGCTTGGGCAGCTGGGCGTAGTAGCGCCGGGGCAGGCCCTCGCGGATTTCCTGCAGCTGCGTTTCCACCAGGTGGAAGTTATCCAGCAGCCATTCGGCCGCCGGCGTCACATACAGCCCGCTGCGCGACGTCAGTGCAACGTAGTCGTAGGCGCGGCGCAGTGCCGCGATGTTGTCGTGCACCCGGGGAAAAAAGCCGGGCCCGGGCGGCCCTGCGTCGCTTGCGTCAACGGCCTGGGCCTGCGCCAGGCTGCGCGCGTGGGTTTCAAACCGGTGCAGCCCGAACAGCTCGGCGCGCACCGGGGGCTCGGGTTCGTGCGCGGGTGCCGCCAGCAGGTCGCGGGCATACGGGGTCAGCGCGTCCAGCAGCGCCAGCAGGGGCCCGGCCACGCGGGCCTCAGGCCAGGCTGAACAGCAAGACGATGCCCATGGCCGCAAAGGCAGCGGCCGTGGTCACGATCCGGGGGCTGACCTGGGAATGCAGCAGCTCCAGCGTGGACTGCAGCGCAAAGAAGCGCCCACGCGAACGGTTGCAGGTGTGCAGGTGGGTGGCCAGGCCCGCAAAGTCGCTGGAAACAATGTCAGCGGCGGCCATGCCGCTGGCGGTGCTGGAAGGGGTGGGTCGCATGGCAGTACTCCTGCGGCCACCTGCTTTCTACCCCGTGTGAAGCATGGCGCCGCGCTGTCTGCCCACTCTAGGCGTCCGGGCGCCCCGCGGCTGTCCCCCTGCGCACAGTAGCGTGTAGGACAAGGCCGACAGCCCGCTGCGCTGCAATCAGGATCCGATGACCTCGAACCCGCCCGAGCCGCTGATCATGTGGCGCAGCTGGTCGGCCAGCGACCCAAATATCGTGCTCACCACGTCGCTTTCCGGTGGCGCACCCAGCAGCACACGGCGGCAGCCGTACTCGCGCGCGGTCAATGCGATGGTGTCGGCGCGGCGGCCGATCGCGATGCTGGTGGTGTAGGGCACGCGCGCGGCGTCCAGCAGCCCTCGGGCTGCAGCCAGGTCTTCGCGGCCCATCTTCTGTTGCAGCTGACGCAGCTCGTCGCAGCCGAAGTAGGCGGCCACATGGCCGTTGACGCGCGATTGCACGCTCAGCAGGTGCACCGCCGCGTTTTCCTGGCGGTGCAGGCGGATCGCGGCCTCGACGGCGGCCAGCGTTTTGGCCGGCTGCTCAGGCTGCATGGGGACGAGGACCTTCGCCATTTTCGTCACCGTGTTTTCAGGCGACCGGCGCCGCGGGGCCGGCACTCCGGCTGGTCAGCCATTTGCCCAGAGCCACTACGGCCAGCGCGCCCGCTGCGGGGGCCAGCATGTGCAGCGTGTGCTGCTGGGCGCTCCAGACGCTGATGGCGGGGTCGGACATCGCCATCTCGCCGGCAACCCAGCCCAGCAGACCGGCACCCAGCGTGATGATGACGGGAAAGCGGCCCATGATGCGCAACAGGATCGCACTGCCGAAGATAATCAGCGGAATGCTGATGACCAGGCCGACGATCAGCAGCAGCACGTTGCCCTTGGCCGCAGCCGCCACGCCAATGACGTTGTCCAGGCTCATCACCAGGTCGGCCACCACGATGGTCTTGATCGCCGCGGCCAGGTTGGAGTGGCCCTCCAGGTTCTCTTCGCCGTCGTCACTCTTGAGCAGACCCACGCCAATCCACAACAGGGCGGCCGCGCCGATGAGCTTCAGGTAGGGCAGGTCCAGCAGCATCACTGCAAAGAAGGTCAGCACCACGCGCAGCACGATGGCGCCGACACTGCCGAACACAATGGCCTTTTTCTGCTGGTGGGGGGGCAATGACCGGCAGGCCAGCGCGATCACGACGGCATTGTCGCCGCTGAGCACGATGTTGATCAGCACAATCTGCGACAGGGCAATCCAGAACTCCGGACTGGCGAATGAAAGCATGGTGTCTCCTGAACGCCGATGCTGCGGGATGCAGCACACGGATCAGGCCAGCTTAGGCATTGCTGCTTTCCAGCTCCTGCCGCCGGGCTGTCAGCCAATTGACGCCAAACTGTCAGCCAGCTGACATGGGGCCGGGGTGCAGCGCGGGGCTCAGGTCAAACAGCACGCTGAAGCGGTTACCGACGCCGTCGCCATCGTCTTCCAGCACGATCTGCGCGCCATGCAGCGCGGCGATCTCGCTCACGATGGCCAGGCCCAGGCCGCTGCCGTCGGTCTGCGTGCCCAGCAACCGGTGAAAGCGCTCGAAGATTCGCGAGCGTTCTTCCACCGGGATGTGCGGCCCGTCGTCGCTGACCGACAGGCGTGCATGGCTGTCGCCCGTGATGGCCACGCCGACCGTGGCCCGTCCGCCTTTGTGGCTGTAGCGGATGGCGTTGTCCACCAGGTTGTTGATCAGTTCACGCAGGCGGTCGGGGTCGGCATGGATGACCACCGGGCCGTCCTGGCCCTCAAAGCCCAGGTCGATGCCGGACTTCAGCGCCAGCGGCACCCATTCCATCGTGGCCTGCATGGCCAGCGCTTTCAGGTCCACCGGCTCGCGGCGCACGGCCTGGGCGGCGGCGGGCTCATTGCGCGCCAGCGACAGCAGCTGCTGCACCAGCCGCGACATCCGGTCGGCGCCGATGTACAGCTGCGCCAGCGAATGGCGCAGGCGCTGCGGGTCCTGCTCGCGCAGCGCCAGCTCGATCTGGGCTTTCAGGCCGCTCACGGGTGTCTTGAGCTGGTGCGCGGCGTCGGCCACGAAGCGGCTCTGGTAGTCCAGGATCTTGCCCAGGCGAAGCATCAGGTCGTTGACCTCCTGCACCAGCGGGCGCACCTCGGCGGGCACGCTTTCGGTGTCGATAGGACTCAGGTCCAGGTGGGACCGGTTGGACACCGCACGCGCCAGCTCGCGCAGCGGCCCCAGACCACGCGATACACCAACGTACACGGCCACGGTGGCCATGAGTATCAGCAGCAATTGGGGCAGCACCGTCTGAGCCACGATGTCGCGCGACAGCCGCCCGCGCTTGTTGAGCGTTTCGCCCACCTGCACCAGCACCATACGTTGGGCGCCGGCGCCAGGTAGCGGGGCCCACCACGCCAGCGCCCGCACCGGCTCGCCTTGCAGCACGGCGTCGTAGTACACGGCGGGGCCGCCTCTGCGCAGTGTGGCGGGCGGCGCCGCAAACGACGGGTCGCCACCCAGCGCCCGGCCGTCTTCGGCCGTGACGCGAAAGAACAGGCGGTCGTCGGGGTCAATCAGCAGGATGCGCTCGGCCGCCTGGGTCAGCTCCAGCTGCGGGCCGTCGGCGCCAGGGTTCACGTCCAGCACGATCTCGCGCGCGATTTCCTGCAGCGAGCGGTCGTACGCCAGGTTGGATAGATGGCGAGAGGACCACCAGGACACCCCTGCGTCCAGCACCAGCAGCACCAGCAGCGGGCTGAGCAACCAGGCCAGCAGCTTGCGCTGCAGCCGCATGTCACTGGGGTTCATCCAGCCGTTCCATCAGGTAGCCCATGCCGCGCACGGTGCGGATCTCGCAGCCCAGCGGCTCGATCTTGCGGCGCAGGCGGTACACGTGCACCTCCACCGCGTTGTCGCCGACGTCATCGCCCCAGCCGTACAGGTGGTTGACCAGGTGTTCCTTGCTCACGACGCGGCCCTGGCGCAGCAACAGCATTTCCAGCAGCGCCAGCTCACGTGCCGACAGGTCCACCGGCTTGCCCGCGCAGAAGACGCGCCGCCCTACGGTGTCCAAGGTCAGGGGGCCGTAGGTCATCTCGGGCGTGGTGCCGGCGCCCCGGCGCAACAGGGCACGCACGCGGGCTTCCAGCTCGGGCAGGTCAAACGGTTTGGCCAGGTAATCATCAGCGCCCAGGTCCAGGCCCTTGACGCGGTCTTGCAACGTGTCAAAGGCCGTGAGCATCATCACCGGCATGACCGACTTGCGCGCGCGCAGCCGGCGCAGCACTTCCAGACCGCTCAGGCCCGGCAGGCCAATGTCCAGGATGGCCAGGTCAAAGGTGTGCGCTGCCAGTGCCTCGTCGGCGCGTTCGCCGGTATCCACCACGTCCACGGCGTAGGCTGACTGCACCAAGGCGCGGCTGATGGCGTCGGCCAGCATCTTGTCATCTTCGACGAGCAGGATACGCATGGCGGCTTGGTCTTCTGGTTCAGGGTTGGAAGGAGACGATGGTACGGCAAGCTTCGTACGCGCATTGTCCCGTCGGCAAGGACGGGGGGTAGGGCCGCAGCGGCTTCACTGCGGCGGTCCGGCCTGTGGCCGGACTCCCCTGCGCTCCTCGTTCCGCGGGGCGGCTGCGGTCGCTTCGCAATGGCGCTGATACGCGCCATTCCATAAATCGTCCTCGCCGGTCTGGCCTACGGCCAGACTCCCCCCGCTGCACTCCGGTGCTCGGCACCGCAGAGGCGCCGCTGCGGCCCTACCCCCCGTCCTTGCAGCAGCATGGTTGGCGCGCGACGGTTCAACAGCCAGATTGTTGGCCATCGTGACCAGTGGCGAGCCTGTACGTGGGCTGCAAGGTTGTGGGTGGGGCTGCTGGTGCGCCTCTGCGACGCCGAGCAGCGCAGAACTGCGGGGGCAGTCCGCCGCAGGCGGACCGGGGTTTGGGCGATTTATGGAATGGCGCGTATCAGCGCCATTGCGAAGCGCTCAAACCCCGCCCCGCAGGGCGAGCAGCGCAGGGAACCCGTAGCGCAGCGGAGGGCGTTGCAGTGAAGCGCCAGCAGCCCCACCCACAACCTTGCGTACAAGAGGAGAAAAGCAAAAAAGCGCTCACCCCGTATTGCGCAACCCCGCCGCAATCCCGTTGATCGATATGTGGATGCCGCGCTGCACCCGGTCGTCGGCCTTGCCTTCTCGGTAGCGGCGCACCAGCTCGACCTGCAGGTGGTGCAAAGGGTCGATGTAGGGGAAACGGTGGCGGATCGAGCGGGCCAGCGCCGCGTTGTGGGCCAGGCGGTTTTTCTCGCCGGTGATCAGCGTCAGCGCATCTGCGGTCAGGTGCCATTCGGCTTCAATGGCGGTGAAGATCTTTTTGCGCAGACGTGCATCGTTCACCAGCTCGGCATAGCGCGAGGCCAGCGCCAGGTCGCTCTTGGCCAGCACCATGTCCATGTTGCTCAGCAGCGTGCGAAAGAACGGCCACTGGCGGTACATCTTTTGCAACAGCGCAAGCCCTTCGCGGCGCGGCTGGCCCGGCGTGGCGTTCAAAAACTGGTCCACCGCCGTGCCAAAACCGTACCAGCCCGGCAGCGTCAGGCGGCACTGGCCCCAGCTGAAGCCCCAGGGGATGGCACGCAGGTCTTCAATGCGCTGCGACGGTTTGCGCGACGCCGGGCGCGAGCCGATGTTGAGCTCGGCAATCTCGCGTATCGGTGTGGCGCTGAAGAAATAGTCGGTGAAGCCCGGCGTCTCATACACCAGCGCCCGGTAGGCCGCCATGCTGGCCTGCGACAGCGCGCCGGCCGCCTCCAGGTAGGCGCGCGTGGCCGGCTTGGTGGGCTGCAGCATCGTGGCCTCCAGCGTGGCGGCCACCAGGGTTTCCAGGTTGCGCCGGCCGATCTCGGGGTTGGCGTATTTGGAGCCGATGACTTCGCCCTGCTCGGTCAGGCGGATCTGCCCGCGCACCGTGCCGGGCGGCTGCGCGAGGATGGCCTGGTAGCTGGGGCCGCCGCCACGGCCCACGGTGCCGCCGCGGCCGTGGAACATGCGCAATTGAATGTTGTGGCTGTTGGCGAGCTGGTCAAACAGATCCACCAGCGCGATCTCGGCGCGGTACAGCTCCCAGTTGCTGGTGAAGATGCCGCCGTCCTTGTTGCTGTCGCTGTAGCCCAGCATGATGTCCTGCTCGGCGCCGCTGCGCTGCACCAGTCTGGCAACGCCCGGCAGCGCGTAGTACTCGCGCATGATGGGCGCGGCGTTGCGCAGGTCTTCAATGGTTTCAAACAGCGGCACGACAATCAGGTCGTTCACGCCGGCCTCATCGAGCGTGCCGCGCATCAGGCCCGTTTCCTTTTGCAGCAGCAACACCTCCAGCAGGTCGCTCACGGTTTCGGTGTGGCTGATGATGTAGTGGCGGATGGCCTGCACGCCATAGCGCTCGCGCATCTGCCGCGCCGCTTCAAAGATCGCGATTTCCTTTTGGGTGTGCGCGCTGTAGCTGGCGCCCAGCACGCGCAGCGGCCGTGCGTCGTTCAGCAGCTTGACCAGCAGGGCGCGCTTGGCGTTCTCGTGCAGGCTGGCATAGGCGGGCTCCACGCGGGCGGTGGCCAGCAGCTCGGCCACCACTTCTTCGTGCTTGTCCGAACTCTGGCGCAGGTCCACCGTGGCCAGGTGAAAGCCAAACACCTCCACCGCGCGCATCAAGGGGTGCAGGCGCTGCGCGACCAGCGCCGCGCCGTGGTGGGCCAGCAGCGAGTCGCGGATGGTGTGCAGGTCGGCCAGGAAGTGCTCGGCCAGCAGGTACGGGTTCTGCGGGGCCACGGCGTGGCGCGCGGCGTCGCCGCCGGTCAGGTCCTTCAGCGTGGCGGCCAGGCGCGCATACATGCCGGTCAGCGCGCGGCGGTAGGGCTCGTCCTGGCGGTGCTCGTTGGCGTCGGGCGAGCTGTCGGCCAGCGCCTGCATGGCGGGTGTGCAGCCCACCAGCATGGCCGACAGCGACAGCTCGCTGCCCAGCCAGTGCACTTCGGTCAGGTAGTGGCGCAGGGCGACCTCGCTCTGGCGGCGCAGCGCGTATTCCAGCGTCTGCGCGCTGACGTTGGGGTTGCCGTCGCGGTCGCCGCCGATCCACTGGCCCATGCGCAGGAAGCTGGCCACGGGGTGGCTGCCCAGCTCGCGCTCCAGGTCGGCATAGATCTTGGGGATCTCGCGCAGGAAGGTGGCCTCGTAGTAACTCAGCGCGTTTTCAATTTCGTCGGCCACGGTCAGCTTGGTAAAGCGCAGCAGGCGCGTTTGCCACAGCTGCAGCACGCGCGAGCGGATCTGGGCTTCGTTGGCGGCCAGCTCGCGCGGCGCCAGTGCGTCGCGCGGCACGGCGCGCGCCTTGATCTCGTCGCGCGCGCTCAGCAGCTCGGCAATGTCACGCTCGGCGTCCAGGATGCTCTTGCGCTGTACCTCGGTCGGGTGGGCAGTGAGCACCGGCGACACATAGGCGCCGGCGAGCACCTGCGAGATGGCCTTGGGCGCGATGCCGGCCCAGCGCAGGCGGGCCAGCGCCACTTCAATGCTGCCTTCCTGCGTATCGCCCGCGCGTTCGTGCACGATGCGCCGGCGGATGTGGTGGCGGTCCTCGGCCAGGTTGGCCAGGTGGCTGAAGTAGGTGAACGCACGGATCACGCTCACCGTCTGCTCGCCCGACAGGCCCTTGAGCAGCTTCTTCAGGGCGCGGTCGGCGTCATGGTCGGCGTCGCGGCGAAAGGCCACCGACAGCTTGCGCACCTGCTCGACCAGCTCATAGGCGTCCACGCCTTCCTGCTCGCGGATCACGTCGCCCAGGATGCGCCCGAGCAGCCGGATGTCCTCCACCAGCGGACGCTCGTTGTCCCTGGCGCGCCGCGAGGGCGTGTCTTTGCTGGTCTTTTCCACTGCGGGCCCTTCCTCGGTGTGCTTAAATTTTTGGCAGCGTGCATGCTAGCATCGACTCCCACCCAAGCATTACAAGCAGGTTACGACTTTGAGCAACATAGTGATCGCCACCCGCGAAAGCCGCCTGGCCCTGTGGCAGGCCGAACATGTGAAGGCGCTGCTGGTGCAGCGCGGCCACACCGTGACGCTGCTGGGCATGACCACCAAGGGCGACCAGATCCTGGACCGCTCGCTGAGCAAGGTGGGCGGCAAGGGCCTGTTCGTCAAGGAACTGGAGGTCGCCCTGGAAGAGGGCCACGCCGACATTGCCGTGCATTCGCTCAAGGACGTGCCCATGGAGCTGCCCGAGGGCTTTGCCCTGGCGTGCGTGATGGAGCGCGAGGACCCGCGCGACGCGCTGGTGTCCAACCGGTATGCGTCGCTGGCCGAGCTGCCGCAGGGGGCGGTGGTGGGTACGTCCAGCCTGCGCCGGGTGGTGCTGCTGCGCAGCCTGCGCCCCGACCTGAAAATCGAGCCGCTGCGCGGCAACCTGGACACGCGCCTGCGCAAGCTGGACGACGGCCAGTACGACGCCATCGTGCTGGCGGCCGCCGGGCTCAAGCGCCTGGGCCTGGGCGAGCGCATCCGCGCCACGTTCGAGCCCGCCGAGATGCTGCCCGCTGCGGGGCAGGGTGCGCTGGGGATCGAAGTGCGCGCGGACCGCGCCGACCTGGTGCAAGCGCTGGCCCCGCTGTCGCATCAGTCCACCTGGCTGGCGGTGGCGGCCGAGCGCGCGGTGAGCCGCGCCATGGGCGGCAGCTGCTCCATGCCGCTGGCGGCGTTTGCCACGTTCTCGGGCGAATACCTGCAGCTCAACGCCGCCTGGGGCGACCCGGATGCCGCCACGCCGCTGGTGCGCGCGCGCAGCGCTGGTGCCGCGTCAGACCTGGCCGCCGCCGCGGCGCTGGGCACTGACGTGGCGCAGCGCCTGCGCGCCGCAGGCGCCCGCTAGGGCCGCACCCGTTCATGCGCGTGCTCGTGACCCGGCCGCCGCATGATGCGCAGCGCTGGGCGCAAATGCTGGTGGCGCAGGGCCTGGATGCCGCCGCGTTGCCGTTGATGGACATCGCGCCCGTTGGCGATGCGCCTGCAATGCCTCCGCTGGCGGGCTGCCGCGCGGTGATGTTCGTGAGCGCCAATGCGGTCAGCCATTTCCCGGGCGCGCTTGTGCCTTTTGCGTCACGCGCGTGGGCGCCCGGCCCCGGCACGCGGGACGCCTTGCTGCAAGCCGGCGTGGATGCGTCATTGATTGACGCGCCCGCGCCCGATGCCGCGCAATTTGATTCTGAGTCGCTGTGGCAGCAGGTGGGCGCGCAGGTGCGCCCCGGCGACCTTGTGCTGGTGGTGCGCGGGCGCGACCCGCAGGGCCGCAATGCCGGGCGCGACTGGCTGGCCCGCCAGATCGAGGCGGCGGGCGGTGTGGTGCAGTTCGTCGCGGTGTATGAGCGCCGCGCGCCCCGGCTGGATGCCGCGCAGCTGGCGCTGGCGCGGCAAGCCGCTAGCGACGGCAGCGTCTGGCTGTTCAGCAGCTCCGAGGCGGTGGCCAACCTGCGCTCGCTGCTGCCGGACCAGTCGTGGCAGCGCGCGCGCGCGCTGGCGACGCATCCGCGCATTGCGCAAGCGGCGCGGGACGCGGGCTTTGCTGTTGTTTGCGAGTCACGACCCGCCCTCGCCGATGTGGTGGCGTCGATAGAATCGTTTGCATGAGCGCCACCGAGCCCGACCACCCGCCAACCCCTGCCGCTGCCTTGCCCCCCGCGCCTGTCGATGCCGCGGCGCAGCCGTTGCCCGAAGCCGCGATGGCCACGCGGCCCATGCTGTTTGCGGTGGCTGCCGTGGCGGTGGTGGCGCTGGTGGCCAGCGCGCTACTGTGGCAGAAGCTGTCCACCATCCAGGAGCACCTGGCGCGCCAGAGCGCTGACGCCGGCGCGCAATCCATTGAAGCCCGCGCGCTGGCCAAGCAGGCGCAGGACCTGGCCCGTGAAACCGCGGCCCGCCAGGCCGTGACCGACACCCGCCTGGGCGAGGTGGCGCTGCAGCGCAGCCAGCTCGAAGACCTGATGCAAAGCCTGTCGCGCTCGCGTGACGAGAACCTGGTGGTGGACATTGAATCGGCCGTGCGGCTGGCCCAGCAGCAGGCCCAGCTGACCGGCAGCGTCGAGCCCTTGCTGGCGGCCCTGCGCACGGCGGACCAGCGCATTGCGCGCGCGGCCCAGCCGCGCCTGGCGCGGCTGCGCACCGCCATCGCGCGCGACATGGACCGCATCAAGGCCGCCAGCGTGACCGACATGCCGGGCCTGCTGGCGCGGCTGGACGACCTGGTGCGCCAGGCCGACGATTTGCCGGTGGTCAATGCGCCGCCGCCGGCCCCCCAGGCTGCGCGCAAGAGCGCCCCGGGCGAAACACCGCCGCAATGGTGGCTGCGCAGCCTGTCGGTGTTGCGCGAGGAAGCCCGCGCGCTGGTGCGGGTGAGCCGCATCGACAACCCCGAAGCAGCGCTGCTGTCGCCCGAGCAGACGTTTTTCCTGCGCGAGAACCTCAAGCTCAAGCTGCTCAATGCGCGCCTGGGCCTGCTGGCGCGCCAGACTGAATCGGCCCGCGCCGACCTGGCCGCGGCGTCGGCCGCGCTCAACCGGTACTTTGACCCGGCTGCACGGCGTACCCAGGTGGCGGCCGGCTTGCTGCAGCAGGTGCAGGCGCAGATGAAGGCGGTGGAGCTGCCCCGCATTGACGACACCCTGGCCGCGCTGGCAACCGCCAGCGCCGGCCGCTGAGGCAAGCCATGCGGGCCGCGTTGTGGTTCCTCGCGCTGTTTGGTGTGGCCGTGGCGATTGCACTGTTTGCCGGCAACAACCAGGGCACCGTCACGCTGTTCTGGCCGCCCTACCGGCTGGACCTGTCGCTGAACCTGGTGCTGCTGTTGCTCGCCGCGGGCTTTGTGTTCCTGCACGCGGCGCTGCGTGCCATGGCGGCGCTCTTTGACCTGCCGCGCCAGGCGCTGCGCTGGCGCAACCAGCAAAAGGAGCGCGCCATGCACGCCGCCATGCTGGACGCGCTGTCGCAGCTGGTGGCGGGCCGCTTCCTGCGTTCGCGCAAGTCGGCTGAATCCGCGCTGGCCCAGGAAAAGACGCTGGCCGCCAGCGGTGAAAAGCCGGCCAATGGCGCGCAGATCCGCGTGCTGGCCCATCTGCTGGCCGCCGAGAGCGCGCAGGCCCTGCAGGACCGCGCATCGCGTGACGGGCATCTGCGCCAGGCACTGGAACAGGCCGCGCGCCGCCCTGCGCCCACCGGCGTGCAGGAGACCCATGAGGGCGCCTTGTTGCGTGCCGCGCGCTGGGCGCTGGACGACCGGGACCCGCAGTCGGCCATCAACTGGCTGGCCGAACTGCCCCAAGGCGCGTCGCGGCGCACGCTGGCGCTGCGTATCAAGCTCAAGGCCGCACGCCAGGCGCGCCAGACCGGCGACGCGCTGGACACGGCGCGGCTGCTGGCCAAGCACCGGGCGTTTTCGCCGATGGCGGCGCAAAGCATCGTGCGCGGGCTGGCGGTGGATTTGCTCAACGGCGCGCACGACACCGCCCAGCTGCAGCGCGCCTGGGCTTCGCTGGAGCCCGATGAGCGGTTGATGCCCGACCTGGCCATCCATGCCGCGCAGCGCATGGCGGCGCTGGGCGGCGACGCGCACCTGGCGCGTGGCTGGCTGCTGCCGGTGTGGGAACGCCATGCCACGCTGGCGGACAGCCAGCGCGTCAAGCTGGTGCGCGCGCTGGAGGCAGGGCTGGACACCATTGACGGCGCCTGGCTGGCGCGCATTGAATCTGCCCACCAGCAAAACCCGCGCGACGCCACGCTGCACTACCTGGCCGGCATGGCCTGCATGAAGCGCCAGCTCTGGGGCAAGGCGCAACAGCAGCTCACGCATGCTGCGCTGGGATTGCAGGATGCCACACTGCACCGCAATGCCTGGCGGGGCCTGGCCGAGCTGGCCGAGCAGCGCGGCGACGCGGCCGCCGCGGCCGACGCCTGGAAGCGCGCGGCCCAGGCATAAAAAAGGGCCACTTGCGTGGCCCTTGTTCGATCGCGGCGTGGCCGCTTCAGGAGGCGTTCTGCTCAAACGGCAGCGCCATCTCGCGCAGGTCGCGGCGGGTTTCCACCAGCACCAGCGGGCCTTCATCCAGTACCACCACCGGCGGGCGTTCGCGCGGCACATGCACCGGCTTGGGCTCGGCGGCAATGGCAGCCTGGGCTGCTGCAATGCGTTCGGCGTCGGAGTTGACCCATTGCAGGCCCGAGCTTTCTGCGACCCGTGCCAGCTCGTCCACCGGCAGCTCGAACGGCTGCACGCGGGGCAGGGCCTTGCCGTTGGCCGCGGCCTGCACCGGCGCGGCGGCAGGGGCTGCGGCGCGGGGTGCAGCTGCCAGCGGGGCTGCAGCAGGCGCCGCAGCGGGGGCGGCAACAGGCGCGACAACTGATGCTGTGACCGGTGCTGCGGCCGGCTCGGCAGCCGCGGCTGCGGCACCTGCTTCAACCGGCGCGGCTGGCGCCAGTTGCGCCACGGCCGGTGTGCGGAATGCATCGAACATCGATGGCTGGGCGGGCTCGTCCTGCTGGGCGTCGGCGTCGCGGGCCGGGCGCTGGTCGCCACGCTCGCGGCGGTCGCGGCCGTAGCGGTCGCGTGAGCGGCGGTCGCGCCGGCCTTCGCCGCCGTTGTCGTCCTGGCCTGCCGGCTGGCTGTTCAGCGAACCGTCCTGCGTGGCGTCCTGGTGGGCGTGCGATTCGAGCACGGCGTCGGCCATGGGCGCGCCTTGCGCCGTACCCATGTCGGCGACGGCCGCCACCGTGGCGCCTGCGCCGGCCGGTGCTTCGTCGGTGCGCGGGCCGCGGTCGTTGCGGCGCTCGCCGCGCTCGCGGCGGCCTTCACCGCCACGCTCGCCGCGCTCACGGCGTTCGCCGTTGCGCGGTGCGCGGTCCTGGCGGGCTTCAGTGCCTGCGGCTGCATCGGCCGTGGCGGGTGCGCCCTGGCTGGCGTCGGCCTGAACGCGGGCATCGGCCTCACGGCTGGCGTCACGGGCGCCATCACGGCTACCTTCACGGCGCTCGCGTGGTCCCTGGCGGTCACCCCGCTCGCCCCGGTCGTTGCGGCGTTCGCCGTCACGGCCTTCCGCACGGCCCTCGCCGCGGCTTTCACTGCGGCCGTTGCGGCCCTCGGGCCGCGCCGCGGCCTCGGCGCCCTCGGCGCGCGGCTCGCTGCGGCGCTGCTCGCCATCACGGTTGCCGCGGCCTTCACCACCCCGGCCCTCGCCACCACGGCCTTCGCCCCGGCGGCCATCGCGGCGCTCGCCATCACGGCCGCCACGGCCGCCACGGCCTTCGCGGCGTTCACCGTCGCGTGCGCCACGGCCTTCGCGCTTGTCGTCCTTCTTGGCTGTGGCAGCCGCAGGCGCTGCAACGGGTGCAGGCGCGGGTGCGCTGGCGCCAAACAGGCCCTTGATCCAGCCAAAGAAGCCGGTTTCCGCCGGGGCCGGTGCGGCCACCGGAGCCTTGGCCGCGACGGGCTGCGCCGCCACCGGTTCGGGCTTGGGCACGGCAATGGGGGCGGGTGCGTCGGGCAGCACGCCCTTGATGACGGGTTCCTGCTTGTTGTGGCGCTCCTGCGAGCGGCGCGTCACCGTGGTCGGGTCTTCGATTTCCTCGGCCATGGTGTAGCTGGCTTCGATGCGGTCCAGGCGCGGGTCGTCGTGCTTCAGGCGCTCCAGGCGGTAGTGCGGCGTCTCCAGCGTCTTGTTGGGCACCAGCAGCACGCTGATGCGCTGCTTGAGCTCGATCTTGGCGATTTCGGTGCGCTTTTCGTTCAGCAGGAACGAGGCCACTTCC
>JBEIPU010000111.1:0-13763 GCA_040376925.1 Caenimonas sp. | reverse complement strand
TGGATGGGCCCGCAAGAGATGACGCCGCCGCCGTTTCCCGCTTTCGACTGCTTCACCGCCCCCGCCTCGCACACCTTTGCGTTCAAGGGGCTGTGGAATGCCAACTGGCTGCAGGCGTTTGAAGTCGGCATTGACCCGGCGCACCCCTCGTTCCTGCACCGCTTCCTGCAGGACGAGGCGCTGGACACCATTGGCGACAACCCGGCGGGCAAGCAGTTTCGCAGCGCCAGCGCCGGTGACGTGGACGGCGAGCACTGGCCCATGACGCGCATCATGCGTGAATTCGCCCAGCCCGAGATCAGCTTTGAGGCGACGCCATACGGCATGCAGCTCACCGCACTGCGCCCTATGACAGACAAGCTCACCCATGTGCGCGTGACCAACGCGATCTTCCCGGCCACGTTTGTGATCCCGCTGTCCGAGACCATGACCATCACGCAGATGCATGTGCCGGTGGACGACACGCACACCTACTGGTATTCGTTCTTCACCAGCTTTGCCGGTCCGCTGGACAAGGAGGCGATGCGCAACCAGCGCCTGCAGTTCATCAGCCTGCCCGACTACATCCCCAAATCGGGTCGCCACAACCACTGGGGCTTCAATCCCGAGGAGCAAATGACCCAGACCTACCTGGGCATGGGCGAAGAAGACATCAACGTGCACGACCAGTGGGCGGTGGAAAGCATGGGCGCCATCCAGGACCGCACGCGCGAGCACCTGGGCACGTCGGACAAGATCATCATGGCCAACCGCCGTGTGCTGCTCAAGGCCATCGAGACGGTGCAGGCCGGCGGTGTGCCGCCCGGCCCCGCGGACGCCACACAGGCCGCCGCCATGACCGGCCCCGACACGGTGGATGGCGTTGCCCCCGCCGGCACCTGGCCCACCTGGTGGCGCGAACAGGCGCAGGCCAAGCGTGATCGATCACCGTGGTCTGCACAAACTGCCGCGACGGTCGCCGCCGAATGACCAGCTTCGCCCAACGCTGCGGTATCCACGACGACGCACGCGAGGCCGCGCTGAGCCGCGCGGCATTGCTGGCCAGCGGCCTGGAACTGGTGCGCTTTGCCTGGTGCGACGTTCACGGCGTCACACGCGGCAAGACGCTGGTGGCTGCAGCTGCGGCCAAGGCCATGCTGGACGGCGTGGGCATGGTCAGCACGCTGATGCTGAAAGACACGTCCGACCGCACGGCGTTCAAGGTATTCGAGCCCGGCGGCACGGCGGAGCTGCCCGGCTTCGGCCAGGCCAACAACCTGCTGCTGCTGGCCGACCCGGCAAGCTTTCGGCAGCTGCCGTGGACGCCCGCCACCGGCTGGGTGCAGTGCCAGCCCTGGTTCCAGGATGGCACGCCGGTGGAGCTGGACACACGGCGCGTGCTGCAGCGCGCCCTGGCGCGGCTGGCCGACGCGGGCTACGGCATGAAGTGCGGGCTGGAAGTTGAATTCCACATCTACCGCATTGAAGACCCCCGCGCCCAGATGGACCCTGCGCAGGCCGCCTGGCCCGGCTTGCCGCCCGCCGTATCGCTGGTGCACCCGGGCTACAACCTGTTGACCGAGGCCTGGTACGACATGGCCGAGGAACCCCTGCGCATCGTGCAGCATACGGCGCAGGCGCTGGGCCTGCCGCTGCTGTCGCTGGAAATCGAGCTGGGCCCCAGCCAGGTGGAAGCCGTATTTGAAGCCACCGACGCACTGACCGCCGCCGACAACATGGTGCTGTTTCGCAGCGCGGTCAAACAGGCGCTGCGCCGCGCGGGCTACCACGCCACCTTCATGTGCCGCCCGCCGTTTCCCAACATCATGTCCAGCGGCTGGCACCTTCACCAGTCGCTGGTGGATGCACAAACCGGTGCAAACGCCTTCCGGCGCGACGCACCCGCACCAGGCAGCACGGTGGCCGACGCCGGCAGCACGTTGTCAGCGGTGGGTGAAAATTACCTGGCCGGTCTGCTGGCGCATGCACGAGCCATGGCAGTGTTCTGCACGCCCACGGTCAACGGCTTTGGCCGCTTTCGCCCCAACGCGCTGGCGCCGCAATCGGTGCTGTGGGGGCGCGACAACCGCGGCGCGATGCTGCGCGTGGTGGGTGAATGCGCTGACGCCGCCACCCGCATCGAAAACCGCATTGGCGAGCCTGCTGCCAACCCCTACCTGTACCTGGCGTCGCAGATCCACGCGGGGCTGGACGGCATGGCGCGCCAGCTCAAGGCGCCGCCGGCCACCAGCGCGCCCTATGGCGACGCCGATGTGCGCCTGCCCACCAGCCTGGGCGAGGCACTGGAGGCATTGCAGGCCGACAACACGCTGGTGGAGGCATTTGGCAGCGCCTTCATCCAGTACTTCACGCGCATCAAGCAGTCCGAGCTGTCCCGCTACGAGCTGGCAGAAGACAAGGACGACTTCCAGCGCCGCGAATACTTCAGCCGGTTCTGACGGCCCGCATCATGACCACCATCACCGTTTACCTGACAGATGCTTCGGGCACCACCACTGCGCTTGCATGCCGCACAGGCCAGAGCCTGATGGAGGCCGCCGTGGCGGCCAACGTCGCCGGCATCGAGGCCGATTGTGGCGGCTTGCTGACCTGCGGTACCTGCCATGTGTATGTACGCGCGCCGCATGCGTCTGCCCTGCCTGCGCCGGATGCCGACGAGTCGGGCATGCTGGACTTCACCGCTGCGGCTCGTCAGGCCAACAGCCGGCTGAGTTGCCAGATCAGGCTCGATGAATCAATGGACGGCCTGGCGGTAGACTTGCCCGCATCACAACACTGAGCCCCGAGGACACCGCGCCATGATTCTTGAACTCGCCGACATCCGCATCGCACCCGGCCAACAGGCCGCGTTTGACGAAGCCATCCAGCGCGGCCTGGCCACCGTGATTTCGCGGGCCAAGGGCTTTCAGGGTTTCAAGGTCAACAAGGGGATTGAGTCGCCCGAGCGTTACATCCTGCAGATCTTCTGGGACACGCTGGAAGACCACACCGTGGCCTTCCGCGGCGGCCCGCTGTTTGCCGAATGGCGCGCCATCGTGGGGCCGTTCTTCGCGGCGCCCCCGGTGGTCGAGCACTTCGAGCTGCTGGCCAAGTCGGCTTGAGACCGGCCTGAGCAGGGCTTATCGCGCGGCGACGCTGCGCTCGGCCAGGTAGATTTCCACGCGGCGGTTCTTGGCGCGGCCGGCATCGGTCGCGTTGTCAGCCACGGGCTCGCGCTCGCCGCGGCCATTGATCATCACGCGTTGCGGGTCCACGCCGCGGGCGGCCAGATAGTCGCGTGCGCTGGCGGCACGCTGCATGGACAGCGGGTCGTTCACAGCATCGGAGCCGGTGTTGTCGGTATGGCCGATGATGCGCACCTCGGTGTTGGGCTGGCCACTCAGGCCGCTGGCAAACTGGTCCAGGATGGGACGCAGGTTGGGCTTGATGTCGGCGCGGCCGGTGTCAAACGAGATATCGCTGGGGATGTTCAGCTTGAGCTGGTTGTCCGGCGTCTGGGTCACGGCCACGCCGGTACCCGCAGTGGCCTGTTCCATGGCCGCCTTCTTGTCGGCCATGTGCTTGGACCACACGTAGCCGCCTAAAGCGCCCAGGCCGGCGCCTATGGCGGCACCCTTGCCGTCGCGCCCGATGGCTGCCCCGGCCACGGCGCCGACGCCGGCGCCCACAGCGGTGCCTTTCTGGGTCTGGGTCAAGGACATGTCGGCGCAGCCGGTCAGCAAGACGGCGGATGCCGTGGCGGCCAGCACGAAGCTGCGGGTGATCTGGAATGTGTTCATGGTGTGCTCCTGAATGCGTGAAAGTACCTGCGCATTGGAGCCCTGCCGCGCACCCCCCACAACCGGCCGCCGGCGCGCGCGGGTGTAGGACAACGCCTTCAGGGCGTGGCTTCGTGCCCCGCTACCAGCTTGCCCAGCAGCTGCACCAGCTGGGTACGCTCGGCCGCATCCAGCGGCGCCACGATGCGCGCCTGCGCCCGGGCCACCGCGCGCTTCATGCGCAGCGCCACCTGCTCGCCCTCGGGCGTGACCCACAGCAGCTTGCGGCGCCGGTCGGCCGGGTCGGCCTCGCGCCGCACCCAGCCCTTGGATTCCAGCCGGCTGATCACCGAGCCCGAGGTGGCCGCGTCAAACGCCACCCGCCCGGCCAGCGTGACCTGGTCCTCGCCGGGGTCGTCAATCAAGGCATTGAGGATGGCAAACTGCACCGGCGTCACGTCAAAGTCGCCGGTCTCCTCCATGAAGATCGCCACTGCCAGCTGGTGGGCGCGGCGCACCAGGTGCCCCGGGGCATGCTCGAAATCAAAGCTCTTGGCCATGGCGGCGAGTTTACCGGCAAGAGTGGCACCAAATAGTATGTATACTTATCATCAAGACAGCACAACGGAGACAACGCGATGACGCAATCGCTTCCCATCCTGGTCGCCGGCGGCGGCATCGGCGGGCTGGCTGCAGCCCTGGTGCTGGCCACGGACGGCCACCGCGTGACGGTGCTGGAGCAATCCGGTGCGTTTGGGGAAATAGGCGCGGGCATTCAGCTCGGACCCAATATCTTCCGGATGTTTGACTACCTGGGCCTGACCGACGCGGTCAGCCGCGTGGCCTTCTTTCCGCCCGGGCTGGGCATGAACGATGTACGTACCGGCGAAAAGGTGGTACGCGTGCCGCTGGGTGACGTGGCGCGCGCCGCCTACGGATTCCCCTACGGCGTGATCTACCGGGCTGACCTGCATGACGTGTTCCTCCAGGCCTGCCAGGCGCTGCCCAACGTCACGCTGCGCACCGGGGCCAAGGTTGAGTCTTTCACCCAGACCGCGGACGAAGTCCGGGTGCAACTGGCCGGCGGCGAAGTGCTGGCAGGCGCCGCGCTCATAGGCGCCGACGGCCTGTGGAGCCGCATCCGCGAAGCCATTGTGGGCGATGGGAAACCCCGCGTGTCGGGCCATATTGCCTACCGCGCCGTGCTCAAGCGCGAGGAGGTGCCAGCCCACCTGTGGAGCGACGACGTACTGCTGTGGGGCGGCGAAAAGACCCACCTGGTGCACTACCCGCTGCGCCGCGGCGAGCTGTTCAACCTGGTGGCCGTGTTCCACAGCAACAAGTACGACGAAGGCTGGAACACGTTTGGGGACACGGCCGAGCTCAACGAACGCTTTGCCGCCGCCCACCCCCAGGTGCGCGAGCTGCTGGGCAAGATCGAGACCTGGAAGATGTGGGTGCTGTGCGACCGTGAGCCCGTGAAGAACTGGACCGACCGCCGCGTGACGCTGCTGGGCGACGCAGCCCACCCCATGCTGCAGTACCTGGCCCAGGGCGCGGGCCAGGCCATTGAAGACGCCGTGGTGCTGCGCGAGGCGCTGCGCCACACGCGGGGCGATGTGGCACGGGCCTTCCAGCTGTACCAGCAGGCGCGCTACCTGCGCACCGGCCGTGTGCAGCTGACAGCCCGCTTTTATGGCGACATCTACCATGCGTCGGGCGTGCAGCGCGAGCTGCGCAACCAGATGTTCCAAAGCGGCAGCGAAGCCGCCGGATTTGCCGGCCTGAAGTGGATGTACGAAGGCATCCGCCCGGCCACACTGTTCCAGGAGGCTGCATGAACGCACCACTTTCCACCGCCGCCGTGCGCGCGCAGCTCTACAGTGACATGTCGCCGCTGAACCTGACCCCGTTGTGGGAGGTGCTGCACGCGCTCGTCCCGCCGCAGCCCGCCACCCCCTGTACCAGCGCACTGTGGAAGTACGAGGACGTGCGCCCCTTCCTGATGCGCGCGGGCGAGGCCATCACCGCTGACGAGGCCGTGCGCCGCGTGCTGATCCTGGAGAACCCGGCCCTGCGCGGCCAGTCGGCGATTACGCAGTCGCTGTACGCCGGGTTGCAGCTGATCCTGCCCGGCGAAGTGGCACCCAGCCACCGGCATACGCAAAGCGCGCTGCGCTTCATCGTGGAAGGCTCGGGCGCCTACACCGCAGTGGACGGCGAGCGCACCACCATGCGCCCGGGCGACTTCATCATCACGCCGAGCTGGACCTGGCACGACCATGGGAATGAATCCACGCAGCCGGTGGTGTGGCTGGACGGGCTGGACATTCCGATGGTGCGGTTCTTTGACGCCGGGTTTGCGCAGAACGACAGCCGCAAGTCGCAGGACGTGTCGCGCCCCGAAGGCATCAGCCTGGCGCGCTACGGCCACAACATGGCGCCGGTGCGCGGCAACGCGCCCTTTGGCGCGACGTCGCCCATCTTCAACTACCCCTACGAGCGCAGCCGCGAGGCATTGGACAGGCTGGAGCGCGACGCACCGGTGGACGACTGGGACGGCGTCAAGCTGCGCTACGTCAACCCGCTCACCGGCGGCTCGCCCATGCCGACCATGGCCACCTTCATGCAGCGGCTGCCGGCCGGCTTCTCAGGCAACCCCTGGCGCCAGACCGACGGCGCCGTGTACAGCGTGGTCGAGGGCCATGGCGAGATCGTGATCGAGCACGCCGGCATTCAAAGTACGCTGGCCTTCGGGCCGCGTGATCATTTCGTCGTGCCCTCGTGGCACACTGCGCGCTTCAAATCGTCAGGAGGCTGCGTGCTGTTCAGTTACTCCGACCGCCCGGTGCACCAGGCGCTGGGCATTCACCAAGAAGAAAGGTTGTCATGAGCTACGTTTTCAATCCCGAGGCCGTCACGTCGGTGCCGGTCATTGGCCGCGCGGAACGCTTCCCGGTGCGCCGCGTGTACTGCGTGGGCCGCAACTATGAAGAGCATGCCAAGGAGATGGGCTTTACCGGCCGCGAGCCGCCGTTTTTCTTCCTCAAGCCCGCCGACGCCGTGGTGCCGGTGGACGCCGGCGCGACGGGTACCATCGCCTACCCGCCCCTCACAAAAAACCTGCATCATGAAATCGAGCTGGTCGTCGCCATTGGCACGGGCGGCAGGAATATCAAGGCTGCCGACGCGCACAAGCACATCTTCGGCTATGCCGTGGGCCTGGACATGACCCGGCGCGACCTGCAGAACGAAATGAAAAAGCAGGGCCGCCCCTGGTGCATCGGCAAGGCCTTTGACCAGTCCGCGCCCATCGGCCCGATCACGCCGGTGGCCGCTGCCGGTGACGTGGCCAACGCCGAAATCTACGTCCAGGTCAACGGCGCCGACCGCCAGCGCAGCAACGTGGCCAAGCTGATCTGGAACATTGGCGAGACCATCGAACACCTGTCTGCCGCCTGGGAGCTGCAGCCCGGCGACCTGATCTACACCGGCACCCCCGAAGGCGTGGCCGCCGTGGTGGCTGGCGACACACTGGTGGGCGGCGTTGGCGGCCTGGGCACGTTGACCGTGAAAGTGGTCTGAAACCTGATGGTTTGAGGGAAAGCCCCGAAGACCGGGGCGCCATTCATACGTTAACTTACGGTCATCACTTACGGAGCCTTCCATGCTGCAACGTCGTACTCTTCTCAAGACCTCCGCCGCCGTGGCGCTGGGCGCGCCCGGCCTGAGCGGCCTGGCCCAGCAGTCGGTCACCCTGAAGTTCCACACCTTCATGGCGCCCATGTCCAACGTCTGGCTGGGCATGCACAAGCCCTGGATGGACAAGGTCGAAAAAGAGTCGGGCGGGCGCATCAAGTTCGATGCCTACCCGGCCATGCAGCTGGGCGGCACGCCGGTGCAGCTGTACGACCAGGCCCGCGACGGCGTGGTGGACATCGTCTGGACGCTGCCGGGCAACACGGCAGGCCGCTTCCCTCGCGTGGAAGTATTCGAGCTGCCGTTCATGATGAACAACGCCGAAGCCACCTCCAAGGCCTATTGGGAATATGTGCAGACCATGGCACCTGACGAGTTCAAGGAAACACAGGTGCTGGCCCTGCACGTACACGGCCCGGGCATGTTCCACTCCAAGGACAAGCTCATCAAGACGCCGGCCGACCTCAAGGGCATGAAAGTGCGTGGCCCGACCCGCCAGGTGACCAAGATGCTCGCATCGGTGGGCGCCACGCCCGTGGGAATGCCACTGCCGGCCATCACCGACGCGCTGTCCAAGGGCACGATCGACGCCTGTGTCATCCCCTGGGAAGTGGTGCCGTCGATCAAGGTCAACGAGCTGACCAAGTTCCACAGCGAATTCCCGGCCAACAAGCCGGCGCTGTACACCACCACCTTCGTCATGGCCATGAACAAGGCCAAGTACGACGGGTTGGCGCCTGACCTCAAGAAAGTGATCGACGCCAACTCCGGCCTGGCCACGTCAGCCTGGCTGGGCAAGACGCAACAGGGCAACGACGCCCCCGGCCGCAAGACGGCATCGGACCGCAACAACACCATCTACCAGGTGACGGATGCCGACACCGAGGCCTTCCGCAAGCTGTCCAGCCAGATCGACGAGGAATGGGTGGCCGACATGAACAAGCGCAACTTCGACGGCAAGAAGCTGCTGGAGACTGCGCGCGCGCTGATCGCCAAGCACGGCAGGGCCTGAGCGGCCTGCTCAACTGAAAGGGCTCCGAAAGGAGCCCTTTTTCTTTTCACCTTAAACTGCCCCGATGTTGCGCAGCCCCATCAAACACTGCAAGAACTGCGGCACGGCCGTCACCTACCGCATCCCCGACGACGGGGACACCAAGGAACGGGCTGTATGCCCGGCCTGCCACACCATCCACTATGAAAACCCGCTCAATGTGGTGGGGACGGTGCCGGTGCTGGGCGACAGGGTGCTGCTTTGCAAGCGCAACATCGAGCCGCGCTGGGGCAAATGGACGTTGCCGGCAGGCTTCATGGAACTGGGCGAGACCACCGCGCAAGGCGCAGCGCGCGAAACCGATGAAGAAGCCGGCGCGCAGTTTGAAATGGACGAGCTGTTCACCGTGATGAGCGTGCCGCGCGTGGGGCAGGTCCATCTGTTCTACCGCGCAAGGCTGCTCAGCGACCAGTTCAACCCCGGGACCGAAACCCTAGAGGCACGCCTGTTCACCGAGGCAGAAGTGCCGTGGGACGAGATCGCCTTTCGCACGGTCAAGGAAACGCTGGAGCACTATTTCGCGGACCGGCGTGCCGGCCACTTTGTGCTGCACACGCTGGACATCGTCTAGGACGCTGACCAGCCGCGGATCTACTGCTGCGGGCCGACCCGGACCTTGCTTTCCTCGCGCAGCTTGGCCTCTTCGCGGCGCTTGATGCACACCGGGTGACTCTGGAACGACGCGCGCTCGCACTGCTCCTTGAGGCAGAACTCTTTCGACAGGAACATCCTGTCCTTGCAGGCGTCATTGGGGCTGCCCGCGACCACGGCCGGCGCGGGTGCGGACGGCGCTGTGGCGCGGGGCTGCGCCTCGCGCGGCGGCTCGGCCACCGGCACAGGCGCCACGGGTGCCGGCGCCACCACCACGGGTGCTGAGGCGGCCTTGGCCACACGCGGCTGGCTCGCCGCACGCAGCGGCCTGGGTGCCGAAGCCGGCCGAGACGCAGCGGACGCAGTGGACACGGCCGCCGCCACCATCGCAGAAGCCGCCGACGCTGCAGGCGCGGGCGCCGCGACGATCTCGGCAGGTGCCGATGCGGCCGGCTGCGGGGCTGCCACCGGCGTTGTCCCACTGCCACCTCGCCCCAACGCAAGAAACGCCGCGATGCCAATGACCACCACGCCTGCCGCGCCAGCCAGCATCAGCTTGCTGGAGGACTTGGGCGGCGTTGCGCCCTGAGGTGCAGCGTGCGGTGCAGCGGCGGGCGTTACCTGCACGGTGGGGGCGACCACGGACGGCACGGATTCAACTGCGGCAGGAGACGGCAACGGTGGCACTGGTGCAGCCACGGCCGCAGTCGCCTCCACCGCGGTGGGTACAGGCGCCGCCGGGGCGGGGGTGGGCTTGGGCAGCGGCTGGGACAGGTCGGTGCGCAGGCGCGTGGCTTCCAGGTCCTGCTCGGGCGGCAGTGTGCCGCTCAGCAGCGTCTGGTCAGGCGAGCTGCCCCCGGTAAGCTTGCGCAGCCGCCGGCGGGCCAGGTCACCATAAATGCCCGACGGAAATTTGGCCAGGAACATCTCGAGCTCTTCCGGGTCGGTCGAGTCCTTGATGTCTTTCCAGTACACCAGCTCCAGCTCCTGCGTGACCGTGGCCGACGTCGCCGAGGTGGCGGACGTCGCGGAGGTGGCACTGGTGGCTGACGTACCGGAGGTACCGGTACCAGCCGAGGTGCCGCGCGAGCCGGTTGCATCGGGCAGCGGCTTGCGCTGCGGGTCGGCGGGGGGCACCACGGTGGCGTCCTCGGCCCGACGGATGGCGGACTGCAGCGCCGTGGCAAAGTCGCGCGCAGTCGCAAAACGTTCGTCGCGGTCCTTGGCCAGCGCGCGCGCCACCACGCCGTCGATGGCCGCCGGCAACCGCGCGTTGTAGGCGCTGGGCGCCTGCGGCGTGTGGCCGATGATCTGGTGAATGATGGAAAAATCGTTGTCGCCGTCAAACGGCCGACGGTCGGTCAACAGCTGGTACAGCACCACGCCCACCGAAAACAGGTCGGCGCGCGCATCGATCTTCTGGCCCTGCACCTGCTCGGGCGACATGTACTTCAGCGTGCCCACCATGCTGCCCTGCGTGCGCGTCGCTTCGCCGGAGTCCTGGATGCGCGCCACGCCGAAGTCGGTCAGCTTCACGCGCCCGCCGGGCTCAATCAGCAGGTTGGCGGGCTTGATGTCGCGGTGAACGATGCCGGCCTTGTGGGCATAGTCGAGAGCTGACAGCAGGTCACGGATGATCTTGAGCGACTGTTCCAGCGAATAGCGCACGCCCCGGTCCAGGTGGTGCTTGAGATCATCACCCTGGATGAACTCCATGACCAGGAACGCAATGTCGCCGTCGCGGTCGGAGTCATAGACGCTCACGATGTTGGGGTGCTGCAGCCGCGCCGCCGATCGCGCTTCGGTGCGAAAGCGCGCTTCGTACTCGGCTGCGGCTTCCTCGGACAGGTTCTCGACCTTGACGGTCTTGATGGCCACGCGCCGGTCCAGGTTGGGGTCCCGGCCCTCGTACACGATGCCCATGGCACCCTTGCCAAGCACGCGGATCAGGTCGTATCGGCCAAGCTTCTTGAGACTCACGGCGGCGGGTGGGGGGTGGTGAGAGGAAAAATGATTCTAACTGTGTGCGCGTGCCATCCTATGCACGCACATCATTTCGGTCGCGTCGCCGGGTCGCGCTTGATGCGCATGCTCTCGCGCAGGTAGGCTTCCGTGAAGTACTTGCCCATCATCCGCTGCAGCCAGCGCGGCAGGTCCGCGCCCTGCTCCTGGTGGAATTTCTCGTAAGCATCCCACAGCCGGGCGCTGCCAAACAGCAGGCTGCCCGCGCCTGGCAGGTGCTTCTTGAGCTCCTGCGGGGACAGCTCGTGCAGCGTGCCCTCCACCACGGCACGCGTGGCCACGCTCATGGCCTGGTCATGGGCACGCAGTTCCACCAGCAATTCGCCCAGCGCACGTTGCGGCGGGACGAAGCCGATGGACGCTGCGCGCCCACCCAGCAGGTACTGCAGGCGCGTGTCGTCGGGCCAGTCGGTCTTCAGGGGGTTGTTGTCCTTGACGGCCACCATGGTGCGGTCTTCCGCGCGCAGGTCGCGCTTGAGCTCGGCCTTGGACGCGTGCAGTTGCATCAGGCCCAGCAAGGCCATGCGCACCAGCTTGCCCATGTCCTCCAGTTCGCCCTCGCCCAGCGATCCGATCCGGGCCGGGTCGAGCCCGGCCCCGCGCAGGAAGGCGGCCATCTCGCCACCCGGCGGCGCCGCATTGCCCGCCTGCAGCGGCCCGCCCGCGCGCGAACCGGGGCCGAAGGTGGAGTCAAAGCCCCATTCGCCAAAAGGGTCCTCTTCAGCCGGCGGCGGCATGGCGGCCAGCTCGGCCGGCTGCGTCAGCCCCTCGTCGGACACCGCGCTGTGGCTGAAGCCCGAAGCCTCGCGGTCAAACACGGCCCAGGGGTCGTCCAGCTCGGGGTGGGCGGCGGCTACCGTGCCCAGCACCTTGTAGTCGCCCAGCTTGAGCAGCTGGCCGTGGGGCAGCACGCCGCACGCGCCCGGCGGTGCCTCGCCAAACGGAAGCTCAACGCCATTGACCACCGACAGCACACGAAAGTGGAGCTCGTCGGCGTCGCACCACACGGACAGGTGGCGGCGCGATACATTGCGCCGCGGGTCCGGCAGGCAGATGTCGCAATCGGCGTCGCGCCCCAGCACGAGCTCGGCCTGCCCCGCCGTCAGCACGCGGCGGTCGTCAATACCGGGGCCGCTGACGTGAAGATCGACTGCCATGCGATACGCGCGGGGCTCGCGTCAGGCCCGCACCGAGAACATGACCAGCGGCGCGCTCTCGGCGTCGCGCTCGCAGCCCAGCGCGATCTGGCCGCTGCCCACCAGGTAGCACTCGGTGCGCCGCAGCACCACGGGTTCGCTCTGGTTGCCCACGTAGACCCAGGTGCCAAAGCTGGACGCATCGTTCAACACAAACTGCCCGCCGCGCCATTCCAGCGTGGCATGCACGCGCGATACGCGCGAATCATTAAGCGACAGCGACGCCGTGGTGGCACGGCCGATGGTGAGCTTGTCACCGCGCGGGTCCAGCCGCAGGGTCTGACCCGCGGCCGAGACCTCCAGGAACGTGGCTGCCGCCGCCTTGAACATCGAGGCGCCCATGATGGTGGCGTCGGCGTCGCGGTCCATATTCCAGTCCACGCGATAGACCTCGGTAGCTTCCGCCTTGCCGCGCAGGTACATGGGGCCGATACTGCGCAGCTGCGCCTGTTGCAGGGGTGCGAGCGCGTCGCGCACGCGTTGCGACGTGAGGATCTGCTCTGCGCCAGCCAGGTCGGCCAGGCGCGCGGCGCTGTTCACGGCGTCACCAAAACAGTCGCCGTCGATTTCAACGACCTCGCCGCATTCAACACCCATCTGCATTTGCACCGGGGCACCGTTACCACCAGGGTACACGGGCTTGTCTTGCAGGCGTTTCTGGATGGACACGCAGGCGGCGAGCGCGTCGCCCTCCGCGGGGAAGACGACAAACAGACCATCGCCCAGAAGTTTGACCACGCGGCCGCGGTGCTGCTCGAATGTCTTGCTGAGTGCCGAGGTGAGCTGTGTCACGAACCGGGATGCGGTCGCGTCACCCAGCCGCTCAAAGATGCCGGTGCTTCCCACAAGGTCAGCAAAAACAACGGTCGTCGCCATGGGGCATGAGCATAAAAGAAAAGGGTTAGCAGGCAATGCCTGCTAACCCTTTGCATGAATGGTCGGCGTGGCGGGATTCGAACTCGCGACCCCTTGCACCCCATGCAAGTGCGCTACCAGGCTGCGCTACACGCCGACAAGCCTCACATTATAGCGTGTGCTCAATAGGCAGCCGACAGAAGATCACGAATCTCTGACAATTCCCTGCGCACAAACAGGAGTTTTTGCGATGCGGGCGAGCCATCATCTTCAACCGCGCTGTCTTCAAAGTCGTCAAACGCCGAGTCTTCCTCGACCTCGATGACCTCAACGCCTTCAAGCATGACCTCACCGGCCTTGCGTTTGTCGCGCTCGCCCTGCACCAGTTCCTGGAGCTTGTTGCGCGCGCCGCTGATGGTGAAGCCCTGGTCATAGAGCAGATCGCGGATACGGCGGATCATGAGCACCTCGTGGTGCTGGTAATAGCGGCGGTTGCCGCGCCGCTTCATGGGGCGCAGCTGGGTGAATTCCTGCTCCCAGTACCGCAGCACGTGCGGCTTCACGCCGCACAGGTCGCTGACCTCACCAATG
>JBEIPU010000209.1:0-5060 GCA_040376925.1 Caenimonas sp. | reverse complement strand
ATCCGCGTGCAGATCGAGGAAGCCACGTCCGACTACGACCGTGAAAAGCTGCAAGAGCGCGTGGCCAAGCTGGCCGGCGGTGTTGCCGTGATCAAGGTCGGCGCTGCCACCGAAGTCGAGATGAAGGAAAAGAAGGCCCGCGTGGAAGACGCGCTGCACGCCACGCGTGCCGCCGTTGAAGAAGGCATCGTGGCCGGCGGCGGCGTTGCACTGCTGCGCGCCAAGCAGGCTGCCGGCACCATCAAGGGCGACAACGCCGACCAGGAAGCCGGTATCAAGCTGGTGCTGCGAGCCATTGAAGCCCCGCTGCGCGAGATCGTTTACAACGCCGGTGGCGAAGCCTCCGTTGTGGTGAACGCGGTTCTGGCCGGCAAGGGCAACTACGGCTTCAACGCCGCCAACGACACCTATGGCGACATGATCGAAATGGGTATCCTGGACCCGACCAAGGTGACCCGCACGGCCCTGCAAAACGCTGCCTCCGTCGCGTCGCTGATGCTCACGACCGAAGCCATGGTCGCCGAGGCACCGAAGGAAGAAACGCCTGCGATGCCCGGCGGCGGCATGGGTGGTATGGGCGGCATGGGCGGCATGGACATGTAAGTCCACGCGCTGTGCGCAACTAAAAAGCCGGGCTTTGCCCGGCTTTTTTTATGGGCGGAACACCCTCAGGAACGCAGCTTGCGCAACAGGCCCGCGGTGGAACCGTCCAGCCCGGCCAGATTACCGCTTTGCAGGCGCTGGGCAATGTCCTTGGCCAGCACCTTGCCAAGCTCAACCCCCCACTGGTCAAAGCTGTTGATGCCCCACAGCGAGCCGCTGGTGAACACGCGGTGCTCGTGCATCGCAATCAACGCACCCAGGCTTTGCGGGGTCAGCTCGTCCAGCAACAGCAAGGTGCTGGGCCGGTTGCCGGGGAAATGGCGGTGCCCCCCCGCATCGGCCTTGCCAAGCATCAGCGCCTGGGCCTGGGCCAGCGCATTAGCCAGCAGCTGCTCATGATGGCCCTGCAGCGTGTGCGCGGCGCGGCGCACGGCCACAAACTCCACCGGCACCACATCCGTGCCCTGGTGCAGCATTTGAAAGTAGGCGTGCTGGCCGTTGGTGCCGGGCTCCCCCCACAGCACCGGCGCGGTTTGCAGCTGCAGCGTGTCGCCATGGCTGTCCACCCGCTTGCCGTTGCTTTCCATCTCCAGCTGCTGCAGGTAGGCCGGCAGGCGGCGCAGCGCACTGTGGTACGGCGCAATGCTGCGGCTGCTGAACCCGTGGAAGTTGCGGTACCAGACGTCCAGCAGCGCCAGGCGCACTGGCAGGTTCTGCGCCAGCGATGCGGTGCGAAAGTGTTCGTCCATGGCATGGGCGCCGGCCAGCATCTCCAGGAAGCGCGTGGAGCCGATGGCCATGGCAATCGGCAGCCCGATGGCGGACCACATGGAGTAGCGCCCGCCCACCCAGTCCCAAAAGCCAAAGGTGGTGGTAATGCCAAAGTCGTGCGCCGCGCTGACATTGGTGGTCAGCGCCGCGAAGTGGCGGGCCACGTCGCGCCCGCCGTTGCTGTCAAACCATAGGCGCGCTGAATGCGCGTTGGTCATGGTCTCTATCGTGGTGAAGGTCTTGGACGCGATCAGGAACAGCGTATGGTCCGGGCGCAGCTGCGCCAGCACGGCCGCCAGCTCATGCCCGTCCACGTTCGACACAAAGTGAAAGCGCTTGCCGGGGTGCGCATACCCCTGCAGCGCCAGCACCGCCATCTGCGGCCCCAGGTCGGAGCCGCCGATGCCGATGTTCACGATGTCGGTGATGCCATCGTCTGCCCGCACGGCGTCGGCATAGGCCAGCATGGCATCGCGTGTGGCCGCCACTTGCGCATGCCAGGTTTCAAGGCCGGGCACGGCAACCGGTGAGCGCAGCAGCCAATGCATGACGGCGCGCTGCTCCGTGGTGTTGATGGGCTCACCGGCGAACATCGCATCGCGATGCTGCGCCACGTTGCATTCGGCCGCCAGCGCCAGCAGCAGACCCTGCGTGGTGCCGTCCACCAGGTTCTTGGACAGGTCTGCAAACACGTGCGGCGCCTGCAGGCTGAAGGCACCAAAGCGCCCGGGATCCGCGGCAAAAGCGTCACGCACATCCAAGGCGCGCCCCGCTGTGTAGAACTGCGTCTGCAAGGCAGCCCAGGCCGGTGTCTGGTCGCAGCGCAGCCGCTCGTCCGGTGGGTGGTCCATCGCGTTCACGCCGCCAGCATGAGCTGCTCGAGCTTGACGGCGTCGGCCGCGAAGGCGCGTATGCCCTCAGCCAGCTTCTCGGTCGCCATGGCGTCGTCGTTCAGCGCGTAGCGAAAGCCCGCTTCGTCCAGGTTCACAGGTGCCAGGTCCATGTCGCGCGCCGCCGTTGCGTCCAGCGCACGGGCCAGCGGCGCATCGCTGGCGGCCAGCACGGCCAGCAGGTCCGGGCTGATGGTCAGCAGGTCGCACCCCGCCAGCGCGGTGATCTGCCCGGCGTTGCGAAAGCTCGCGCCCATCACCTCGGTGGCAATGCCAAAGTGCTTGTAGTGGTTGTAGATCTGGCGCACCGATTTCACACCGGGGTCGTTGGCGCCGGCATGGGCGGCTTCGTCCCACGAGGCGCCCGCCTGCTTTTTGTACCAGTCGTAGATGCGCCCCACGAACGGCGAGATGAGCTGCACCTTCTGCTGCCCGCACACCACCGCCTGGCTGAACGAGAACAGCAGGGTCAGGTTGGTGTTGATGCCGCGCCGCTGCAGGCGGCCCGCAGCCTGCATGCCTTCCCAGGTGGCGGCAATCTTGATCAGCACGCGCTCGGTGGGCACGCCCTCGGCCTGATAGAGCTCGATGATGCGTTCAGCGCGTGTGAAGGTCGCGTCGGCATCAAAGCTCAGGCGCGCGTCCACTTCGGTGGAAACACGCCCGGGAATCAACCCCAGGATCTCGCGTCCAAAACGCACCAGCAGCCGGTCCATGATCTCGTCCAGCGGCTTGCCCCGGTGGGCGGCCACAGTGTCCTTGAGCAGCGGCTGGTAGTCGGGCTTTTGCACGGCCTTGAGGATCAGCGACGGGTTGGTCGTTGCGTCCTGCGGCTTGAAGGCATCCATCTGCCGGAAGTCGCCGGTGTCGGCCACCACGGTGGTGAACTGTTTGAGCGCGTCGAGTTGGTTCATGGCGGGGATTATCCGGCCTGCCCGCGCTGCGCGGGAACGTCCGGGTTACAAACCCGGGGCCACAGGTGTAGGCAGCGACTGACATCGGCTGCGGCGCCCTGCCGACCACTCACACACGCGGGCGCATACACACTCGCGTGCATGCCGTTCACACCTTTTCTCGCCGCATTTTTCTTTGCCCTGACAGGCCTGGTGGCGCTGGCGGCGCACGCCCAGACGTCCACGTCCACAGTCTCGGTAGGCATGCAGGCCAACATCAACACCCCGCCACCTGCCACCGCGCTGCCGGTCGTCGCACCCGTTGACCTGAAGCGCTATTCAGGCACCTGGTACGAGCAGGCACGCCTGCCCAACCGCTTCCAGCGCGGCTGCACCGGCCAGGTGTCGGCCACGTACGAACTGCTGGCCGACGCCCGCGTTCGCGTCACCAACCGGTGCGCCAGGGCAGACGGCAGCACCGAGACAGCCCAGGGCCTGGCCCGCGTCGTGCCCGTGCCGGGGCAACCGGACGCAGGGCGGCTGGAAGTCAGCTTTGCGCCGCGCTGGCTCGGCTGGGTCCCGCTGGTCTGGGGCGACTACTGGATCATGCAGCTGGATGCGGACTACCAGGTCGCGCTGGTCGGCACGCCGGACCGCAAATACCTGTGGGTGCTGTCACGCACGCCGCAGATGGACGGCGCGCGCCTGCAGGCCCTGCTGGACTATGCGCGCGAGACGGGTTTTGACACAGCCACCGTGGTGCGCACGCCCGCTGTGCCCGCCGTCGCGCTGCGCTAACCCCAGGCCTTACGCAGCTGACACGACGGAGACGCCGTGGTCGGCCAGGGTCAGCCCCACTTCAGCACCCGGGGCCAGCACATCTGTCAGGTTCGGCGATACCACGAAGATCTGGCCGAGCTCGGTCTTGAATGTGTACTCATACACGTTGCCCAGATAGGCGGACTTGATGCAGGTACCCGCCAGCCCGGTACCGTCGCGGTGGATGTTCCAGGCCTCGGGTCGCACCGCGGCTTTGACCGCCCCGGGCGCGACCGGCCGGCGTGCCGTCAGCGTCAACGGGCCCAGTGTCACCGTGCCGTCGCCGCTTGCGGTGGCCGGGAACAGCATGGCCTCGCCCATGAAGCCCGCGACAAATTCCGACTGCGGGTATTCGTAAAGGTCCTGCGGCGTGCCGCGCTGCGCGATCAAGCCGTGATTCATCACGATGATCTGGTCGCTGACCGCCAGCGCCTCGCTCTGGTCATGCGTCACATAGGCCACGGTCAGCTGCAGGCGCTGCTGCAGCGTGCGGATCTCCTCGCGCATCTCGCGGCGCAGCCGCGCATCCAGGTTGGACAGCGGCTCGTCAAACAACAGCACCGCCGGCTCCAGCACCAGCGCACGCGCCAGCGCCACACGCTGCTGCTGCCCGCCCGACAGCTCGCTGGGCAGGCGGTCGTCATAGCCCACCAGGCCCACATTGCGCAGCGCCTCCACCGCCTGCGGCTGCGCGGCGTCGTTGGCGATACCGGACATGCGCAAGCCGTACATCACGTTTTGCACCACGCTCATGTGCGGAAACAGCGCGTAGCTCTGGAACATCATGCTCACATTTCGCTGCGCGGGGCCCAGCGTGGTCACGTCCTTGCCGGCGATGATGATCTGGCCCGAGGTGGGTGATTCCAGCCCGGCAATCATGCGCAGCGTGGTGGTCTTGCCGCAGCCCGACGGCCCGAGGATCGTGGTGAGCGTTCCGCGCGGCACCTCAAAGCTGATGCCCTGCACCGCCAGCGGCGCCGACGGGTCCGTGCCATAGCGCTTGGTGACGTTCTTGAAAACGATGCCTGAATCAGTCATCAGTGCATTCCTTGTGTGTTGGTTATTTTGTGGCCTGCACCGGCCT
>JBEIPU010000124.1:0-12531 GCA_040376925.1 Caenimonas sp. | reverse complement strand
TTGGGGGTCTCGTCCACCAGGCGGCGGCCCATGATCTCGATCTTGAGCACCACGGGGCGCACGTCGCCGGTCAGCACGATGTTGCTACCCCCGCCCAGCACAAACTTGGGCTCGGGCGCCAGCGCCTGGTCGGCCAGCACGGCCTGCACGTCGGCGGGGGACGCCACGCGCACCAGCGTGCGCGCCCTGGCCACGATGCCAAAGGTGTTGTGCGCCTGCAAGGGGACGTTTAGCTCTGCGATCATGGGAGAATTGTCGCACCCAGCACCCCAACAGCACGCACCCCGAGGGAGAATTCATGCCGTCTTTTGACACCGTCTGCGAACCCAACCTGGTCGAAGTGAAAAACGCCGTGGACAACACCGCCAAGGAAATCGCCACGCGATTCGATTTCAAGGGCACGGCCGCCGCCATTGAGCTCAAGGACAAGGAAATCACCCTGTTTGGCGACGCCGACTTCCAGCTGCAGCAGGTGGACGACATCCTGCGCAACAAGCTGACCAAGCGCAGCGTGGACGTGCGCTACCTGGACGTGGGCGACGTGCAGAAAATGGGCGGCGACAAGGTCAAGCAGATCATCAAGGTGCGCAACGGCATTGAATCGGACCAGGCCAAGAAAATCACCCGCGTCATCAAGGACAGCAAGCTCAAGGTGCAGGCCGCCATCCAGGGCGACGCCGTGCGCGTCACAGGCGCCAAGCGCGATGACCTACAAGCGGCCATGGCCTTGATCAAAAAAGATATCGCCGACGTCCCCCTGACGTTCAACAATTTTCGGGATTGATGGCCCACCCCCTGCTCCTGCTGGCGTGCCTGCTGCTGCCCTTTGCAGCGCTGGCGCAGTCTGTAGCCCTGCAGGGCATGATGGGCAACCGCGCCTTGCTCATCATTGACGGCAGCCCGCCGCGCGGCGTGGCGCCGGGCGACGCGCACAAAGGCGTCAAGGTGCTGTCCACCACCAGCGACGAAGCCGTGGTGGAAATTGACGGCAAGCGCCACACGCTGCGTGTGGGGGACGCCCCGGCCAGCGTGGGCGGCTCGGGCGGCACGGCAGGCGGCGGCGCACGCGGTAAGCGCATCGTGCTCACGGCCGGCAGCGGCGGGCACTTCATGACCCAGGGCGCGATCAACGGCCAGGCGGTGCAGTTCATGGTGGACACGGGCGCCACCTCGGTCTCCATGGGCATGAATGACGCCAAGCGCATGGGCGTGCCCTACGAGGCCGGGCGCAAGGTCCAGATGAGCACGGCCAATGGCGTGGTGCCTGCATGGCTGGTGCGGCTGGACTCGGTGCGCGTGGGCGACGTGGAAGTGTTTGGCGTGGAAGGCATCGTCAGCCAGCAGCCCATGCCCTTTGTGCTGCTGGGCAACAGCTTTTTGTCGCGCCTTCAGATGAAGCGCGACAACGACCAGATGGTGCTGGAGCGCCGGTACTGAACACCCGAAATACCTGAGCATGCCCTTGCTGGACGACCCCAAAAAAGACGCACCCGCCGAGCCGCCATCGGCCTTCTCGCCGCTGGGCCGCCCGGTGTTCCGCATGCTGTGGGCCACCTGGCTCACGGCCAACACCTGCATGTGGATGAGCGACGTGGCCGCAGCCTGGCTGATGACGTCTTTGGCGCCGTCGCCACTGTGGGTGGCGCTGGTGCAGTCAGCCTCCACGCTGCCGGTGTTTTTGCTGGGGCTGCCCAGCGGCGCGCTGGCCGACATCCTGGACCGGCGGCGCTATTTCATGATGACGCAGCTGTGGGTGGCCCTGACGGCCACGGCGCTGTGCGTGACCATCGTCATGGGCTGGATCACCGCGCCGCTGCTGCTGGCGCTGACTTTTGCCAACGGCATTGGCCTGGCCATGCGCTGGCCGGTGTTTGCGGCCATCGTGCCCGAGATCGTGCCGCGCATCCAGCTGCCTGCGGCGCTGGCGCTGAACGGCGTGGCCATGAATGCCTCACGCATCATCGGCCCGCTGGTGGCCGGCGCGCTGATTGCCGGCGCCGGCAGCGAATACGTGTTTGGCCTGAATGCCGTGCTGTCGGTGGCGGCGGCGTTCGTCATCATGCGCTGGAAGCGCGAGCACACGGTGAGCCCGCTGGGCCGCGAGCGGCTGAGCAGCGCCATCCGCGTGGGGCTGCAGTTTGTGAAGGAATCGCGCCGGCTGCAGGGCGTGCTGGTGCGCATCTCGCTGTTCTTCCTGCATTCCACCGCGCTGCTGGCGCTGCTGCCGCTGGTGGCGCGTGGCCTGAAGGGCGGCGACGCCGGCACCTTCACGCTGCTGCTGGCCGCCATGGGCATGGGCGCGATCATCGCCGCGCTGTCCATGCAGCAGGTGCGCCGCGTGATACCGCATGCGCGGCTGCTGCTGCTGGGCGCCGCGCTGCAATCGGCCGGCACGCTGGTGGTGGCCTGGGCGCCCAACGTGTTTGTGGCCGCCCCCGCGATGTTTGTGGCGGGCATGGCATGGATCACCGTGGCCAACACGCTCACGGTGTCGGCCCAGATGGCCCTGCCCGACTGGGTGCGCGCGCGCGGCATGTCCATCTACCAGATGGCCATCATGGGCGCCACCGCCGTGGGCGCCGCACTGTGGGGGCAGATAGCCACCATCAGCAACATCCACTGGAGCATGGGCATCGCCGCCTTTACCGGGCTGGCGGCCATGCTGGCCGTGCAGCGCTACATGCCCGCGCACAACATGGAAGAGGACCTGACGCCGTCGCACGTGTTCAAGGTGCCGGTGGCCGACGCGCCGCCGCGCAGCGGGCGCATCCAGGTCAACATTGAATACCGCATCGACCCGGCGCGCGCCGATGAATTCCGCGCGCTGATGCAGGAAAGCCGGCGCAGCCGCATGCGCCAGGGCGCCCTGAGCTGGGAGCTGCTGCACGACCTGTACGACCCGGGCCGCTTCATCGAGCAGATCACCGACGAATCCTGGACGGAGCACCTGCGCCGCTTTGACCGCGTGACCGCCGACGACGTGGCCCTGCGCGACCGCAAGCTGGCGTTTCACATCGCCGACACACCGCCGGTGGTGATGCGCAGCGTGATCGAAGCGTCATGAACCACACGCCCGCGCAGGTGTCGGTGCTGTTTGTGTGCATGGGCAACATCTGCCGTAGCCCCACGGCGCACGGCGTGTTCCGCCACCATGTGCGCCAGGCCGGGCTGGCCCACGCGGTGCGCGTGGACTCTGCCGGCACCCACAATTACCACCCCGGCGAACCGCCCGATGAACGGTCACAACAACACGCCGCGCGCCGCGGCTACGACCTGAGCGACCTGCGCGCGCGCCAGCTGCGCGAGGAAGACTTTGAAAAGCACGACCTGATCCTGGTAATGGACTGGGACAACCTGGCCCTGGTGCAGGCCGAATGCCCGCCGCAGCACCAGCACAAGGTGCGAAGGTTCACAGAGTTTTGCCAGCGGCTGGACGCCACGGTGGTGCCGGACCCGTATTACGGCGGGGCCAAGGGGTTTGATGAGGTGCTGGATCTGGTGGAGGATGCTTCGGTGGGGTTGTTGCGGTTTGTGGTGGGGCGGCCGAGCTAAAACCGCCTGTCATTGCGGGCTTAACCCGCAATCCACGTCACGCTGGCGCTACTCCCATGGTCTGCACGCGAGGCTCATGTACGCAGCGCGAATCCTTCGCGCCGCCCGGGCATAGACACTCGAAACGCCGCCCCTTTCCTCCAATATGCGTCTCATCCGATTAGAGGAATCGCCATAAAATTTTGCTGCCTAGAATGGCGTCGCCTGTCGCAGTGTTTTACGGCTTGTTTGATCGCCTACCGACCAAACCTGTCAGAGGAAGATTTTTCTGGAAAAACTTTGGCATGTGGCGACAACCACCCCAGATAACGACCCTCGAGCAACGCCGCCGATTTAAGGGGATTTTGCTAGCCATCATGTAGGACCGAAATGAGCATTCAAGACATTCTGAAGACTGTCAGCGCTTGGGCTTGGCCCGCGAAGTTCCTATTTGGTGCTGTCGTGACCTCACTGGCAGGCGGTGGCGTACTTACTTTTCTTTTGCAGAACGCCGCCTATAGTTTTGCGCTGACATACGGCTTCCGTCCACCTGTTGAGGGGGTTCCTTACCTAGCACCGATGGTCACGTTTGCAAGCGTAGCGCTTCTAATCCTTGGCGCATTACTATCTACCGTATTTATCTTTGGCGTTCGGATCACCGGAAGTGAGTTCTTCGCTTGGATCAATCGCCGGAATCCGGCTCTTCTAGAGGGTTGGAATCCCCACGCCAGCATCCAAGCCGCTCGTCCACTAGTTGCAATTCCGTTAATCGTGGCTTTTTCCGCCGCTTTCACCGGTATTGAGATGTGGCTACTTCCCACTTCTTGGAAAGAAACTGATATTTGTGCGTGGCCGCTATTGCTTTGCAGCCCAGACGGAGGTGTTGGCACATTCTCTGCGATGCTTTCCTTTGGAATAGGTCTAATCATTCTCACTGTGATTTGGCGACCCCCTTTAGTATGGGTCGGCACTCTGTTATTTGTCTCGACCTACTACGCTTGGATTGGATTGAGCGTGCTCCCCGCCGACGGCTACGGCCGTCTGTTGCGCACAACGGGATTTGGTGGAGGCCTACCTATTAGATTGGACATGAGCGAGTCAGATTTGGCATCCACGAGTAGGACTGCGTTCTTGCTCATGAGGACCTCTACTAGCTTGATCGTGCTCGACTCGGAGACACGATCAATTGACGAGTATGCGCTTGAGCGAATCGTGCGCATTAGGCATGCAACTGGCGGACTGCATACGCTACCGCCAGAAGTGCCTAAGCAAGTGAATCTGATGCAACGCTGATAGAGATATGCCGTTAAATCGAGTAGTTGCTTATAGGCCGTACTAGGTTGAGCACAACCCCCGAAAGAGTGCCGGGTGGCTATGCCCGGGCGTAGCGAAGGATTCGCGCTGCGTACATGAGTTTCGCGTCCAAACCACGGGGGCAGCGCCAGCCAAGCTGGTGCGCTACAAGAACATCTGCGCGAGCTCGTAGCGCAGCACGGGCATGGACGCCCGGCGCGCTCGCCGACCATGCTTCGAATGGCGCCAGCTGCTGGCGTGGCATGGATTGCGGGTCAAGCCCGCAATGACAGGCAGGGTTGGGTGGGGCCTCGCCTCAGCTGCCTGTTCGCACCTTGGTCTTTGTCAGCGTCGCCCTCCCCGCCCTCCCCAACATCTCCGCAAACGCCTGCGCCGCCGGCGACAAACTCCGCCCCTGCCGCTGCACCAGCGCCAGCGTGCGGCTCACCGCCGGGTTCTCCAGCCGCACGCCCACCAGGCGCCCCGGCCCCTGGGGCACGGTCAGTTGGGGCACCACGGCCAGGCCCAGGCCGCTTTCCACCAGGCCGATCAGGGTGGACACATGCCGCACCTCGATGATGGGCCGCGGCAGCGGCGGCAGCTCGGCCAGGGCCTGGTCGATGAAAAGGCGGTTGCGTGACGCGTGCGACACGCGGGCCAGGGGGTACTGGGCCAGCTCTGCCCATTGGATCGACCGCCGTTTGGCCAGCGCATGGCCCACCGGGCAGGCCAGCACATAGGGCTCTTTCAGCAGCGGGGTAAAGCTCACGTCCGGGTCCTGCATGCCGATGTAGTTGATGGCGATGTCGGCTTCGCCGTGCTTGACGCTGGCCAGCACTTCGTCGGCGCCCTCTTCAATGATGCGCACCAGCACGCGCGGGTATTTGTCGCGGAAGGCCTTGATCACCGGCGGCAGAAAGTGATGCACGGCAGAGAACACACAACCCACCGTCACATCGCCCGCCTCCAGCTCGGCGGCGTCGCGCAGGCTCAGCACGGATCGGTCCAGGTCGGCCACCAGGCCGCGCACCTCGCCCAGAAACTGCTGGCCCAGCACCGTCAGGCTCACGCTGCGCGTGGTGCGGTCAAACAGGCGCACGCCCAGCAGCCCCTCCAGGTGCGATATGCGGCGCGACAGCGCGGGCTGCGACAGGTGCAGCGCCTGCGCGGCGGCGGCAAAGCTTTGCAGCTCGCCCACGGTCACAAAGGCGCGCAGGTCGGCAATGGAGGGTTTCAGCATGGCGGGCCTTTCATGCAACAAATGCAATAAAACCTCAAAAACTTGCAATTTACACCCGCCGCGCGCGGGCGGAAGATCGCCCCCATAACCATTCAGGAGACATTCGCCATGAAGCGACGCCATCTGCTGCAGGCGGCATCAGCCGCCATTGCGCTGCCTTCTATTTCCATTGCGCAGACCTACCCCGCGCGCACCATGCGCTATGTGGTGCCCGTGGCCGCCGGCGGCGGCAGCGACATGATCGCGCGCGTGGTCACCGAGCGCTGGGGCAAGCTGCTGGGCCAGAGCTTTGTGGTGGACAACCAGAGCGGCGGCGGCGGCGTGGTGGCCAGCCAGCTCACGGCCCGCGCCGCGCCCGACGGCTACACCCTGCTGCAGGGCTATGTGGCCACCCACGGCACCACGCCCGCCACCCGCCGCGTGGCTTACGACGCCGTGCGCGACTTCACCCCCATCGGCATGATCGGCGCCACGCCCAATGTGCTGGCCATCAACGCCAACGTGCCCGCGCGGACCGTGGCCGAGTTTGTGGCGTTTGTGAAAGGCCAGCCCGGCAAGGTCAGCTACGGCTCGGCCGGCCAGGGCTCGCTCACGCACCTGACCATGGAGCTGTTCAAGCAGGAGACGGGCACGTTCATGGTGCACATCCCCTACCGCGGCATTGCCCCGGCCATCAACGACCTGCTGGGCGGGCAGACGCAGGCCATCTTCCCCGGCCTGGCGGCGGCCCTGCCCCACCTGCGCTCGGGCCGCATGCGCGCGCTGGCCGTGACCGGCAAGCAGCGCAGCCCGCAACTGAAAGACGTGCCGACGATGGAAGAGATCGGCTTCAAGGGCTTTGACGCCATGCAGTGGTACGGCGTGGTGGGCCCGGCCAACATGCCGGCTGACGTGGTGCGCCGGCTGAACGACACGCTGGTGACCGTGCTGAAGTCGCCCGACCTGGCCGAGAAGCTGGCCGGCGAGGCCGTGGAGCCCTGGCCCATGGCGCCGGACCAGTTCGGCCAGTACATGCGCGCCGACATCGAGCGCTGGACCACGCTGGCCCGCGCCCGCAAGATCCAGCTGGACGAATAAGCCGCTTTCCCCTTTTTCTCCTCAAACCAACGACAACAAGGATTCTGATTTGGCCCGCAATACCCACGTCGCCGCCGACACCCAGGCGCCGCCCATCACCGCCATCCTGGCCCGCTTTGTGTCGGCCCACGCCCCGCGCGGCTGGAGCGACGCGGTGGAGCATGAAGCCCACCGCACTTTCTACAACTGGCTGGGCTGCGCCATCGGCGCGGCGCGGCATGAGGCGGCTGACGCCGCGCTGGCCGCCGCGCAGATGCTGCAGCCCGCACCCCAGGCCAGCGTGCTGGGCCGTGCCGAGCGGGTGGACATGGCCAGCGCCGCCCTGGTCAATGGCATCACCTCGCACACCTTCGACTTTGACGACACGCACCTGAAGACCATCATTCACCCCGCGGGCCCAGTGGCGTCGGCCGTGCTGGCGCTGGCCGAGCACCGCGGCGCATCCGGGCGCGACGTGATCGACGCACTGGTGCTGGGCATTGATGTGGCCTGCCGCGTGGGCAATGTGATGTACCCCGACCACTACGACCGCGGCTGGCACATCACCGGCTCCACCGGCATGCTGGGCGCAGCCGCCGGCTGCGCGCGCCTGCTGGGGCTGAATGAGCAGCAGACCATGATGGCGCTGGGCATTGCGGCGTCGCAGCCCGTGGGCCTGCGCGAACAGTTCGGCACCATGACCAAGCCGTTTCACCCCGGTGGCGCGGCGCGCGCGGGGCTCATGTCGGCGCTGATGGCCAGCCAGGGTTTTACCGCCAGCCCGCGCGCGCTGGAGGCGCCGCGCGGCTTCATCCAGGTGGCGTCAGACAAGCGCGCCTGGCACGAGGTAACCGACGATCTGGGCCAGCGGTTTGAAATTTCCTTCAACACCTACAAGCCGTTTGCCTGCGGCATCGTGATCCACCCGAGCATTGATGCCTGCGTGCAGCTGCGCGCGCAGGGCATCACGCCAGAGCAGGTGCAGAGCATCGAGCTGCGCGTGCATTCGCTGGTGCTGGAGCTGACCGGCAAGAAGACCCCGCAGGACGGCCTGCAGGGCAAGTTCAGCGTGTACCACGGCTGCGCCGCGGGGCTGATGTTTGGCCGCGCGGGTGAAGAGGAGTTTTCAGACCAGGTGGTGACCGATGCCGCCGTGGTGGCCTTGCGCAACAAGGTGCAGGCCACGGTGGACGACAGCATTGACGAAGCCGCCGCCGACGTGACCGCCGTGCTGACGGACGGCCGCCGCGTACACGTGCGGGTGGACCACGCCATCGGCTCGCTGGAAAACCCGCTCAGCGATGCGCAGCTGGAGGCCAAGTTCGCCGCGCTGGTGGTGCCCGTGCTGGGCGATGCGCGCGCGCGCGACATCACCGCGCACTGGCGCACACTGGCCGCGCTGCCCGATGTGCGCACCCTCACGGCCCTGTGCCACCCGGCGTGAAGGCAGGGCAAGGCATGCAGGCCTGGTGGATGCAGATGAACGACGCGGGCGGCGTGCTGGAACAGCGCAGCACACCGCAGCCCGAGCCCGGCCCCACGCAGCTGCTGGTGCGCGTGCGCGCTGCGTCGCTGAACCGCGGTGAGTTTTTGCCGGGCCACGGCCAGGCCGGCAGCTGGAAGGCCACGGGCGGTGAATGCGCGGGCGAGGTGGTGGCTGTGGGCGCGCAGGCTACAGGCTTGCATGCAGGGTTCAACACAGGCGACCGCGTGATGGGCCGCTGCACCGGCGCCTTTGCCGAATACGCGGTGATGGAATCAGCCGAGGCCATGCCCATGCCCGCCAACCTCACGTGGGAACAGGCGGCCAGCATCCCGCTGGCCTTCATGGTCACGTTTGACATGCTGGTGCTGCAGGGCCGGCTGCAGGCTGGTGAATGGCTGCTGGTCAACGGCGTGTCGTCGGGCGTGGGCGTGGCGTCATTGCAGCTGGGCAAGGTGCTGGGCGCGCACGTGATCGGCACCTCGGGCTCGGCCGACAAGCTGGCCCTGCTGAAGCCGCTGGGGCTGGACGTGGCGCTGCACACCCGCGCGCCCGACTTTCAACCTGCGGTGATGCAGGCCACCAGCCAGCACGGCGCAGACCTGGTGGTCAACACTGTAGGCGGCAGCGTGTTTGCTGAAAGCCTGCGCGCCCTGGCGTTTGAAGGGCGGCTGGCCACCGTGGGCTATGTAGACGGCGTGGTGCATGCCGATATCGATCTGGAAGCCCTGCACGCCAAGCGGCTGACCGTCTTTGGCGTGTCCAACAAGCTGCGCAGCAAGGCGCAGCGCACCGCCGCCGTGCCGCGCTTTGTGCAGGAGGTGCTGCCGCACTTTGCCAGCGGGCGCATCGTGCCCCAGATCGACCAGGTGGTTGGCTTTGACCAGCTGCCGCAAGCCAAGGCCCGCATGGAGGCCGGCGCGCACGTGGGCAAGATCGTGCTGCGCGGCCCTGAATAAAACAACCCCAAGGAGACATCCCCATGAAACTCATCCCCGCCCTGACCCTGGCGCTGGCCGCCACGCTGCTGGCAGGCTGCGCCGCCACCAAAGCCCCTGCGCCCCCCGCTGCCGCCGTGGCCGAGCTGAGCACCACCGGCAAGCTGCGCGCCGCCATCAATTTCGGCAACCCCATCCTGGCCAACCGCGGCCCGGGCGGCGAGCCCGTGGGCGTGTCGGTGGACCTGGCGCGCGAGGCCGCCAAACGGCTGGGCGTGCCGGTGGAGCTGGTCACGTTCACTTCAGCCGGCAATGTGGTGGAGGCCATCAAGGCCCGCACGGTGGACATGGCCTTTGTGGCGATCGACCCGGTGCGCGCGGCCGACATGGAATACACCGCGCCCTACGTGATCATCGAAGGCGCCTACCTGGTGCGCAATGCGTCGCCCCTGCAAAAGAACGAGGACGTGGACCGCACCGGCACCCGCGTGGCCGTGGGCCGCGGCAGCGCCTACGACCTGTACCTCACCCGCGAGCTGAAGGCGGCCAAGATCGAACGCGCCCCCACATCGCCCGCCGTCGTGGACTTCTTCCTTGCACAAAACCTGGAGGTGGCCGCGGGCGTGAAGCAGCAGCTGGAGATGGACGCCAAACGCGTGGGCGGCGTGCGCCTGCTGCCGGGCCGCTTCATGGTCATCGAGCAATCCATGGGCGTGCCCAAGGGCCGCACCGCCGCACAGGCCTGGTTGAGCGCGTTCATTGAAGAGATGAAGGCCACAGGCTTTGTGGCCCAGGCCCTGGAGCGGCACAGGATCCAGGGGGCGGTGGTGGCGCCGGCGCGGTAGTACAGGGAGTGTGCAAAAGGGCGTTTGACAAGCGCGCTGCGGAATCGTCAAATCGGCCACCCAACTGGTTGGATTGAGGTCGCCATGCAAGTCTGGTCCGTTAACGACGCCAAAGCGCGATTCAGCGAATTTCTGGATGCCTGTCTGTCCAACGGGCCACAGATGGTGACGATACGAGGCGTCGAGACTGCAGTCTTGGTGAGCGCGAGCGAGTGGCGGCGGCTGCAGAAAGCAGCTGGTCCTTCATTGAAAGAGTTGCTGCTCTGCCCTCAAGCACGTGCGGAAACGATCACGGCCTCCCGAAGCAGCGTCAAGCGGCGCGAGCACTGACTCCTTTGGCTTACGTCAGAGTCCGCCGATCAAGCGTCACCCCCGCCGGTTGCGCTTGATCGCCTTGTCCGCCAGCACCACCGCGGCCATGCCGGCCAGCACCAGCAGCGCTGAAATCACAAACCCCACCGGCCCCTCGGGCACCAGTGCCGTGGGGTACTGCGGGAACACCTCGGCCAGTGTCTTCACCATGGGCAGCTTGGCCGCAGCGCGCTCGCCATTCACCGCCATCAACTCGGCCCGCGCAAACACCGCGCCCAGGATGGCAATGCTGCCGGCCAGGAACACGGTTTTGCCCAGGACCATCGCGCGCCGGGGGTGCCGGTCAATCAGTAATTGAAACCATTCCATGCGGCGACTGTAGCGGACGGCGACCGCCGCCTGGCGGGCGGCTCAGCCCGCCTGCAGCTGGCGCTGGTACAGCGCCGCGTGCAGCTCGATCGATGCGCCTGCGGCCAGCACGTCCAGCCCGCGCAAGGCGTCGGCAAAGGCGCCTGCCGTGTCAAAACGGTCGCGCGCGCGCAGGGCCAGCGCGCGGCCCAGCAGCTGGCCCACCGGGCTGGTGGCCAGGCCCGGCGGCAGCCGCAGGGCGCCGCGCGCATGGGCAAAGGCCACGGTGGCAAACGGCCCCTCGGGCACCATGGGCCAGCCCAGCAGGCATTCGGCCAGCACCAGGCCCATCTGGTACACGTCTGACGCCGGCGTCACCTCGCCACTGGCAAAGTATTCCGGCGATGTGTAGCGCGGCGTGCAGGCCATGCCGCCCTCCTGCGTGACGCGCGAGCGCTGCATGTGGTGGGCGATGCCGAAGTCGGTGATGCGCAGGCGCGGCGGCTCCTGCGCCTTGTGGTCCAGGAACAGGTTGGCGGGTTTGATGTCCTTGTGCACGATGTCGCGGCGGTGCACGGCGTCCAGCCCGTCCAGCGCGTCGCAGAACAGCGGGATGAACCAGTCGGCCCCGCAGCTGCCGTACTGCTGCAGGTAGGTCGCCATGTCGGCGCCGCTCAACAGCTCCATCACAAAGAAAGGGCGGCGCGAGCCGGCGGCCACGCCAAAATCCAGCACAGCCACCAGGTTGGGGTGGGCCACCTGCGCGGTGGACAGCAGCTCCTGCAGCAGGCGGCGGTCCAGCGTGGCGTCGTCCAGCGGCTGGTGCAGCACCTTCACGGCCACCAGCTCGCCGGTCTCCAGGTCGTCGGCGGCCACCACGTCGGCCATGCCGCCCACACCCAGTGTGTGCCGCACCAGGTAGCGCCCGGCAATCACCGGATCCATGCCGGGGCCGGCCATGCGCGTCAGCGCAGCGCTTTGACGGCCAGTGCCACCACCGCCACCAGCAGCACCACCAGGCACGCGGCCATGGCCACCAGCACGCCGCGCATGCCGCCCCCATCGGCCGGCGGCGCCTTGGCCGCGGCCGTGCGCTCGTGGTGGGCCAGCGCGGCGCGCAGCTCGGCGGCCACCAGCGGCGGCAGCGACTGCAGCCGGCCGTCCAGCGTGTTGAGCGTCTGGCCCTGGGCCTGCACCTGGGCCTGCAAGGCGGCCAGCTCCTCACGCAGCAGCGGCAGCAGCTGCGCCGCCACCGCCTTGCCCAGCGCCTCGGGCGACACCTGGGGCGGCGCAAAGGGGAACGGCCCGCTGCCACCGGTCCAATTTACCACCAAGCCGTTTCCGCTGATCGCGGCGGGAGCCAACGCCAGCGGGGCGCTCGCGGCACCGGCGGTGATCCGTACGTTGTCGAACGCCGCGATTTCGGTCCACCAGGTCGTCGCGACGCGGAATTCAAGAACCAGATCGGTCGCGCCGGGCGGGACG
>JBEIPU010000178.1:0-7457 GCA_040376925.1 Caenimonas sp. | reverse complement strand
GACTGCACCAGCGCCACCCACAGTGGCGACGGCGCCAAAGACGTCATCAGCCAGGCTGCGGCCACGTCGCTCATCCACATGCAGGTGTTGGCCGTGAGCCAGGTGGCCCACAGCATGCGGAACACCGGGCGGCCCAGCGGTGAGAAGGCCGAGGGCGGCTCGGCGGCGGGGCTTGTCTTGGGGTCGTCCAGCAGGGGCATGCGCGGTGGGTGTTTCTGGCGTTCAGTACCGGCGCTCAAGCACCATCTGGTCGTTGTCGCGCTTCATCTGGAAGCGGTTGAGGAAGCTGTTGCCCAGCAGCACATGGGGCATGGGCTGCTGGCTCACGATGCCGTCCACGCCAAACACCTCCACGTCGCCCACGCGCACCGAATCCAGCCGCACCAGCCAGGCGGGCACCACGCCGTTGGCCGTGCCCATCTGCACCTTGCGGCCCGATTCCCAGGCAATGCCCATGCGTTTGGCGTCAGGCAGGCCCATGGATACAGCGGTGGCGCCGGTGTCCACCATGAACTGCGCGGCCCGGCCGTTGATGGCCCCCTGCGAATAGAAATGCCCGCCGCTGCCGGCCGTGAGCACGATGCGGTTGCCGCGCCCGCCGCCGCCGCTGGCGCCCACGCTGGCCGGCGCGTCACCCACGCGCAGCGTGTGGCGCTTGCCGCCAATGTCCACCACGGCTTCGTCGCCGCTGGTGGACAGCACCTTCACGCCCTGGTGCGTGTCGCCCGGCGCCACGCTGCGCGGCGCGGCGCCGTCAATGATGAGCAGCGCGCGGTTGCCCATCATGCCCTGCAGCGCGACGGACTGCGCCAGCGCTGCAAAAGGCAGCAGCAGGCCCGCCAGCAGGAGCAGGGGGGGAGCCATCAATCCCTGAAGTTATTGAAAGTCAACGGGACGTCGGCGATGTCTTTTTTGATCAACGCCATGGCCGCCTGCAGATCGTCGCGCTTGGCGCCCGTCACGCGCACGGCGTCGCCCTGGATGGCGGCCTGCACCTTGAGCTTGCTGTCCTTGATGAGGCGGGTGATTTTCTTGGCCTGCTCGGCTTCAATGCCGTTGCGCACCTTGATCACCTGCTTGACCTTGTCGCCGCCCATCTTCTGCACGTCGCCCACGTCCAGGTAGCGCACATCGACGCTGCGCTTGGTGAGCTTGTTGCGCAGGATGTCGTCCACCTGCTGGAGCTGGAAGTCGGCGTCGCCAAACAGCGTGATTTCCTTGTCCTTGAGCTCAATGGCGGCGGCCGTGCCCTTGAAGTCGAAGCGGGTGGCGATTTCCTTGGCGGTGTTGTCCACCGCGTTCTTCACTTCAACAAGGTTGGGTTCGCAGACGGTGTCAAAAGACGGCATGAAATGTCCCTCGGGGTGCGTTCTGTGGGTGTGCTGGATGCGACAATTCTCCCATGATCGCAGAGCAAAACGTACCCCTGCAGGCGCACAACACCTTTGGCATCGTGGCCAGGGCGCGCCTGCTGGTTCGGGTGGCATCCGCCGCCGACGTGCAGGCCGTGGTGGCCGACCCTGCGCTGGGGCCCGAGCCCAAATTCGTGCTCGGCGGCGGCAGCAACATCGTGCTGACCGGCGACGTGCGCCCGGTGGTGCTCAAGGTCGAGATCATGGGCCGCCGGCTGGTGGCTGAAACCCCCCGCGCCTGGATCGTGGAGGCCGGCGCCGGCGAGCCCTGGCACGGTTTTGTGGGCTGGACGCTGGAGCAGGGCCTGCCCGGCCTGGAAAACCTGGCGCTGATCCCCGGCACCGTGGGCGCGTCGCCGGTGCAGAACATCGGCGCCTACGGGGTGGAGCTGCAGGACCGTTTTGAATCGCTGGACGCGGTGGACCTGCACACCGGGCGTGAATTCACGCTGGAGGCCGCGCAGTGCGCCTTTGGCTACCGTGATTCGGTGTTCAAGCACACCGCAGCCCAGGCGGGTGACCTGGGCCTGGCGGGCCGCGCGCTGATCACCCGTGTGCGCTTTCGCCTGCCCAAGCCCTGGAAGCCGGTGCTGGGCTACCTGGACCTGGAGCGCAAGATGGCCGAGACCGGCGTGCGCGAGCCCAGCGCGCGCCAGGTGTTTGACTGGGTCTGCGCCATCCGCAGCGCCAAGCTGCCCGACCCGCGCGTGATCGGCAACGCCGGGAGCTTTTTCAAGAACCCGACCGTCACGCCCGAGCAGTGCAGCGACATCATTGCCCGCGAGCCCGGCATCGTGCATTACCCCATGCCCGACGGCAGCATCAAGCTGGCGGCCGGCTGGCTGATTGACGCCTGCGGCTGGAAGGGCAAGACGGTGGGCAACGCCGGTGTGTATGAAAAGCAGGCGCTGGTGCTGGTCAACCGCGGCGGCGCGGCCCACCCGGCCACCGGCGGCGAGGTCATGACGCTGGCCGGCGCCATCCAGACCAGCGTGTACGAGCGCTTTGGCATCCGGCTGGAGCCCGAGCCCGTCGTCGTCTGAAACCGGCCCCGCGAATGCGGGGTTGAGCGGGGGGTGCTTTGTGCCTACATTGGGCGCTTCGCACCCCGGGGCTCTTTCATGCAGTACTTCAAATCCACCTTGGCATTTGCCGCATTGACCTGCCTGGCCCTGCCGGGCCATGCCCAGTTTGGCTCGCTGCTCAACGCCATCACCGGTGGCAGCAACGCGCCCAAGCCCGAGCAGGCGGCCCAGGCCGCGCAGGGCACACCATCCATTGCGCAGGCCACACCCGAGCAGATCGAGGCGGCGCTGGCTGCGCCGGTGGCGCCGATGGACGCGCCGGTGCCGGTCAAGGGCAACGCCACGCTGAAGGGCAAGCGCTTTTACATCGCCGAATACCGCGTGCTGTTTGAAATCGGCGGCACGGTGTCGGCCAACACCCGTGGCGCCTACTTTGGCGGCACGGATTACGGCTCCACCAATGTGCGGGTCAATTACCTGGTGCCCACGCCCGACGTCAAGCTGCTGCAGGCCGTCACCGACAAGGCCTATGCCGATTTCCTGGCGAGGCTGGAGGCCGCGGGCCTGAAGCCCGAGCCGGCCGAGGCATTCGTCAAGGAAAACGGCGCTGTGTACGAGGCCACGGTCGAGGCCAGCAAGCCCGGCGCCGAGGTGTACGAGGACGTGGAGCTGGGCTATGGCAAGCGCAAGTACCTGGTCATGGCGCCCACGGGCACCAAAATGGTGGCGCGCGGGTTTGCCGGCATTGGCGCGGGCAACATCGGCAAGCGCATTGATTTCAGCAAGGGCAACCTGGAGGGCGTGTCGGTGGGCATGGTGGTGAACCTGGCCGCGCAGGAGTCGTCCGGCGGCGGTTCGTCGATGTTCAAGCGCGGCTCCAGCGCCAATGCCTCCGCCGCGATGGAGGTGGCCATGGCGCCCAAGCAGCTGGGCGTACTGCAAACCCATGCGCTGACCCATGTGGTGAGCCTGGGCGGCCCGCTGGCCGTGCCCGGCCAGTTTGCCAACCTGCGCGAGACCGGTGGCTACGACACGCAGAAAGACACGGCCGTGAAGGCGCTGCAGATCTTCGGCGCGGTCACCATGGGTCTGGGCGCCAGCACCAGCAAGCGGGTGGACATGGCGCTGGATGTGGACAACGCCGCCCTGGTGCGCCATGCGCTGCAGGGCATGACGGCGGTCAACCAGGCGGTGGCCGGCGCGATCCAGTAATTGCTGCGGCGCAGTGCCCGGCTCAGGCGGGCTGGGCCTGCGGGCCCGGGCGGGCCGCCTGCACGGCGGCGCGTGTTTCGGCCAGCGCCATGTCCAGCAGCTTGCGTGCCTGCTGGGGTGTGCGGGTCTTGTGGGGCCCTTGGCCTTCGGCCTTTTCAATGTCCACCGCCAGCTCGGCAATGCGCCAGAAGCCCAGCATGCGGGCGCTGCCCTGCAGTTTGTGGGCGGCCAGCGCAATGCGCCGGGGCTCGCCCGCGTCCAGCGCGGCGTGCAGGTCGGCCAGGGTGCGCGATTCGTCGCTGAAAAACATGTCCACCAGGCCGGCCAGCGCCTGGGACGGCAGTTCGTTGCCCAGCGCGGCAAACCGCGACGACAGCGCCCCGGGCCGGTTGGCTATGGCCGCGCCATGGACCGCGACATTGAGCGCCTCGGCCAGCTGCGGCCCCTGCACCGGCTTGTGCAGGCAGGCGGTGACGCCCGCGGCCGTGGCCCGCTCGCGGGTGGCGGGCATCACGTCGGCGGTCAGCACCAGGACGGGCAGCTGCGCGACCGGGCCGTCCAGCGCGCGGATGGCCTCGGTAGCCTGCAGGCCGTCCAGCCCGGGCATGTGGATGTCCATCAGCACCACGTCAAACCGGCCGGTGCGCGCGTGCTCCACGGCCTGCAGGCCGTCTTCGCACAGCACATAGCGGTGGCCCATGCTGGCCAGCACCAGGGCGAGGTATTTGCGGTTGATCGGGTGGTCGTCGGCCACCAGCACGTCCAGCGCCTGCGCGGGCAGGGCCGCGAAGGCGCTCAGGGCGCCCGCTTCGGCCGGGGCCTCGCAGCGCGGCAGGCCGGCGGTGAAGGTGAATGCAGAACCCTTGCCCAGGGTGCTTTGGGCCACCAGGTTGCCGCCCATCATGCGTGCCAGGCTGCGGGAAATCTCCAGCCCCAGCCCGGCGCCGCCAAAGCGCCGCGACAGGGTTTCGTCGCCCATTTCAAACCGGCGGAACAGCCGTGCCAGCGTGGCTTCGTCCATGCCGATGCCGGTGTCTGTCACCTTGAAGGTCATCAGGCCGTCGGTACCCTTTTGCACCGTCAGCGTGATCACGCCCGACGGCGTGAACTTGATGGCGTTGGACAGCAGGTTGAACAGCACCTGCTTGATGCGCGTGGCGTCGCCCATCACCCATTTGGGCACGTTGGCGGCCACGCCCAGCTCCAGCCGCAGGCCCCGTGCAAACGCCTGGCCCCGCATGAGCTGGCGCACGTCGCGGCACAGCCGGTGCAGGTTCAGCGGCTGCTCTTCCAGCACCACGCGCCCGGCTTCAATGGCTGACACGTCCAGCACGTCGTTCAGCAGCGTCAGCAGGTGGTCGGCCGATTCGCGCGCGGTGCGGATCAGGTCTTTCTGCGCATCGGTGGGGCCGCTTTGCTCCAGCAATTGCAGCATGCCCGTCACGCCCTGGAACGGGGTGCGCAGCTCGTGGCTCATGTTGGCCAGGAACTGGCTCTTGGTGCGGTTGGCCGCGTCGGCAGCGTGGGTGGCGGTGCGCAGCTCGTCGGCCAGGGTTTCCAGCTGTTCGCGCGCCGCCGCTTCCTGGCGGCGCTGGGCCAGCACCAGGTAGCCCGCGGCGGCGGCCAGCAGCAGCTGCAAGACGGCCAGTGCGCCGATCACGCTGGCCTGGCGGTGCAGCGCCGCAAACTGCTGCTCCACCAGATGGGCCGTGGCCACGGTGGCGGCCCGTGTGAAGCTTTGCACGTCGGGCGACGCCTCGTCGGTCTGCACCAGCAGGCTGCGCAGCGCCGCGCGGGTGGGCGCGGGATGGGCAAACAGCGCGTCCGCGCTGACGGTCAGCCCGCGCACCCGCGCCATCAGCGTGGCGTATTCGTGGATGTTGCGCAGCGCGTCCAGGCTGCCGGTGCTTTCCAGCAGCTGGATGCGGCTGACCAGGATTTCATAGCGCGTCTGGGCGTCGCCCAGGTCCAGCGGGCCGGCAGCGCGCGCCGCGGCCACCAGTTCGCCGCGAAAGCGCGCGTATTCACGCTCAAAGCCGAACACCAGGCCGGTGACGGAGTCGCGCCAGTTGACCTGGCGCCGGTCGGCAAGCGGGCCCTGGCGCATCTGCACCACCGAGACCACGGCGGCGCCCAGCACGGCCAGCATGCTGAGGATCGCCAGAACAACAAGCAGGCGTGTGCGGCCTGCCAGACCGCGCAGCATTACTCGATTCGCATCGACTTGAGCTGCCAGATGGAGCGCTCGTAGTAGCGGGTGGACCGCAGCTCGGAGGCGCTGTCAAACGGGTAGATCACAAACAGCGGGCCGCGCTCGCGCACCGGGATGGCCTTGCCGTCGATCTGGTGGGCCACGATGACATCCAGCTTGGCCGCGTCTTCGGCAGGGATGCTGATCTGGTAGTCGTTCAGCGCCACGGCCTTGATCGTGATCGGGCTCTGGGCGCCGGCCAGGGCCAGCACGTCGCGCAGCAGCGGGCCGCTGTAGGTGTGGGGCTCGCGCGTCCAGGGTGTGTTGGTCTTGAAGCTGCGCTGGGGCAGGCGCTGCAGCGCGGCCATGTCCAGCTGGACCGGCGCCGTGGCGACCTTGCCTGTGATTTCCAGCACGGGGCGGGTCGTGGGCGTGCCCTGCGCCAGGGCGGCAAAGCCTGCCAGCGCCAGGGACATGCCGGCCAGCAGGCGGCGGGTGAACTGTGGGCCCATGGGAGGCATCCTTTCATTGAGAACTCGTCGTAACTCAATGTAACGATGCCGCCCGCGCGGGCCTTAGGGATTTTGATTAAGGCCCGTGGGGATTTGGCGGCGCGCGTGAACTGCGCCCGTGAATTATTTCGGCGTGCGGTCCCCGAGCTGCGGCAGTGCCGAGCCTTCGCCCAGCGACAGCAGGCCGCTGCGCGAATAAATGCCCAGCTTGGCGCGCGTGTCCACGATGTCCAGGTTGCGCATGGTCAGCTGGCCGATGCGGTCCGCCGGGCTGAAGGGCGCGTCTTCCACCCTTTCCATGCTCAGGCGCTCGGGCTTGTAGGTGAGGTTCGGGCTTTCGGTGTTGAGCAGCGAATAGTCGTTGCCGCGGCGCAGCTCCAGCGTCACCTCGCCCGTGATCGCCCGGGCCACCCAGCGCTGGGCGGTCTCGCGCAGCATGATGGCCTGCGGGTCGAACCAGCGGCCCTGGTACAGCAGGCGGCCCAGCTTCAGGCCGTTCATGCGGTACTGCTCGATGGTGTCTTCGTTGTGGATGCCGGTCACCAGGCGCTCGTAGGCAATGTGCAGCAGCGCCAGGCCCGGGGCTTCGTAGATGCCGCGGCTCTTGGCCTCGATGATGCGGTTTTCGATCTGGTCGCTCATGCCCAGGCCATGGCGCCCGCCAATGCGGTTGGCCTCCAGGATCAGGTCCACCGGACTGTCAAAGGTTTTGCCGTTCAGTGCCACGGGCTGGCCTTCTTCAAAGCGCACCGTGACTTCTTCGGCCTTGACCACCACGTCGTCTTTCCAGAAGGCCACGCCCATGATGGGGTTGACGATGCGGATGCCGCTGTTCAGGAACTCCAGGTCCTTGGCCTCGTGCGTGGCGCCCAGCATGTTGCTGTCGGTGCTGTAGGCCTTCTCGGCCGACATCTTGTAGCCAAAGCCGTGCGCCGTCATGAAGGCGCTCATCTCGGCGCGGCCGCCCAGCTCGTCAATGAACAGCTGGTCCAGCCAGGGCTTGTAGATGCGCAGGCTCGGGTTGGTCAGCAGGCCGTAGCGGTAAAAGCGCTCGATGTCGTTGCCCTTGAAGGTGCTGCCGTCGCCCCAGATGTGGACGTCGTCT
>JBEIPU010000225.1:0-3447 GCA_040376925.1 Caenimonas sp. | reverse complement strand
GCGCAGCCGCCGCTGTACAAGGTGAAGGCCGGCAAGGAAGAGCTGTACCTGCAGGGCCAGACCGACCTGGACAGCTTTTTGCTGCGCGTGGCGCTGAAGGATGCGGCTGTGCACACCGGCACGGGCACCACCATCAACGGCGACACGCTGGGCGAGCTGGCCCGCAAGCACCAGGTGGCCGAGGCCGTGATTGCGCGCCTGGGCAACTTCATGGACGCAGAAGCGCTGCGCGCCATTGCCGACGGCGTGGCGCTGAACCTGGACAGCGTGGCCGAGGCCGAAGCCTCCGCCGTGGCGCTGCAGCTGAAGCTGCGCGAGCTGAACACCACCGGCGCGCCGGCCGACGTGGCGGGTGAATTTGACGTGCGTACCGACAAACCCATCCTGCGCATCAGCCGCCGCCACCACGGCAACGTGAAGAGCAGCGTGATCACGCAGGACTTTGTGCACGGCGCCGACTACGCCGCGCTGGCCGAGGCGGCCAACACCTTCCGCGGCCTGCTGAGCGAGGGCGCGAAAGTGACGCGCGGCGAAGGCGAGAAGCAGAAGGAAGAAAAAGTGAGCGACTTCCGCCAGGCCATGCGCTGGCTGATAGGCCAGGCCGAAAACGCCACGGCGCGCCAGCGCTACAAGGGCCTGGGCGAAATGAACCCCGAGCAGCTGTGGGAAACGACCATGGACCCGCAGGTGCGCCGCCTGCTGAAGGTGCAGATAGAAGACGCGATTGAAGCCGACAAGGTGTTCACCATGCTGATGGGTGATGAGGTGGAGCCGCGCAGGGACTTTATTGAGACGAATGCGCTGCGGGCGGCGAATATTGACGTTTGACGGTTAATGTCTAGAATCTGCATGACTAACGTTAATTGTCAGTCATGCAGACCCTTACACAATCCCAGTTTCAGATGGCGCTTTTGCACGGCGCCGTACGGTCCGTTCAGATCGAACCCGATGGGGCGCAATTTTCCGTCCGGCTGTTGACCCGCACGGGGGACGCCATGCTGGTCCAGGCACGCAAGGCAGAGCCCCGGCTTTTTGGAACGGTGGACAGTGCCATCAAGCTGCTGCACAAATTAGGCGTACAGCGCATTGCATTGGAGGGGCTGGACCGCTGGCGGCCCGAGCAGGCAACCGCGCAACGCCGTCGCCGGCCGGACCGGGCAGAGGCGCTGAACCGGGCTGCCGAGTACGACCGATGGGTGCAGGCGAAAGTGCAGGCCAGCCGGGACGACCCCCGCCCCGCGATTGCGGATGACGAGTGGCAGAGTATCCGCGCGGCGAAACTGGCGCAGCGTCAGGCGATGCAGCCCGAATGAGCTGCACCACGTACCGCATCACCCGCCGCCCGGAATACCACCAAGACCTTGACGCGATAGAAGCGTGGATCGCCAGGGACAACCCGGGCGCTGCGGTGGACATGTGGCTGTTGATTGATGACCAGGTGAGCAAGCTGGCAGACCTGAACTTTCCGCGTCGCGCGAGCCAGCGCGTGGCAAGCGCCTATGAACTGGTGGCGCATGAGAACTACATCGTCTACTTTGATCAGTCAGAGAGCGATTGCCTCGTGACGGTGCGCGCGGTGGTTCATGTGGCCCGGCAGTTTCCGCTGATTGGCCGCAAAGATGTCGGCTAAATATGTTCTATATGGATTTGCGGGGGGACTTCTATGGACTGGACTCGAGAAGAAGTTGAATTGATCGTCGCAGACTACCTGCAGATGCTCACGCTCGAACTCACAGGTCAGAGTTACAACAAGACCGAGCATCGGCGCAGACTCCAGCAGACCCTCAACAATCGCTCCGACGGTTCTATTGAGTTCAAACACTGCAATATCAGTGCAGTGATGATCGAGCTGGAGTTCCCATACGTCTCCGGTTACCAACCCCGCTTCAACTACCAGGGCCTGCTGCCGGATGTGGTTATGGCGCAAATCAAGGCTAAACCGGTGGTCGACAGGGCAGCACTTGCAGCAGCGGAGTTGCCAGCGATCAAACCGGAACAAGAAGATTTCTCCAAGGTGAAGGCCGATGCCCCCGTCTTGGAGCCGCGTGTCCGACAGGACTACCAACCGCTATTTCGGGCGGTCAAGCGCGACTATCTCGCGCGGGAGGCGCGCAACCAATCACTCGGGCTTGCCGGAGAAGAGTTCGTTGTCCAGTTTGAACACTGGCGGTTGGTTCAAATGGGTGAGCCCAAGCTGGCGGATCGTGTGGAGCATGTGTCGCAGTCCAAAGGCGACGGGCTGGGGTATGACGTGTTGTCGTTCGACTCTGATGGACGCGAACGGCTAATTGAAGTCAAGACAACTTCGTTTGGCAGGGATACGCCGTTCTTCGTCACCCGAGGCGAACTGTCCCTTTCCAAAACCGAACCGGAACAGTTTCGCCTCTACAGGTTGTTTGATTTCCGAAGGGCGCCACGGCTGTTCGATTTGCAAGGGCCCCTTGACCGGTACTGCGTGCTTGATGCAGTGACGTACAAAGCGAGCTTTTCTTAAGCACTCACCCCTTCGCCGCCCCCACCAACGCCGAAGCCGCCTCCACCTCCGCCGCCAGCGCCACATTCAGTATGCGCAGCAGGCTGGCCAGGCGCCGGCGGTCCAGGGGGTCCGCCGGCGCGGTGCCCCGCGTGTCCAGCAGCTGTTGCACCAGCTCATAGGCGTGCTGCACTTCGCGGATGTTGGCGATCTGGTCGGGCAGGTCCAGCGTCAGCACGCTGAGCAGGATGGCCTGGCTGGGCTGGTGGTGGGCAGTGGCGTGGCCGGCGGCCGGGGCCATGGCGTCTGGCGGGTGCGACATGTGGGTTCCTCCCTGGTGTCGTTGGCTGTTGCCGCCGCGCAAATGATGGCGGCGACCCGAACGGGTTGGCGAACCGGGACTCCTCGCGGAAACCGGCAGGCCCTCGCGGGCCTCCCATCCGGGCCGCCTTAAAAGGGGGCACGAATGCGAAGGCCGCTGAGAGAACTCGCGGTCATCAGCGGCCTTGAAGCCGCGACGAGTCACTGGGTCGCCAAACCCGGCCCACCTTTTTCGTGGGCAGCGCGACTGTACCCCCGGTGGGAGCCCGGCACAATCCCCCCCATGCACATCGAAGCCCTGCGCCTGTCCCCCGGTGACGATCTGCGGCTGGCGCTTCAGGCGGCTTGGGCCGGGCTGTCCACCGCGCACGGCGTGCAGGCGGGCTGTGTGGTGTCTGCGGTGGGCAGCCTGCACGATGCGGTGCTGCGCCTGGCCGGCGAGCCGGGCGGCACGCGCATCAGCGGGCCGCTGGAGCTGCTGACGCTGTCGGGCACGTTCAGCGCCGATGGGCCGCACTTGCACGCCAGCGTGTCGCGCGCAGACGGCTCGGTGTGTGGCGGCCACCTGTTGCCCGGCTGCACCGTGCGCACCACGGCCGAGGTGGTGCTGGCCCTGCTGCCGGGCTGGCAGTTCAGCCGCCAGCTGGATGCGG
>JBEIPU010000074.1:0-18764 GCA_040376925.1 Caenimonas sp. | reverse complement strand
GCGCCGCGCGCATGGCCGCGCAGCGCGGCGCGCGCGTGGTGCTGGCCGAGGCCGCCGCGCTGGGCGGCACCTGTGTAAACGTGGGCTGCATCCCCAAGAAGCTTTATAGCTATGCGGCCCACTACGCCGAAGCGTTTGAAGAAGCCGCCGGCTACGGCTGGACGGTCGGAAAGACCGAATTTGACTGGGGCAAGCTCAAGGCCGCGCGCGCCACGGAGATCACCCGCCTGAACGGCGTGTACGAGCAGCTGCTGCGCGGCGCGGGTGTGCGCCTGCTGCAGGGCTGGGCCACGCTGGCCGACGCCCACACGGTGCAGGTGCGCACCGCCACCGGCACCGAGGCCGTGCGCGCGCGGCACATCCTCATTGCCACCGGCGGCACGCCGCTGGTGCCGGCGGTGTCGGGGCGAGAGCATGTGGTCACGTCCGACCACATGTTTGACCTGCCCGAGTTCCCCCAACGGCTGCTGATCGTGGGCGGCGGCTACATCGCCTGCGAATTCGCGTCCATCTTCAATGGGCTGGGCGCGCGGGTCACGCAGGTGCAGCGTGCCGCGCGGCTGCTGGGCGGCTTTGACGCCGATGTGGCGGCCTTTGTGGCCCAGGAAATGCGCAAGCACGGCGTGGACCTGAAGCTCAACGCAACCGTAGCCGCGATCGAAAAGCGTGCAGACGGCCTGCTCGTCACGCTCTCGGGCGGCGCCCAGGTCATGGCCGACACCGTGCTGTACGCCACCGGGCGCTACCCCAATGTGGAAGGCCTGGGGCTGGAAGCCGCGGGTGTGGCCTGTGATGACCGGCGCAGCATCGTGGTCGACCCGCATTACCGTACCTGCGTTCCCTCCATTTACGCTTTGGGCGACGTGTCCACCAAAAAACAGCTCACGCCCGTGGCGCTGGGCGAGGCCATGGCGTTGGTAGACCACCTGTTTGGCCCACCCGCGGGCAAGGCCGCCCGCCAGGTTGACTACGAGTTGATCCCCACGGCCGTGTTCACCCACCCGAACATCGGCACCGTGGGCCTGAGCGAGGAAGAAGCGCGTGCGCAGTACAAGGACGTCACCATCTACCGCAGCGAATTCAAATCGCTCAAGCACACGCTGTCGGGCAGCCAGGAGCGCACGCTGATGAAGCTGGTGGTGGACACGGCCAGCGACCGCGTGGTGGGCCTGCACATGGTGGGCGCCGATGCGGGCGAGATCGTTCAGGGGTTTGCCGTGGCCCTGCGCGCGGGCGCAACCAAGGCTGTGTTTGACAGCACCGTGGGCATCCACCCTACGGCAGCCGAAGAATTTGTGACGATGCGCGAGCCGGCGCCGGCGGGCTGATCAGCCCACGCGCGCCGCCCTGGCTGTCAGGCCGCGACTTCGGTGCCGGGGCGCACGATGGGTGCGGGGTGGTCTTCCGGCGCCAGGTACTTGGTCTTGCGGTCGATTTTGCCGTCCCACGCGGCCAGCTCGGCGCTGGCGCTGCGGATCACCGCACGGTCCAGCGGGTGGCATTCGCGGTTGCGCAGCTGGTTCAGGGACTTGGAGCGGGCAATGGCGGCCTGGACACGCTGGGGGTCAACCATCAGGGCAAAGGGGTTGGCGGCAAGCATGGCGGTCGAATTCATGTGGTCAGCTCCTTGTGTCATTTGAGAAAACACCGTGTTGGGCGGCGTGTCAGGCCACTGTAGGGAATGCACGGGGTGCCGCGCAGTCGGCCAAGCCCGTCACAGCTTGTAGGGATTTGTCTGACAGGGTCACAAAAGGTGGCGGCGCGTGACCCATTGCACAAAATGCACAATGGCGCATGCCTTATCTGCCCCCTTTCATTGCCCCCAGCCGCTACACCGACCCTGCTGCCGCCCTGGCCCAGGTGCGCGCCATTTACAGCCAGCAGATCGGCCACCTGCGCGACGCCATGCAGCGCTTTGTGGCCGGGGAAGCCCTGCCCGGCCACGTGCGCGCCTGTTACCCGTTTGTGCGGATCCACACCGACACCGTGGCCCGCCTGAGCCCGGCCGAGGCCGCGCAGCTGAGCTACGGCTTTGTGGCGGGCCCGGGCCGGTATGAAACCACGCTGACCCGCCCCGACCTGTATGCCGGGTACTACCTGGAACAGTTCCGCCTGCTGCTGCAAAACCATGGGGTGGAGCTGGAAGTAGGCACCAGCACGCAGCCGATCCCCGTGCATTTCTCGTTTGCCGAGCACGACCACATCGAGGGCACGCTGACCACGGAGCGCCGCCTGCTGATGCGCGACGTGTTCGACCTGCCCGACCTGGGCGCCATGGACGACGGCATTGCCAACGGCACCTGGGAGGCCAGACCCGGCGAAGCCCAGCCGCTCGCCCTGTTCACCGCCGCACGGGTGGACTATTCACTGCACCGCCTGCGCCACTACACCGGCACGGCGCCCGAGGGCTTCCAGAACTTCGTGCTGTTCACCAACTACCAGTTCTACATCGACGAATTCGTGAAGCTGGGCCATGAAGAAATGCGCAAGCCCGATAGCGAATACATCGCCTTCATAGAGCCCGGCAACGTGATCACGCGGCGCACGGGCCTTGCCGCCGAACCCGGGGACGAGCTGGGCATGGCGCCGCCGCGCCTGCCGCAAATGCCAGGCTACCACCTGGTGCGTGCCGACCGCAGCGGCATCACCATGGTCAACATCGGCGTGGGTCCGGCCAATGCCAAGACGATCACCGACCATGTGGCGGTGCTGCGCCCGCACGCCTGGATGATGCTGGGCCACTGCGCGGGCCTGCGCAACAGCCAGCAGCTGGGCGACTACGTGCTGGCCCATGCCTATGTGCGCGAGGACCATGTGCTGGACGAAGAGCTGCCGTTGTGGGTGCCCATCCCCGCGCTGGCCGAAATCCAGCTCGCGCTGGAGCAGGCGGTGGAAGACGTGACCCAGGTGCGCGGCGCCGACCTCAAGCGCATCATGCGCACCGGTACCGTGGCCAGCACCGACAACCGCAACTGGGAGCTGCTGCCCGGCAACCAGCCCCAGCGCCGCTTCAGCCAGAGCCGCGCCGTGGCGCTGGACATGGAAAGCGCCACGATCGCCGCCAACGGATTCCGCTTCCGCGTGCCCTACGGCACCCTGCTGTGCGTGAGCGACAAGCCCCTGCACGGCGAGATCAAGCTGCCCGGCATGGCCAACCATTTCTACCGCGAGCGCGTGGACCAGCACCTGCGCATCGGCATGCGGGCCATTGAAATCCTGCGCGCTGAGGGTGTGGACCGGCTGCACAGCAGGAAGCTGCGCAGTTTTGCGGAAGTCGCGTTCCAGTAGACGGGCGTCAGGCCTTGCGCGGACTGACCTTACTGGCCGCCAGCTTCGCCGTCACCCGCGCCTGTTCCACATCGGCGTCAAACGCCAGGGCCACGCCCATGCGGCGTTTGGTGAAGCTCTCGGGCTTGCCGAACAGGCGCAGCTCCGTGTTGGGGATGCGCAGGGCTTCTTCTACGCCGTCAAACACGATGCCCTGGGCATCCACGCCGCCATAGATCACGGCACTGGCACCCGGGCTTTTGAGCGCGGTGCTGACGGGCAGGCCCAGAATGGCGCGGGCGTGCAGCTCGAATTCGTTCTGCCACTGCGTGATCATGGTGACCATGCCGGTGTCGTGCGGGCGGGGGCTGACTTCGCTGAACCACACCTGGTCGCCTTTCACGAACAGCTCCACGCCGAACAGGCCCAGCCCGGAGGGCTGCCCGTCCAGCCCCACGCCCAGGTTGTCGGTCACCGCCTTCGCAATGTCGCGCGACTTTTGCAGCGCGGTGGGCGTCATGGGGTGGGGCTGCCAGCTTTCCACATAGTCGCCGCTGACCTGCACGTGGCCGATGGGGTCGCAGAAATGCGTTTGCACCGTGCCGTGCGCGCCCAGGGCGCGCACGGTCAGCTGGGTGATCTCGTAGTCAAAGTCAATGAAGCCTTCCACGATCACACGGCCCGGCCCCACCCGCCCGCCCGACATGGCATAGTCCCAGGCCTTTTGCACGTCGGCGGGGCCATCAATCTTGCTCTGGCCCTTGCCGCTGCTGCTCATCACCGGCTTGACGATGCAGGGGTAGCCGATGCCTGCCTGGCCGCTCTCGCCGTCAATCGCCGCTCGCAGCTCGGCCAGCGAATCGCAGAATTTGTAGGGGCTGGTGGGCAGGCCCAGGGTCTCGGCCGCCAGGCGGCGGATGCCTTCGCGGTCCATGGTCAGGCGCGCGGCGCGCGCGGTGGGGATCACGCGCACCGTGCCCGCGGCCTCCAGCTCTTGCAGCATGGGCGTGGCAATCGCTTCAATCTCGGGCACCACCAGATGCGGGCGCTCGGCTTCGATCAGCGCCTTGAGCTGCGCCGGGTCGCTCATGGTGATGGTGCGCGCATGGTGCGCCACCTGGTGGCCGGGCGCGTTGTCATACCGATCCACGGCGATGGTTTCCACACCCAGGCGCTGCAGCGCGATCAGCACTTCCTTGCCGAGCTCGCCGCTGCCCAGCAGCATGACCTTGGTGGCGTGGGGTGACAGGGGGGTTCCGAGGGTGGTCATGGTCTGATAAGTAGCTGGATCGCTGAATTAGTGGCTGTGCAGCTTTTCCTGCAGCCAGACCTTGATGAGCGACTGATAAGGTACATCCCGGGCATTCGCCGCCAGCTTGATGGAATCCAGCAAATGCTGCGGCAATCTCAACGAGATGGTTTTGGTCGTCGGCTTCAGATTCGGCAGGGTCACGCTTTTGGCCTTTGACCAATCGAGGTGATCCGTCGAATCGTGAGATTCCCAATACGCACGCTCCTGCGCTTCGCTTGCGAACTTCGGTACGGGTTTAGCCTGCTTGACCATAAATCACTCTCTCCTTGCGATGCATGTCCCGCGCGGAAATGACCCGAATCATCGATCCACCTTGGCGCAGGGTAAAGCTGATGTGCAACAACCGCGAATCGTCTGTCTTGCCCAGAGCATGAAGCCTGACCTCGCTGCGACTATGGACAACATCTTCCAGAAGCAGAAGCGGTGCGTTGAAGAAAACCTGCTCTGCTTCCGCCATGGAAACGCCGTGCTTTTCATTCTTGCGGGCATTGCCTTTGTCCCAGTCAAAGCCCGCAATCGCGTCGAAGTCAATCACGCCGGTATATTACCATCATGTACAGAATGATGGGTTTACATTCCCATGGCGTCGCCCAGCCGCACCGGCTGCGCGGCCGCCCAGGCCGGGTTGAACTGGATCGTGCCTTTGGGCCACAGCATCACCACGGTGGAGCCCAGCAGGAAGCGGCCCATCTCGTCGCCCTGAGCCAGGCTGATGTTCTTGTCCGCATAGGTCCATTCGCGCACGCTGCCCGGGCGCGGCGGGTTCACCACGCCGTGCCAGACGGTGGCCATGCTGCCCACGATGGTGGCGCCCACCAGCACATTGACGAACGGGCCATGCGGCGTGTCAAACACGCACACCACCCGTTCGTTGCGGGCAAACAGGCCCGGCACGCCGCGCGCCGTGGTGGGGTTGACCGAGAACAGGTCGCCGGGCACGTAAATCATGCGGGTCAGGCGCCCGGCGCAGGGCATGTGGATTCGGTGGTAGTCGCGCGGGCTCAGGTAGATCGTGGCAAATGCGCCGTCGTCAAACTGCGAGGCCAGTGCAGCGTCGCCGCCCAGCAGCGCCCGCGTGCTGTAGTGGTGGCCCTTGGCCTGGAAGATCTGGTCCCGCTCGATGCGCCCCAGCTGGCTGACCGCGCCGTCCACCGGGCAGACCCAGCGCGCGTCGGCCAGCGGGCGGGCGCCGGGCTTCAGGGGCCGGGTGAAAAATTCATTGAAGCTGGCGTAGCTTGCAATGTCCGGATTGGCGGCCTCGGCCATGTTCACCCCGTAGCGCGCCACAAAGCGGCGGATGATGGCGGTGGTGATGTCGCCGGCGCGGGCCCCGGCCACCCAGCCCGCAAAAACGGTGAGCGCCCGCTTGGGCAACAGGTATTGCGGCAGCACTGCCAGGCGATCGGACACGGAGGCGACTTTCAGGATGGGTTAAAAATTCTAGCTGCGACACAATACCAGCCATGGCAGCCCCCCTGTTTGAAGCGCAGCACCTGAGCAAGCGCTACGGTGACACGACGGTCGTGAATGACCTGTCGTTTGCCATTGCGCCCGGCGAATGCCTGGGCGTGATCGGTCCCAACGGCGCGGGCAAAACCACCACCATCCGCATGTGCCTGGGCCTGGGCGTGCCCGACGCCGGCAGCATCCATGCCCTGGGGCTGCAGATGCCGCAGGATGCGCTGGCCATCAAGGCCCAGCTGGGCGTGGTGAGCCAGTTTGACACGCTGGACCCGGACTTCACCTGCGCCGAGAACCTGCTCGTCTATGGCCGCTATTTCGGCATGAAAGACGCCGCCATCCGTGAACGCATCCCGCGCCTGCTGGAATTCGCCGCGCTGTCGCACAAGGCGAATGCCAAGCCCGGCGAGCTGTCGGGCGGCATGCGCCGGCGCCTGAGCCTGGCGCGCGCGCTGGTCAACGACCCCAAACTCCTGTTGCTGGACGAGCCCACCACCGGGCTGGACCCGCAGGCGCGCCACCTGATGTGGGAGCGGCTGCAGCTGCTGCTGCAGCAGGGCAAGTCCATCTTGCTGACCACCCATTTCATGGACGAGGCCGAGCGCCTGTGCTCGCGCCTGCTGGTGCTGGACCACGGCAGGAAGATTGCCGAGGGCACGCCGCGCGACCTGATCGCCCAGCACCTGGAGCCCGACGTGGTGGAAGCCTATGGCAACGGCGCACTGGCGCTGGCCGGCGACGCCACGCTCCAGGCGCTGGCCGCGCGGGTGGAGGTCAGCGGCGAGACCGTGTTTTTCTACACGCAGGACGCGCGCCAGCTGCTGGACGTGCTGGCAGCGCAGCCCAAGCTGCGCACCCTGCACCGACCGGCCAACCTGGAGGACCTGTTCCTGAAGTTGACGGGCCGGCAGATAAGGGAAGACGGCTGATGACTCCATCGATCTGGCGCGTGCCAGACCTGTCCTTTCGCTGGTGGCCCGTGTTCCTGCGCAACCTGCTGGTGTGGAAGAAGCTCGCCATCCCCAGCCTGGTGGGCAATATTGCCGAGCCGCTGATGTGGCTGGTGGCGTTTGGCTATGGCATGGGCGCGCTGGTGGGGCAGGTGCAGGTGGGCGGCACCAAGGTGCCCTACATCCTGTTCCTGGCCAGCGGCTCCATCTGCATGAGCGCGATGAACGCGGCCAGCTTTGAGGCGCTGTACTCGGCGTTCTCGCGCATGCATGTGCAAAAGACCTGGGACGGCATCATGAACGCGCCGATCAGCCTGGACAACGTGGTGATGGCCGAGATGATGTGGGCCGCGTTCAAGGCGATGTTCACCGTCACGGCCATCCTGGGCGTGATGCTCGCTTTAGGCATCAGCCACGCGTCTAAGCTGCTCGTGGCATGGCCGGTGCTGCTGGGCGCGGGCATCACCTTCAGCTGCATTGCGCTGATCTTCAACGCGCTGGCCAAGGGCTACGACTTCTTCACCTACTACTTCACGCTGTTCCTCACGCCCATGATGTTTTTGTCGGGCGTGTTCTTCCCGCGCGAGCAGCTGCCGTACGCGGTGCGCGCGGTGTCCGACTGGCTGCCGCTGACCAATGCCGTGGAGATCGTGCGCCCGCTGTTCATGGACCAGTGGCCGGCGCACCCGGTGCGCCACGCGCTGGTGCTGCTGGCCTACACCGTGGTGGCGTTCTGGGTGGCGCTGGCACTCACACGCAAACGCTTCCAGGCCTGAACACGCGCGCGCCATGAGCACCGCCCTCACCCAGCTGCCGCCGGCGTTCGTCGAGATGATGGCGCGCGGTGTCTCGGCCATCGTGGGCTCGCGCGACCTGGCCCACCGGCCCAGCATCATGCGCGCGGTGGGCAGCCAGGTGGACGACGGCGGGCGGCTGATCACGGTGTACCTGGCGCGCAGCCAGTCGCGCCAGCTGCTGCAGGACATTGCCGCCACCGGCCATGTGACGGTGGTGTTCAGCGAGCCGGCATCGCACCGCACGGTGCAGCTCAAGGCGCGCCAGGCGCGCATACGCGCCGCGACCGGGGACGACGCGCCGGTGCTGGCGCGCTACCTGCAGTCCATGGAGCATGAAATCCAGCGCGTGGGCTATCCGGCGCCGATGACGCGCGCCATGCTCGCGCACCGGCTGGACGACCTGGTGGCCGTGAGCTTCGTGCCCGAGCAGGCCTTTGACCAGACGCCGGGGCCGCAGGCCGGGGCGCCACTGCAATGAACGCGCCGCCCTCGCTGGACGCCATCCGCCCCTGCTTTGAGGGCGCCATCCCCGCGATGATGGCCACCTGCGCGGCCGACGGCACGCCCAACGTAGCCTATATCTCGCAGGTGTACTACGTGGATGCGCGCCACGTGGCGCTGTCGTTCCAGTTTTTCAACACCACGCGGCGCAACATCCTGGCCAACCCGGTGGCCACCGTGCTGGTGCTGGACCCGCAGACCGTCTCGTTTTACCGGCTGCACCTGCGCTATGTGCGCACCGAGACGGCGGGCCCGCTGTTTGAACAGATGAAGGCCCAGCTGGCCGGCATTGCGTCGCACACCGGCATGGACGGCGTGTTCCGGCTGCTGGGCTCGGATGTGTACGAGGTGCAGCAGGTGGAGGCCGTGCCCGGCGAGCCGCTGCCCGCGCCGGCGCCGCGCGTGGGGCTGCTCAATGCGCTGCGCCGCTGCAGCGAACGCATGGCGCGCTGCACCGCCATGGACGAGCTGCTGAACGCCACGCTGGGCGCGATGACGGACTTCATGGGCATCCACCACGCCATGGTGCTGATGCTGGATGCCGGCACGCAGCGCCTGTACACCGTGGCCAGCAGCGGCTATGCCACCTCGGGCGTGGGCTCGGAGATTGAAATGGGCGAAGGCGTGGTGGGCGTGGCCGCGCGCGAGCGCACACCTGTGCGCATCGGCCACATGACCAGCGCCTACCTGTACAGCCGCGCCATGCGCCGCAGCCTGCACGCCAACGTGCCCGACATCGACCCCGCCACCGACATTCCCTACCCTGGCCTTGCGCAGCCGCACAGCCAGCTGGCCGTGCCCGTGCTGTCGGCCGGGCGGCTGGTGGGCGTGCTGTTTGTGGAAAGCCCCGCGGAGCTGCAGTTCAGCTACGAGGACGAAGACATGCTGGTGGCCGTGGCCGGCCACCTGGGCGCGGCCATGGAGCTGATGCAGGCCAGCACCGAAGCCGCGGAGCCGCCCGCGCCCGCCGGTGCGCCGGCGCAGTCCGTGGCCGGGGCCACGGGCACCGTGGTGCAGGTGCGGCATTTCAGCGCCAACGACAGCGTGTTCATCAACGACACCTACCTCATCAAGGGTGTGGCCGGTGCCATTCTGTGGAAGCTGCTGAAAGACTTCACCCAGCATGGCCGCACCGAATTCAGCAACCGCGAGCTGCGCCTGGACGCCTCCATCGGCCTGCCCGACGTGACCGACAACCTGGAGGCGCGCCTGGTGCTGCTGCAGCGCCGGCTGGTCGAGCACAGCCCGCACATCCGCATTGAAAAGACCGGGCGGGGGCGCTTGCGCCTGGCGGTGCTGCGCCCCGTGGCGCTGACAGAGGCTTAAACCACCACCAGGCCGTCCACCGGCGCCAGCCCGAGGCTGCGCGCGAGCTTGGCCCATTCGCCCTGCGTCAGGTGCGGGCGGGCCGCGTCCAGCACGGCCTGGAACACCGGCTCGGGCGCCTTGGCGCGCATGTCGGCCAGCAGCGAGGTGCGCTCGGTGGGGTTCATGAAGGGCACCAGCCAGCGCACGATGCGCATCATTTCCTCGGGCGGGATGGAGGCCACCAGCGCATCATGGATCGCCTCCAGCTCGGCGTCGGTGTAGCGGGCCCATAGCACGGCGTTGTGAGCGGTTTCCTCCACATGCATGTGATGGAAGTTCTCGGCAATGAACAGCGACAGGTCGCGGTACAGCGCCAGCACGGCGGCGGCCCGCTGCGCGGTCGGCGTGCCCAGCAAAGCGGTGGCGGCGCCGGCCAGGCGGCGGATATGGGCCAGGTGGTCGTCATGCTCATGCGCAATCACGGCGCTGGCACCGGGGGCACGGGCTTCCAGCGCGGCGTGGATGAACTCGTTTTCGTGCTTCAGGTGCGACGCGCAGGCATCCATCAGCGCCAGCACCTGCTGGGTGGTCTGGGCCAGCTCCAGGTCGTCGTCGCAGTCCATGCGGCCCAGCGCCAGCAGGGTGTCGGCCATCAGCGCGCGCATCGCCTTGTGGATGCCGGCGTACATGTCCATGCGGGGGGCGTCAATGGCAGCGGCAGTGGCAGCGACCTGCTGCAGTTCTTTGGAGTCAATGTTCATGGTTCTTCTTTCCGTTCAGTATCTGGATGGCTGGTGCACCGTGCACCGCGAAAAGAAGTGTCAGAGAACGCGGCTTGTCGCGCCGCTAAGAATTGCTTAAACGATTGCTAAAAGAACCTTAAATGCCGGCGCGCGGGGCGCTGGCTGTGAACTGCATCACAGGTCTACGCAACCCGGATCAGGTCGGCCGCCTTCTCGGCCATCATGATCACGGGTGCATTGGTGTTGCCGCCCACGATGCGCGGCATCACTGACGCATCCACCACGCGCAGCCCCTGCATGCCGTGCACGCGCAGCTGCGCGTCCACCACGTCCAGCGGGCCCGGCCCCATGCGGCAGCTGCCCACGGGGTGGTAGATGGTGTCGCCGTAGTTGCGGATGAACTGCCCGATCTCTTCATCGGTCTGCGCGGCTGCCGACGCCGGCAGCTCCTGCCCCCGGTAGCCGGCCAGTGCGGGCTGCTGCAGGATGGTGCGCATGAGCTTGAAGCCGCGCACCATGCGGGCCATGTCGTCCGGCTCCGCCAGGAAGTTCGGGTCCACCAGCGGCGGCGCCAGCGGGTCGGCGCTGGCCAGCGTCACGCTGCCGCGGCTTTGCGGGCGCAGCAGGCACACATGGCATGAATAGCCGTGGCCCAACACCGTCTTGCGGCCGTGGTCCACCAGCTTGCCGATCACAAAGTGCAGCTGCAGGTCGGGCAGGGCTTCGTGCGGCTGGCTCTTGATGAAACCACCGGCCTCGGCAAAGTTGGTGGTCAGCATGCCGGTGCGGAAGTTGCGCCATTCAAAAATCCCCTTGACCGCGCGCACCAGCCCCGTGAATGACAGGCCGAACAGGTCCTTGAGCTGCGGCGCGTTCACCACCTGCACCACGTCCACATGGTCGTGCAGGTGCATGCCCACGCCGGGCAGGTCGTGCACCACGCCGATGCCGTGCTGGCGCAGCTGGGCGCCCGCGCCGATGCCCGACAGCAGCAGCAGCTGGGGCGACAGGAGCGCGCCGGCACACAGCAGCACCTCGCGCGCGGCGCGCAACTGGCGCAGCTCGCCGCCCTGGCGGAATTCCACGCCCACCGCGCGCCGGCCCTCGGTGATGATGCGCGTGGCGTGGGCGCCCGTGATCACCTGCAGGTTGGGCCGCGACAGGTGCGGCGTGAGGTAGGCCTTGGCGGCGCTGAAGCGCTCGCCGTTCCTGTGCGTGACCTGGTACATCCCCACACCTTCTTGCTGCTCGCCGTTGAAGTCTGGGTTGGCGGGGTAGCCGGCCTGCACGCCTGCCTGCACGAACACCGGGCCAAACCGGTTGGGCGTGGTGAGGTCGCGCACATTCAGGGGGCCGCCCGTGCCGTGAAAGGCGTCGGCGCCGCGCTCGTTGTGCTCGGCGCGCTTGAAGTAAGGCAGCACGTCGGCCCAGCCCCAGCCGGGGTTGCCCTGCTGCGCCCAATGGTCATAGTCCTCCGGCACGCCGCGCGCATAGATCATGGCGTTGACCGAGCTGGAGCCGCCCAGCACCTTGCCGCGCGGCTGGTAGCCGCGCCGGCCGTTCAGGCCGGGCTGGGGCACGGTGTTGAGCGCCCAGTTGGCCTGGCCGTTTTTGGCCAGCAGCGCCAGCCCGGCAGGGCAGTGAATGAGCGGGCTGGTGTCGCTGGGCCCCGCCTCCAGCAGCGCCACACGCACTGAAGGATCTTCAGAAAGCCGCCCTGCCAGCACGCAGCCGGCCGAACCGCCGCCGATGATGATGTAGTCAAGCATTTGCGTCCCCTCCAGGTGATACAGGCGCGTACCTTACCCCGGATTGGACCGGGCTGTAACACCCGTTAACATCCGGGTTCTTCGGCCAGCCGGGTCGGCAGCGCCGGGCAACTGACGGGAATCCACATGGCGAACGAATTGGGTAGGGGTCTGGACGTGGTGGGCATCATCGGCGCCGGCACCATGGGCAACGGCATCGCGCAGGCCTGCGCCGTGGCGGGGCTGCGGGTGGTGATGGTGGACGTATCGGACGCCGCCGTGGCCAAGGGCCTGGCCAGCGTGGCCGGCAGCCTGGACCGGCTGGTCAAGAAGGAAAAGATCACCGAAGCCGGCAAGGCGGCGGCGCTGGCCCTGATCCAGGGCAGCACCGCGTACGACGACCTCAAGGCAGCGCAGATCGTGATCGAGGCCGCCACCGAGAACTACGAGCTCAAGCTCAGGATCCTGCGCCAGGTGGATGCGCTGGTGGCGCCGGAGGTGATCCTGGCGTCCAACACCTCGTCAATTTCCATCACCAAGCTGGCGGCGGCCACGTCGCGCGCGGACCGGTTCATCGGCATGCATTTCTTCAACCCCGTGCCCATGATGGCGCTGGTGGAAATCATCCGCGGCCTGCAGACCAGCGACGCCACGCATGACGCAGTGAAGGCGCTGGCCGAAAAGCTGGGCAAGAGCCCGATCACGGTGAAAAATGCGCCGGGCTTTGTGGTCAACCGCATCCTGGTGCCCATGATCAACGAAGCCTTCTTTGTGCTGGCCGAAGGCCTGGCGACAGCCGAGGACATCGACGCCGGCATGAAGCTGGGCTGCAACCAGCCCATCGGCCCGCTGGCGCTGGCCGACATGATCGGGCTGGACGTGTGCCTGGCCGTCATGGACGTGTACCTGGCCGAGTTTGGCGACAGCAAGTACAGGGCCTGCCCGCTGCTCAAGGAAATGGTCGCCGCCGGCCGCCTGGGCCGCAAGACCGGCCGCGGCGTGTACAGCTACTAAAAGCCCAACCCGCAGCGTCCACACCATGGCGTCCGGCGGCACCCCCGAAGCACAGCCTGCAACGCTGCGGCTGAGCCCGTCGCTGGGCCGGGTGCCTGCGCCCGCCGCGCCCGCAGCGCCCGTTGCGCCAGCCCCCGCTGCGCCCCCTGCGGTCGCTGCGCCGCCGGCTGCTGCAGGGCCTGCTGCCCCATCTGCGGCACCCGACGCAGCCGCTGCGCCCGACGCAGCCGCCCCCCGAACCGGCTCCATCGCCCACGGCGTGGCTGCGTTGCGCGGCGCGGCTTCTGCCGCGCGCACGGCCCCAAGCCTGGTGCCGCTGACCGTGGCACTGGGCGGTATTGCGCTGGTGTCCAGCATCGGCTGGGTGATCGAGCGCCGGCGCAACCGGCGCGAGCATGATTCGGTGCTGTGGGCCGACGTGCAGCCGGCCGCGTCATCCCTCGTCACGCGCGTCAACAGCCTGGACGACATCCTGCCCGACAACCCCAACCCGGCCGAGTCGGCGCGCGCCATCTACGTCACCGCCATCGGCGAGACCAATTCACGCCGCGAGGCCACGCTGATCGACCTGCACCAGCTCGACGAGAAGCTGCAGCGCAGGCGCAAGCGCGGCGACGTGGTGGCCGCGGTGCTGCTGTTGCAGCAGCACCTGGTGGACTTCCGCTACACCAGCCCGTGGGTGTTCATGGAACTGCGCGAGCTCTACAAGGAACTGGCGCTGCAGCAGGAATGGGAGGTGGCGCGCGACGCCTTTCGCGCCCGCTTCGGCCAGAATGCGCCGCTGTGGTCCGCGCCGTCCACGGCGGGCGCCGAGCTGCTGGACGACACCCACCTGTGCAACGGCGTCGTGGGCCAGTGGCCGTTGCGACCCGCGCGCATGTGGATCCTGCGCTGGATGCTGGGCGAGCACGACATGCGCGTGAAAGCCATGGGCCCGCCGCTGCTGCCCCTGGGGGTGTACCGCGACCTGATGCTGCTGGACAGCGTGCTGGATGACGCCATGGCCATCGAGGCGGCCAGCGCCGCGGCCACCGCCAGCCCGCCGCCCGAGCCCGCCCTGTCGCCCACGTGATGCACTGGCGCTGCCCGCGCCGCTAGCATGCGGCGCATGAGCACCAACACCCCCCACGCACCGCCGCCCGAGGGCACCATCACCACCGAGCGGCGCGGCGCGCTGCTTCTGATCGGCATCAACCGGCCGGCCAAGCGCAACGGCTTCACGCCGCGCATGTACCGCGAGCTGGCCGAGGCCTACACCCTGCTGGACGACGATGCGGACCTGCGCGTGGGCGTGCTGCACGCCTTTGGCGACCATTTCACCGCCGGGCTGGACCTGCCCACCATTGCGCCGCTGATGCGCAGCGGCGAGAAGGCCTTTGCCTTCGGGCTGGTGGAGCCCAACGACCTGGGCACGCCAGGCTACCGGCGGCGCACCAAGCCCATGGTGGCGGCGGTCAAGGGCATCACCTTCACCGTGGGTATCGAACTCATGCTGGCGGCCGACATCGTGGTGGCGGGCGACGACTGCCGCTTTTCGCAGCTGGAAGTCAAGCGCGGCATCATGGCCACCGGCGGCGCCACGCTGCGCATGGCAGAGCGCGCGGGGCTGGGCAACGCGATGCTGCACCTGCTGACGGGTGACGAGTTCGGCAGCGCCGAAGCCCTGCGCCTGAATTTCGTGCAGAAGGTGGTGCCGGCAGCGCAGGTGCTGGACGAAGCACTGCGGATCGCGCAGGCCATTGCAGAGCAGGCACCGCTGGCGGTGGTGGCCACGCGCATGAACATGCTGAAGGCCGTGGAGCACGGGCCGTTGATGGCCATGCAGGATTTCATCAGCACGCAGCAGCGGCTGTCCAACAGCGAGGACGCGGCCGAGGGGGTGCGGTCGTTTACCGAGAAGCGGCCTGCACGGTTCAGCGGCCGGTAGATCCCACAGTGACGCCGGCTAGCCGAGCTTCTTGCGCAGCAGGTCATTGACCTGTTGCGGGTTGCCCTTGCCCTTGGTGGCTTTCATCGCCTGGCCGACCAGTGCGTTGAAGGCTTTGTCCTTGCCCGCGCGGAACTGCGCGACGTTGTCGGGGTTGGCGGCAATGATGTCGTCGATGATCTTTTCCAGCGCCCCGGTGTCGTTCATCTGCTTCAAGCCCTTGGCCTCGATCACGGCGTCAACCTCATTGCCTTCACCCGACCAGAGCGCGTCAAACACCTGGCGCGCGGCGCTGTTGGACACGGTGTTGTCGGCAATGCGACCGATCAGTGCGGCCAGCTGCGCCGGGCTGACCGGTGCGGCCTCGATGCCGATGTCCTGCGCGTTGAGCCGTCGTGACACCTCGCCCATCACCCAGTTGCTGGCCAGCTTGGGCTGGCCGCAGGCCCTGGCCGCAGCCTCGAAATACGCCGCCATGGCCTTGCTCTGCGTGAGCGTGGTGGCGTCGTACTCAGGCAGGCCATAGTCCGCCACGAAGCGCGCCGCCATCACGCGCGGCAGCTCGGCCATTTCGCTGCGCACACGCTCTACCCACTCGGGCGCCACCACCAGCGGCGGCAGGTCCGGGTCGGGGAAATAGCGGTAATCGGCCGCGTCTTCCTTGGTGCGCATGGCGCGTGTTTCGCCGGTGTCGGGGTCAAACAGCACAGTAGCCTGCTGGATCGCGTGGCCGTCTTCAATCTGCTCGATCTGCCAGCGGATCTCGTAGTCAATCGCCTGCTGCATGAACTTGAAGCTGTTCAGGTTCTTGATTTCGCGGCGCGTACCCAGCGGCGCGCCGGGCTTGCGCACCGACACGTTGGCGTCACAGCGGAAAGAGCCCTCCTGCATGTTGCCGTCGCAGATGCCGATCCAGGTCACGATCTTGTGCAGTTCCTTGGCATAGGCCACGGCTTCTTCGCTGCCGCGCATGTCGGGCTCGGTCACGATTTCCAGCAGCGGCGTGCCGGCCCGGTTCAGGTCGATGCCTGACTGGCCGATGAAGTCTTCATGCAGCGACTTGCCGGCGTCTTCTTCCAGGTGGGCGCGCACCAGGCGTACGCTTTTCTTCTCTTCGCCCAGAAAGAATTCGACGCTGCCGCCCTGCACCACCGGGATTTCAAACTGGCTGATCTGGTAGCCCTTGGGCAGGTCGGGGTAGAAGTAGTTTTTGCGCGCAAAGATGCTCCTGGGCGCAATCGTGGCGTTCACCGCCAGGCCGAACTCAATCGCGCGCTCGACCGCGCCCTTGTTCATCACCGGCAGCGTGCCGGGCAGCGCCAGATCCACCGCGCAGGCCTGCGTGTTGGGCTCGGCGCCAAAGGCCGTGGCGGCACGGCTGAAGATCTTGCTTTGCGTGGACAGCTGGGCATGTGTCTCAAAGCCGATGACGACTTCGTAGCCCTGGATCAGTTTGCTCGTCATGTCAGAAGCCCTCCGGGGTACGGAGGTGGAAATCGGTGGCTTGCTGGAAGCGGTGCGCGGCGTTCAGCAGCTTGGCTTCGCTGAAGTAGTTGCCCAGCAACTGCAGCCCCACAGGCATACCGCCCTCGCCAAAGCCTGCCGGCACACTCATGCCGGGCAGGCCGGCCAGCGAACCGGGCAACGTGAAGATGTCAGCCAGGTAGTCGGCCAGCGGGTCGTTGCCATGCTCGCCCAGCTTCCACGCCACCGTGGGCGCCACCGGGCCGGCAATCAGGTCGCACTGTTTGAAGGCTTGCTGGAAGTCGTCGGCGATCATGCGGCGGATCTTTTGCGCCTGCAGGTAGTAGGCGTCGTAGTAGCCGTGGCTGAGCACATAGGTGCCGATCATGATGCGGCGCTTGACCTCGTCGCCAAAGGCTTCGGCGCGGGTCTTTTTGTACATGTCCAGCAGGTCGGTGTACCTGCCCGCGCGATGGCCGAACTTCACCCCATCAAAGCGGCTGAGGTTGGACGAGGCTTCCGCCGGCGCGATGATGTAGTACACGGGGATCGACAACTGCGTGCGCGGCAGCGAGATCGGGACCAGCCTGGCGCCGAGCTTTTCGTATTCCTTCAGCGCAGCATCCACCGCGGCGCGCACATCGGCCGACAGGCCTTCGCCAAAGAATTCGTTGGGGATGCCGATGCGCAGGCCGTCAACGCTGTCGTTCAGCGAGCGGGTGAAGTCTTCCGCCGGCACGTCCAGCGACGTGGCGTCGCGGTCTGGATCGGGGCCGCACATGGACGACAGCAGCAACGCGCAATCTTCAGCCGTGCGCGCCATGGGCCCGGCCTGGTCCAGGCTGGAGGCAAAAGCAATCATGCCGTAGCGCGACGCGCGGCCGTAGGTGGGCTTGATGCCGGTGATGCCGCAAAAGCCTGCGGGCTGGCGGATGGAGCCGCCGGTGTCGGTGCCGGTCACGGCCGGGGCCAGGCGTGCAGCCACGGCCACGGCGCTGCCGCCTGACGATCCCCCCGGAATGCGGGTGGTGTCCCACGGGTTTTGCGCGGGCTTGAAGGCGGAGTTTTCGTTGGACGAGCCCATGGCGAACTCATCGCAGTTGAGCTTGCCCAGCGTGACGGCGCCGGACTGCGCCAGCTTGTCGACAACCGTGGCATTGAAGGGCGAGCGGTAGCCGGCCAGCATCTTCGAGCCGGCCGTACTCACAAAGTCCTTGGTGACGAAGATGTCCTTGTGGGCGATGGGCACGCCAAGCAACGGCGCTGTGTCGCCCGACGCGATGCGTGCGTCCGCTGCCATCGCCTGAGCCTGCGTCACATCAGGCGCCGTAGCGAGGAACGCGCCAAGCCCTTCGTGTTGGGCCATGCGTCCCAGCGACAACAAAGCCAGTTCCTTCGCAGAAATCGTCTTCGAGCGAAGCGCTACAGCCGTCTCCTTGACGGTCCAGTTAAACCATTCGCTCATTCGATCACCTTCGGCACCAGGAACAAACCCCGCTCCACAGCCGGCGCGCTTTGCTGGTTGGCCTCGCGCTGGTTGGGCTCGCTCACCACGTCGTCGCGCAGGCGCAAGGCGATGTCCTGGATGGCCGCGACGGGGTGCGACAGGGGCTCGACGCCCGCAGTATCCACAGCACGCATCTGCTCGACGATGTCGAAAAAGCCATTGAGTTGGGTCAGCATGCGCTCGCTTTCTTCCGGGCGCAGTTCCAGCCTTGCCAGATTGGCAATTCGGCCGATGTCTTGGGGGGTCAAAGCCATGGGGAAAAACGGTCGCGAAACCAGTTGTAAAGGGAAAATTTTGGCCCGGTGGCGGGCAGTTATTCACAGGGGATGGGGTATTATCCCGCCTTTGGTGCAACACCCGCGAAACCGCTGGTATTTGCAGGAAAAAGCGGCTTTCAATACGACAAACAAGGCGTTGGCCGGCTGCGGTGCCGGCCCTTAGCGCGAGAGGATTTCTAATGTTCGGAGCATTTCGTCGGTACTTCTCCACCGACCTGGCCATCGACCTAGGCACCGCCAACACCCTGATTTTTGTACGCGACAAGGGCATCGTCCTCGATGAACCCTCGGTCGTCGCCATCCGCCACGAAGGCGGCCCCCAAGGCAAGAAGACCATCCAGGCCGTGGGCCATGAGGCCAAGGCCATGCTGGGCAAGGTGCCGGGCAACATCGAGGCCATCCGCCCGATGAAGGACGGTGTGATCGCCGACTTCACCGTCACCGAGCAGATGCTCAAGCAGTTCATCAAGATGGTCCATCCCCGGTC
>JBEIPU010000064.1:0-20422 GCA_040376925.1 Caenimonas sp. | reverse complement strand
TGGCGCAGGTTGTTGCCGTAGTCCACCGTGGGAATGCCCATGGCATGGAAGGCCAGCATGGCGCGGATGTGCGTGGCGCAGGACTCACCAGCGGCCTGCTTGAGGCTTGCGTGCTGCGCTGGATCCTTCTGCGCCGCCTGCCACTGCGCCACGGTCCAGCCGCTGGGCAGGTAGCCATTGATGATGTCGTGGGCCGAGGTCTGGTCGGTCACGATGTCGGGGCGCGGCCCACCTGCCTGGGCACGCCTGACAAGCTCGGGCACGATGTCGGCCGCGTTGCCGCACAGGCCGATCGACACCGCCTCTTTGCGGCTGGTGTGGTGCGCGATCAGCGCCAGCGCCTCGTCCAGGTCCCTGGCCTGCTTGTCCAGGTACCGGGTGCGCAGGCGAAAGTCGATGCGGCTTTGCTGGCATTCGATGTTCAGCGAGCAGGCCCCGGCAAACGTGGCGGCCAGCGGCTGCGCGCCGCCCATGCCGCCCAGGCCGGCCGTCAGGATCCAGCGTCCGGCCAGGTCGCCGTTGTAGTGCTGGCGGCCGGCTTCCACAAAGGTTTCATAGGTACCCTGCACGATGCCCTGGCTGCCGATGTAAATCCAGCTGCCGGCCGTCATCTGGCCGTACATCATCAGGCCCGCGCGGTCCAGCTCGTTGAAGTGGTCCCAGGTGGCCCATTGGGGCACCAGGTTGGAATTGGCCAGCAGCACGCGCGGTGCACCGGTGTGGGTGCGAAACACGCCCACCGGTTTGCCCGACTGGATCAGCAGCGTCTCATCGGGCGCCAGCTTGCGCAGCGAATGCAGGATGGCGTCAAACGACGGCCAGTTGCGCGCGGCCTTGCCAATGCCGCCGTACACCACCAGCTCGTCGGGGTTCTCGGCGACCTCCGGGTCCAGGTTGTTCTGGAGCATGCGGTAGGCGGCTTCGATCTGCCAGTTGGCGCAGCTGATGGCGCTGCCGCGCGGCGCCCGCACCGGGCGGGCCTTGCTGGCCAGGAAGGGGGTTTGCGAAAGGTCGGACATGGCGGCTCCTGCGGGCGGATGATTCAGGTCAATCAATTCCGGCGAACTGTAGTTGTCTATACAACTTGTGTCAACTGGGGTATTCTTGGGGCCTTATGGAAAAACCCGATCTGCCGGCTTACGAACAGGTCAAGGCCTTCATCAAGGGCCACATCAGCAGTGGGCAATGGCGCCCCGGCGACCCTGTGCCCAGTGAATCGGCGCTGGCGCAGCAGTTCGCCGTGGCGCGCATGACGGTCAACCGCGCCCTGCGCGAGCTGGCGGCCGAGGGGCTGGTCACGCGCGTGCAGGGCTCGGGCACCCGGGTGGCCGAGCTGCACCGCATCTCGTCGCGCCTGACCATCCGCGACATCCATGAGGAAGTGGCCGAACGCGGCCATGTGCACACCACGCGCGTGCTGCTGGTGGCGCAGGAAGAAGCCCGTGCCGACCTGGCCCAGTCGCTGGGCCTGCAGCCGGGCGACAAGGTGTTCCATACCATCCTGATCCACCTGGAAAACGGCGTGCCGATCCAGTACGAAGACCGCTACGTCAACCCGGCGGCCGCGCCTGGCTACATCGATCTGGACTTCACCCGGACCACACCGACCCACCACCTGCTGGAATGCGCGCCGCTGACCGAAGCCAGCTACAGCATCGAGGCCTGCCTGCCCACGGCGCAGGAGGCCAAGGAGCTGGGCATCAAGCGCACCGAGCCCTGCCTGGCCATGATGCGCCGCACCGTCAGCGGCGCCCACGTGGCCAGCGTGGCGCGCCTGGTGTACCCCGGCACGCGCTACAGCTTTGCGGGACAGTTTCAGGCATGAGCTGGCAACTGGTTCATTTGAGCGACGTTCAGCCGCAAGCATGGAAGAACGGCGGCGGCACCACGCGCGAGCTGCTGGCCTGGCCGTTGGCTACAGACTGGCGCGTGCGCTTGTCGGTGGCTGAGGTACAGACTGACGGGCCGTTTTCGCGGTTTGACGGCGTGCAGCGCTGCTTTGCCGTGCTGTGCGGAGCAGGCGTGCGCCTGGTCGTCGACGGCCAGGCGCATGTTCTGACGCCTGCCAGCGAGCCACTGACCTTTGACGGCGGGGCTGATACCCGGTGCACGCTGCTGGGTGGCGCCACGCAGGACTTCAACCTGATGGCACGCGGCGGTGACGCCGTGCTGCAGCGGCTACCTGCATCCATGGTGCTGGCGGCGTCGCCTGCGACGCTGCAGGCGGTGTATGCCGTGTCTGCACCCGCACTGCTGGGTGAGCTGACGCTGCCGCCGCACACCCTGGCATGGCGCCTGGGTGGGCCGGCCCTCACGCTGCAGGGCACAGACGCGTTGTGGATGGAGGTGAGCGAATGAACACGGAAATCTGGAGCAACTGCCGCGCTGCCACCCTGCAGCCTGAATGGGGCGAGCCCTATGGCCTGGTGGACGATGCCGCGCTGGTGGTGCAGGGCGAGCACATCGCCTGGGTGGGCCCGCACGAGGCGCTGCCCCAGGCACTGGTAGACCAGTGCACCCAGCGCCACGACGCGGGCGGCGCACTCGTCACACCAGGCCTGATCGATTGCCACACCCATCTCGTTTATGGCGGCGACCGGGCCAACGAGTTTGAAATGCGTCTGAATGGCGCCAGCTATGAAGACATTGCCCGCGCGGGCGGCGGCATTGCCTCTACCGTGCAGGCCACGCGCGCCGCCAGCGCGGGCGACCTGCGCGCGCAAAGCCTGCGGCGGCTCAGGGCGCTGGCCAGCGAGGGCATCACGACGGTGGAGATCAAGTCGGGCTATGGCCTGGCCCTGGAACACGAACGCAAGACGCTGGAAGTGGCCCGTTCGCTTGGCAGCGAACTGCCGGTGGACGTGCGCACCACCTTTCTGGGTGCCCACGCCGTGCCGCCTGAATTTGCCGGGCGCACCGACGATTACCTGGACGAAGTGCTGCGCATGTTGCCGCAGTTGCACGCGCTGGGCCTGGTGGATGCGGTGGATGCGTTCTGCGAGCGCATCGCCTTCAGCACCGCGCAGACGCAGCGGGTGTTTGAAGCGGCGCAGGCACTGGGCCTGCCGGTGAAGCTGCATGCCGAGCAGCTGAGCGACAGCGGCGGTGCGCAGCTGGCGGCAAAGTTTGGCGCCCTGAGCTGCGACCATCTGGAATGGCTCAGCGCCGAAGGCGCCGCGGCCATGGCCCGCGCCCGCTGCGTGGCGGTGCTGCTGCCAGGCGCGTTTTACTTCCTGCGTGAAACACGGCTGCCGCCCATTGCGCTGCTGCGCGAGCATGGCGTGCCCATGGCAGTGTCTACCGACTGCAACCCGGGCAGCTCGCCGTGCACGTCGCTGCTGCTCATGCTCAACATGGCATGCACCCTGTTCCGCCTGACGCCCGAGGAAGCGCTGGCGGGTGTGACGCGCCATGCCGCGCAGGCCCTGGGCATGGACGACAGGGGCATGCTGGCCGCTGGCCTGCGCGCCGATTTTGTGCTGTGGGACCTGGCCCATCCCGCGCAGCTGAGCTATGCCATCGGCGCCAACGCGCGCCTGCAAACTGTTTACAGGGGGCAACCCGCATGAGCTTTGAACTGCACCAGGGAAGCGTGCCGTTGCTGGTCAGCATGCCGCATGTCGGCACGCGGATCCCCGACGAACTGAAGCCCGCGTATGTGCCGCGTGCGCTGGGTGTGGAAGACACCGACTGGCACCTGGAGCGGCTGTACGGCTTTGCGCGGGACATGGGCGCCAGCCTGATCGTGCCCCGGGTGTCGCGCTACGTGATCGACCTGAACCGCCCACCGGACGATGCACCCATGTACCCCGGTGCGTCCAACACCGAGCTGTGCCCCACGCGGTTTTTCACGGGGGACCCGCTGTATGGGGAAGGCGCGGCGCCCGATGCTGCACAGCGAACGCAACGGCGCGACAGGTATTGGCAGCCCTACCATGACGCCTTGCGCGCAGAGCTGGCGCGCATCAAGGCGCAGCATGGTTTTGCCCTGCTGTGGGACGCGCACAGCATCCGCAGCGAAATCCCCTGGCTGTTTGAAGGCCGCCTGCCCGACCTGAACATCGGCACGGCCAGCGGTGCGGCTGCGCATGCATCCATCACCACGGCGGTGGCAGACGCCTGCCGCGGTGCACCGGGCGTGAGCAGCGTGGTCAACGGTCGCTTCAAGGGCGGCTACATCACACGCCATTACGGGCAGCCCGGCCAGCATGTGCATGCGGTGCAGTTGGAGAAGTGCCAAAGCCTGTACATGCAGGAGGTGGCCCCGTTTGCCTATGACGACGCCAAGGCCGCCGCCATCCAGCCCGTACTGCAACGCATGGTGGTGGCGGCGCTGAACGCGGCAAGGGCGCTGTATGCACGCTGAAGCCGCCTTCCTTGCGCCGCAGGCCTGGGTGAATGGCGCCTGGGCGTTTGACGTGCGGCTGGACGTGGCCGCTGACGGCACCTGGCGTGCCATCACGCCCCATGGCTCGGCGGACGGCGCCACGGTCCTGGCGGGCCCGGTGCTGCCCGGCATCGTCAATGCGCACAGCCACGCCTTCCAGCGCGCCATGGCGGGCCTGACGGAGCAGGGCAGCGGCACCGACGATTTCTGGAGCTGGCGCGACCGCATGTACCGCGCCGCCTTGCGCATCACACCCGCGCAGCTGGAGGTGATTGCGAGCCAGCTGTATGCCGAGCTGCTGGCCGGCGGGTACACCCAGGTGTGTGAATTCCACTACCTGCACAACGACACCGGTGGCCGCGCCTATGCCGACCCGCTGGAGATGTCGCTGGCGCTGGTGCGCGCAGCGCAGGCCACCGGCATGGGCCTGACGCTGCTGCCCACGCTGTACATGCGCTCGGGCTTTGGCGCGGCGGGCCTGCGTGATGACCAGCGCCGCTTTGCGGGCACGCCCGACAGCGTGTTGCACATCGCCCAGGAGATCAACGCATTGCGCCTGCCGCGCGTCAACGCCGGCATTGCGCTGCATTCGTTGCGGGCCGTGGACCCTGGCGCGCTGGCGGAAGCCGCTCAGGCCGCGAAAGCGGCAGGCTGGCCGGTGCACATCCACATTGCCGAGCAGGTGCAGGAGGTAAACGACTGCCTGGCCCACCACGGCCAGCGCCCGATCGAATGGTTGCTGAACCATACGCCGCTGGACGCCCGCTGGAACCTGGTGCACGCCACCCACACCACGCCGCAGGAACTGCAGGGCCTGTGCGCCGCCGGTGCATCGGTGGTGATCTGCCCCAGCACCGAGGCCAACCTGGGCGACGGCGTGTTTGACTACACCGGCTGGGCCGGGCAGGGCGGGCGCTGGTCCGTCGGCTCGGACAGCCACGTCACGCGCCGCGCAACCGAAGAACTGCGCCTGCTCGAATACGCGCAGCGCCTCACGCGGCGCCAGCGCAACATCGCGGCGCAGACAGGCGGTGGGGGCAGCAGCGCGGCCCTGTTGCTGCAGGGCGCGGTACAGGGCGGCAGCGCCGCCGCAGGGGTGGCGCTGGGGGGCCTGGTGGCTGGCCAGCGCGCCGATTTTTGCGTGCTGGATGCGAATGCGCCGGCTCTGGCCGGCATTCCGGCCCGCCATGTGCTGGACGCCGCCGTGTTTTCCAGCCCCGACGCTGTGCAGGCAGCGGCTTATGTCGCCGGGGTGGCTGCTGCGCCGGTCCAGGCCCACCGGCAGGCCGCGTTTGCATCAGCGATGCAGGCGCTGTGGGCCTGAGGCCATCCGGTCATTGGCCCTGCTTGCCCTGGAAGGCACTGGGTGGCTCGCCCATCGCGGCCTTGAACATGGCGGTAAACGCGCTGTCGCTGGCATAGCCGCTGGCCGCCGCCACCAGGCTCACCGGCGTGCCGCGCGCCAGCAGCGGCAGCGCATGGGCCAGCACCACCTGCTGGCGCCACTGCTGGTAGCTGGTACCCAGCTCGTCACGAAACAGCCTCGCCACGGTGCGCTCGCTGGCGCCGGTGTTGGCCGCCCATTCGGCCAGCGTGGCGCGCTCAGCGGGCGCGCGCAGCACGGCCTCGCACAGCGCGCGCAGGCGCTTGTCGCCGTTTTGCGGGTGCGGCATGGGTACGCCCAGGGGCTGGGTGTCGGCATGGGTGATCTCGTCCACCACCAGCTGCGTGAGCGCAGCCTCGCGTGCCGGCGCCAGCGGCGCGCTGGGCGCGTCCAGCGCGGGGATCAGCTCGCGCAGCAGCGCGCTCACCACGATCATGCGGCAGCCTTCCCAGCCGTTGGGCGTGACGCTCGCGTGCATGTACAGCGTGCGGAATTCGGCGGCCTCCAGCACATGGATCGCGTGGCGCGCACCTGGGGCGATCCACACGGCGCGCGATGGCGGCACGATATAGGTCACCTCGTCCAGCGCGTCGGGGCCGCGCGCGGCAATCACCTGAAGCATGCCGCTGGCGCTGTAGGCCAGCTGCGCCCAGGCGTGGTGGTGCGGCTCGAAATGGGTGTCTGCCGCCATGCTGCGTGCGCGCACGCGCACCGGGCGTTCGCGGCTGGGACGAAACGGATCGGTGTCACCCACGGGGGTGATGCGGGGGCGCTGCATTCTGGGCATGGCAGGTTTGGCTGGTTCTCGCTGAAACATGGCGTTTCGTCGTGTTTCAGCAAGCAACCCCAATACTACGATACGGCGCATGAATACCGCCGCCCTCAACCCTTCGACCGGTGGCCCCGGCCTGCGACAGGACGCCAGCGTCATTGGCCTGGTCGGCCTGGCGCACCTGATCAGCCACTACAGCCAGCTGTTGCTGGCGCCGCTGTTCCCCTGGCTCAAGGATGAGTTCAACGCCAGCTACACCGAGCTGGGTTTCCTGATGACGCTGTTTTTCGTGGTGTCCTGCGCGGTGCAGGCGGCTTCGGGGTTCCTGGTGGACCGCCACGGGCCGCGCCCCATCCTGTTTGCCGGGCTGGCGCTGTTGGGGCTGGCGGCATTCGGCTTTGCACTGAGCACCAGCTACTGGATGATGGCGGCGTTCTCCATCCTGGCGGGCGTGGGCAACGGCGTGTTCCACCCGGTGGACTACACGCTGCTCAACCGCAAGGTCAGTGCGCCGCGTCTGGGCCATGCCTACAGCGTGCATGGCATTACCGGCAGCCTGGGCTGGGCGCTGGCGCCAGCCATGCTGGTGCCGCTGGCGCTGGCGTATTCATGGCGCGTGGCGCTGTGCGCGGCCGGTGTGCTGGCGTTCGTGGTGCTGGCCGTGCTGTGGCTCAACCGGGCCGCGCTGGCGTTGCCGGCGACGCCCCCGCCCGCTGCCCGCAGCGCCGCCGCCGCTGCGCACAGCTTTGACTTCCTGCGCATCCCTGCGGTGTGGATGTGCTTTGCCTTCTTCTTCATCTATGCCATCGTGATCAGCGTGGTGCAGGCGTTCGCACCCGAGGCCGCGCGCCAGTTGCATGGCGTACCGCTGGCGCTGGCCGCGATGTGCCTGACGGTTTACATGGTGTGCAGCGCGTGCGGCATGGTGCTGGGGGGCTTTCTGGCGTCTGATCCCTCGCGCTGCGAGCGAATCGTGGGCCTGGGCTTTGGTGTGGCGGCGATGTTCGCATTGACGCTGGCCCTGGCCCGGCTGCCGGTGCTGGCCGTGCCGGTGGTGTTCGGGTTCATGGGCTTTGCGTCGGGCATCGCCGGGCCGTCGCGTGATCTGCTGGTCAAGAAGTCCACGCCCGAAAACGCCACCGGCCGCGTCTATGGTGTGGTGTATTCGGGGCTGGACATCGGGCAGGCGGCAGCGCCGCTGGTGTTTGGTGCGCTGATGGACCAGCAGCGCCACACGGCCGTGCTGCTCGGGCTGGCCCTGGTGCAGGGGCTGCTGATTGCCAGCGCATTCAATGTGCGGCGTGCGCGCCGCACGGCGCTGGTGCCCGCCTGAACGCTGAGCGCTCGCGCTTCAGAGCTTCAGAGCTTCAGAGTTTCTTGAGCGAGTCCATCATGCTGTCCTCGCTGAAAGGGTGCCAGTTGGGCGGCAGTGATGCGATGGATTCACGCGCGCGGAACTCCGCGCTTTCAAGCGCCTGCGATTCGGTGGAGTACAGGTGGTAGCTGCGCACCTTGTGCTGCGCGTTGATGTTGTGCACCGAATCAGGCTTGGCAATGCAGATCTTGGCAAAGCCAATGAATTCGTCACCGCTTTCCACGGTGTACGCCGCGATGAAGTAGCCCTTGAACGGGCCGGTGATGCGTTCCATAGATCTGTATTGTGAACGAGCCGCCAGTTTATTTGGTTACCGTAGTTGCGCAAGAGGACGCGCATGTAAGCGGTGCGGCCCGTACCATCAGTCCACTTTTAGGAGAGTAACCGATGGCACTGCAAAGCCCGTTTTTCAACAAGCGCGAACCCGACACCTACAACACCCGTTCCGGCACCACGCCGGCCAGCGGGGCCACCTACAACGCGACAGGCGCACAGGCCGCCAACCATGCCGCGGGCAACACGGGCAGCGGCGCAGCAACGGGCAGCACATCCGCCAGCGGCACCACGGGGGGCGGCACGAGCGCCGCGGGCCGTGAAGGTGAAAGCAAACTGACCGTGGGGCCCAACATCAAGCTCAAGGGCGTGGAGATCACCGATTGCGACACGCTGGTGGTTGAAGGCTCGGTCGAGGCGACCATGGACTCACGCGTGATCCAGATTTCCGAGCGCGGCTCGTTCAAGGGCTCGGCCGAAATCGACATTGCCGAAATCCGCGGCGAGTTCGACGGCAACCTGACCGTGCGCCAGAAGCTCATGATCTATGCCACCGGCAAGGTCACCGGCAAGATCCGCTACGGCAAGGTCGTGATCGAAGAGGGCGGCCAGCTGTCGGGTGAAATTTCCTTTGGCACAGCACAGGTGGCGCAGCGTTCGCCTTCAGCGGTGGTGCGCACGTCCACCGGGCTGCAGGCCGCGGCCTGACACTCCAGGCAACGTCAGACCGCGCTCTTGTGGCGGGCGATGCAGGTGTCCAGCACCTCACCGGCATCGCGTTGCCACCAGTTGCCGGCGGAGAAGATTTCAACCTCGCTATAGCCCGCAAAACCCTGCGCCTCGACCCAGCCGCGGATCTGCGGGATGTCGATCACGCCGTCGCCCATCATGCCGCGGTCGTTCAGCAGATCGGTGGTGGGCGTGAGCCAGTCGCACACATGAAAGGCCAGCAGCCTGGCCTTGCCGGCGCGCGAAATCTGCTGGCGCAGCTTCGGGTCCCACCAGCAGTGGTACACGTCCAGCGCCACGCCCAGCGCCTCTGATTGCGTGGGGTCCAGCTCGTCGCAGACGTCCAGGGCCTGCTCCATCGTGTTGATGCAGGCACGGTCGGCGGCATACATCGGGTGCAGCGGCTCGATGGCCAGCGGCATGCCGCATGAGCCCGCGTAGTCCAGCAGCGAGCCGATGCCATCCGTCACCTGGCTGCGTGACAGCGCCAGGTCCTTGTGCGCCGCTTTGCCCGCCAACGCGCCGGGCAGGGCGCCCACCACCAGCACCAGGCAGCGTGCGCCCAGCTCGCAGGCCTCGTCCACCGCGCGGCGGTTGTCTGCATGGGCGGCTTTCAGCCCTGCATCGTCGCTGGCGGTGAACATGCCGCCGCGGCAGTAGCCGGATAACGCCAGCCCATGCGTCTTGACGAGTTTTGAAACGGTCTCAAGCCCGGCGGCAGCCACCTGGTCGCGCCAGGGCGAGATGGCGCCGATGCCGCGGCGTGCGCAGGCTTCGATGATGTCGGGCAGGGGCAGGTCCGCGCCGCGGCTTTTGCGCACGGTGGCGGTGTTGATCGACAGCCAGCGGTGGTCTTGCGAAAAATCACGCATGACTTACTCAACGCCGTGCAGGGCCAGCAGTGTCTTCATGCGGTGCACGGCCAGCTCGGGCTGCTGCAGTACGCCGGCCGCGTCGGCCAGGCGGAACAGTTCGCTCAGGTGCGCCAGCGAACGCGTGCTCTGCTGGCCGCCCACCATGGTGAAATGGCTCTGGTGCCCGTTGAGCCAGGCCAGGAACACCACGCCGGTTTTGTAAAAGCGCGTGGGTGCGGCAAAGATGTGGCGCGACAGCGGCACCGTGGGCCCCAGAATGGCATGGAACCGTGCTTCGTCGCCCTGCGCCAATGCGCCCAGCGCTGATGCGGCTGCCGGCGCAATCGCGTCAAAGATGCCCAGCAGGGCATCGCTCTTGCCATGGGTGGGCTCGCCGCCAAATCCGTCACCCGCAATCAGCTCGGCGTAGTTGAAATCGTCGCCCGTGTACATGCGCACGCCCGGTGCGAGGCGGCGGCGCATCGCGATCTCTTTGTCCTTGTCCAGCAGAGAAATCTTGATGCCGTCCACCTTGGACGCATGGGCCGCGATGATGCCCACGGCCGTGTCCATGGCCGCGTTCACGTCTTTCGCTCCCCCGGCTCCGACTTGATCGGAGCCTCTCCAATACCCCGCCAGGGCCGGGTCAAACATGTCGCCCAGCCAGTGCAGCACCACGGGCTGTCTGGCCTGGCGCAGGATGCGGTCGTACACGCGTTCGTAGTCGGCCGGGCTTTTGGCCACGCGCGCCAGCGCGCGGCTGGCCATGATGATGAGCTTGCCGCCCAGCATTTCGATGGCTTCCATCTGGGTCTCGTAGCCGGCGATGACTTCATCGACCGTCTTCACCTCGTCCAGCACCAGGTGGTCGGTGCCGCAGCCCGATGCGACCATGGCGCCGGGCACGTCCTTGGCAGCATCCAGCGAGCGGCGGATGAGCTCCAGCGAGGTGGGCCAGTCCAGCCCCATGCCGCGCTGCGCGGTGTCCATGGCTTCGGCCACGCCCAGGCCCAGCGACCACAGGTAGCGGCGGTAGGCGATGGTGGTGTCCCAGTCCACCGCGCATTGCAGCCAGGGGTCAATGGCGGCGTGCGGGTCGGCTACGACGTGCGCTGCCGAATAGGCGATGCGGTTGAACCTGACACCAGGAGCGGGCTGCTCGGGCAGCGTGCCTTTCAGTGTGTAAGGCGACAGCGAACCGCCGGCGCCGGGGAGGGTGAGCGACAGGGCCATGGTGCTTGCCTCAGACCTTCAGTGCAGGTACATCGACCCAGCGGCGCTCTTTCCAGCTTTGCAGCGCGGCCTCCACCAGCTGCACGCCCTTGGCGCCCTCGGGCAGGGTCCACTTGTAGGGTTCGTTCTCCACCACGTGGCGGATGAAATGCTCCCACTGGATCTTGAAGCCGTTGTCATACACCTGCGTGTCGGGGACCTCCTGCCACTGGTCAAAGAAGTTCATCATCTGCTTCTGGTCAGGGTTCCAGACTGGCCGCGGGGTGTTCACCCGGCTTTGCGCGCGGCAGTCGGACAGGCCCGCCACGGCTGAGCCGTGTGTGCCGTCCACATGGAAGGTCACCAGGTCGTCACGGCGCACGCGCGTGGCCCAGCTCATGTTCATCTGGGCGATCACAGGCTCACCGCCATGGCCTGTCAGCTCGGCGGTGGCATAGGCCGCGTCGTCGGCGGTGCAGGCGTAGGGCTTGCCGGCCTCGTCCCAGCGTTGCGGGATGTGGGTGGTGCCTATGCACGAGACGGACTTCACCTCGCCAAACAGGTTGTCCAGCACGTAGCGCCAGTGGCACATCATGTCCAGGATCATGCCGCCGCCGTCTTCGGCGCGGTAGTTCCAGCTGGGCCGCTGGATGGGCTGCAGGTCGCCTTCAAACACCCAGTAGCCGAACTCCAGCCGCACTGACAGCATCTTGCCGAAGAAGCCCGCGCGGCGCAGCATGTCCAGCTTGCGCAGGCCGGGCAGGAAGAGCTTGTCCTGCACCGCGCCGTGCTTGAGGCCGGATTCCTGCGCCAGACGCGCGATCTCCACCGCCTCGTTCAGGTTGGTCGCGATGGGTTTTTCGCAGTACACATGCTTGCCCGCGCGCAGCGCCTTGGCCAGCAAGGTGGGGCGCATCTGGGTGGTACCTGCGTCAAAGAACACCGTGTCGTCCGGGTTGGCCAGGGCGGCATCCAGGTCGGTGCCCCAGCGCGCCACGTTGTGCGCCTGGGCCAGGGCCTGCATCTTGTCGGCGTTGCGGCCGATCAGGATGGGGTCGGGCATGACCTTGTCGCCGTTGGACAGCGTGACGCCGCCCTGGTTGCGGATGGCGAGGATGGAGCGGATCAGGTGCTGGTTCATGCCCATGCGTCCGGTGACGCCGTGCATGATGATTCCAAGTCGTTGTGTAGCCATGGGGTTCTCTCGGAGGAAAAGGGGTTATCGGATGGGCTGCAGGCTGTCCCATTGGGGCATGGCAGCGCTGGCGAAGCCCGGCGCGTGCAGCGACGTCAGGTCCAGCTGGCCGCCCTGCACCGCCAGGCGAGGGCGGCCGTGGGTGATGCGGTAAAAGCCCGCGTGGGCATCGGCAAAGGCAAGGGCTTCGGCATCGGGTGCCACGCCAAAACCATCGACATAGTGATGGCCGTTGCGCTCGATGTGGGTGACGCCCAGGCTGGCGGCCAGCAGCGTGTCCTGCTGCACGGCCAGGCCGGCCTGGCAAGTCAGGTCTTCGCCTGACAACAGCAGACGATGCGGCTCCTGCGCGATGCGCGCCGCGCTGTGCAGTGAACGGTAAATGCCTTTGCAGGCCTTGCTGGAAATGCCGCGGTAGCCCAGGGCCAGGCCGCGCTCCAGCACATCTGGATGGTCGTCGGATTCGTCCAGGATCACCGGCACGGCAATGCCCAGGGCCTGGATGGGCTGCGCCAGCGCCGCCTTGCGTGCGATGGGCTGCTCCAGCAGCAGCGTTCGCTGCAGCAGCGCCTGGGCCGCGGGCGCTGCGGTGAGTGCGCGCCAGAAGTCGCCCAGCGCCTGCGCGTCGGAAAAAGTCTCGTTGCCGTCCAGCGTCACACGCCAGTCGGCTGCATGGGCCTGCAGCACGCCGGCGATGCGCGACAGGCGGTCTACGTCGGCCTGCGGGTTGCCCGACAGCTTGAGTTTGAAGTGATGTAGGCCGTAGTGATGGATCGCGTCCTGCAGCGTGGCGGGCAGGCCGTCCTGCGGATCGGCGCCTTCGTCCTGCGGTGTGAGGCGGTCAGCCAGGCCCACCGTATGGCGCAGCGTCACCTGCCGTGGTTGTGTGATGGCGAGATGGCTGCTCCATGGATCGCCCAGCACACCGGCGCGCCCACCGGTGCACCAGCCCTGGCCAGCGGCGCGCAGCGCGGCGTCGGCTACGGCCTTGTCCAGCAGGGCCGGTCCAAACTGCGCGGCCAGGCGCGGCAGGCCGCGCGCCGCCAGCGTATCGACGGCCGCATCGCCGGCGGCCTGGGACAACTGCCACGGGCTGGCTGCGGCGCCCGCGCCGCCATAGGCCTCGCGTGCACCGCGCAATGCCTCGCGCAGCTGCTCGAAGTTCTGCTCGTGCGTGAGGTCTGGTGACTTGTCGAACCACTTGGGCACCATCAGCTCGGCGCTGGCGCCTTCAAACCGCCGCCCACCCACGTCCAGGCCCACGCGCACGAAGGCCTGCGGACAGCGCGTGACGGTGGCCGCACCAAAGCGGAACGGCAGACGCAGCGTGACGGGCCGTTCAAACAGCGCCACTTCACGCACATGAATGGCCGCGGTGGTCATGACAATGTCTCCCATATGCCGCGCACATGGGCGGCGCTGAAGGCAGCGCTGCCGGGTCCATCAGGCACGTACTCAAAAGGCTCCACGGCCATCCAGCCGGTATAGCCGGCGTCGCGCAGCACGCGCAGCACCGGCGCCTGGTCGGTGTCGCCCTGGCCGGGCCCGCGGCGGTTGCGGTCGTTGAGCTGCACGTGGGCGATATGGCCGCTGGCCAGGAATCGCGCCAGCACTTCATGCACCGGTTCGCTTTCAGCCTGCGACGCCGCGCTCACGTCCAGCATGGTGCGAACGGCGGGTGAGCCGATACGGTCCACGATGGCGGCGGCCTGCGCCACGGTGTTGACCACGGGCGTTTCCACCGGCGACAGGGGTTCCAGGCAATAGACGACGCCGGCCACCGCAGCATGCGGCGCAAGTACGCCCAGTGCGTCTTCCAGCCTGGCCTGCGCATCGGCCACGGTCTGGCCTGCGCCCGGCGAACGCTGGGCGGGCGACCCATGCACCAGTACCTGCGCGCCACAGGCAGCGGCAAAGCCGATCAGGCGCTGCAACAGATCCAGGGTCCGCTGACGCAAAGCTGTGTCTGTTGTGACCAGCGACAGCCCGGCCGGCTTGACCAGCAGCCAGTGCAGGCTGCTGATCGCCAGGCCCTGCGAATGCGCGGCGGACCGGATGCGCCTCGCGGCGGCGTCGTCCAGCGTGCCGGGGTCATCGGCCAGCGTGAAGGGCGCGATCTCCAGCCCGGTATAGCCCTGCGACGCGGCCAGCGCGCACTGCCGCTCAAACGCCAGAGGCTGCAGCACCTCATTGCACAGCGCAAGTTTCAGGTTCATACGGGAGCCTTGCCCTTGCGGTACAAGCTGAACACCTTGAAGCCGATGGTCGCAAAGATCAGCGTGGCTACCGTTGCCGAGATGGGGCGCGTGAAGAACGGCGTGAGGTCGCCGTCCGACAGCACCAGTGCGCGGCGCAGGTTCTTTTCCAGCAGGTCGCCCAGCACAATGCCCAGCACCAGCGGTGCCATCGGGTAGCCGAAGCTGCGCAGGAAGAAGCCGATGATGCCGAACGCCAGCATCACATACACATCAAACAGCCGCCCCGCGATGGCAAAGCTGCCCACCGCGCACAGCACGAAGATGATGGGCACGATGTAGTGCTGCGGCACGCGCAATACCTGCACCAGCGCCTTGGTCAGAACCAGCCCGTAGATGAGGATGCCGATGGTGGCAAACAGCATCATGGCCACCACGTCGTAGACGAACTGCGGGTTCTCCACCATGATCAGCGGCCCCGGTTTGACGCCGTGGATGATCATGGCGGCCATGAGTACCGCTGCGGGTGCCGAGCCGGGGATCGCCAGCGTCAGCACCGGGATGATGGCGCCGGGCACGCAGGCGTTATCGCCGGTCTCGGCGGCCATCAGACCTTCGACGGAGCCCTTGCCGAACTGATCCTTCTCCTGGCTGGCGCGCTTGGCGGCGGCGTAGGACGACCAGGCCGCCACGTCTTCGCCCACGCCGGGCACGATGCCCACGCCGGTGCCGATCAGGCCCGACCGGATGATGGTGCGCCAGTATTTCGTGATGTCGCGCAGCTTCGGGATCACCGTGTCAAACGGGCTGATCTTCACCGGCGCCTGGCGCTCCTTCATGGCCGTCAGCAGCTCGGCAAAGCCGAACGCGCCGACCAGCGCGGGAACCAGCTGGATGCCGCCCGCCAGATCACGCACGCCCCATGAAAATCGCTCATACGCATACTGCGGCTCCTGGCCGATGCCGGCGATGAACAGGCCCGCGATGCCGGCAATCCAGCCCTTGAGCGGGTCGTCGCCGGTCAGGGTGCCGGCAATGATCACGCCGAACAGTGCCAGCCAGAAAAACTCATAGGCACCGAACTTCAGTGCCAGCCCACCCAGGATGGGCGTGAAGCCGGCCAGGAAGAACATGCCGATCAACGTGCCCAGCACCGAGCCCGTGGTGGCAATGCCCATGGCCCGCCCGGCCATGCCCTGGCGCGCCAGCGCATAGCCGTCCAGGCATGACGCGGCTGAAGCCGGCGTGCCGGGGATGTTCAGCAGGATGGCCGAGCGCGAGCCGCCGTAGATGGAACCCACATAAGTGCAGATAAGGATCAGCAGTGCCTGGCTGGGCGGCAGCTTGAGCGTGAGCGTGGTCATCAGTGCCAGCGCCATGGTGGCCGTGAGGCCGGGCAGGGCGCCCATGATCACGCCGACCAGCGAGGACAGCAAGGCGTAGAAGATGATCTCGGGCGTGCCAAAGCGCACGATCGATTCACCGAAGAGGACGATTCCGTCAAACATGCAGGCTCATTCCTCAGGGCAGGCGAACCAGGAATACATACTGGAAGACCACCGTCACGACGGCGCTGGTGACGGCGCCGGCAATCAGCGCGGCGATCACGCGCCGGGCGGGCGGCTGGTCACCCGGAGCAAAAAACCAGGTGAAGGCTGCGACAAACAGTGCCGTCACGAGCCAGAACGGTGCGCGTCCCAGCAGGGCGCCGGCATACAGCAGCGACAGCGCCAGCGTGACGGCGATACGGCGGTTGATCACCGGTTCGCCGGCTGAGGCGCCGGATTGGGGGAGGGTTGTGCCTGCTTGGGTGCGCCGCCAGCCGCGCAGCATCAGCACCGCACCCAGCAGCACGATCAGGCTGCCGATGATGCCGGGCACGAAGCCCGGCATGGTGTACAACGTTGCGCCCATGGCCGTGAAGCGGTCCATGCGCAGCGCCTCCGTCACGATCAGCAGGCCAAAGCCCACCCATCCCGCCCCGCCCAGAAGGTCGGAGCGGGCGGTCTTGCCGCCCTCACTCATGATGTGTTCCTGTGCGGGGCTCAGGGCTTGGGAATGCCCACGGTGTCAGGCGACACCTTGGCCTTGCCGGCGGCCTGCTGCGTCCAGGCATACGACTGGATGGCCGGGAACACTGCCTTTTGCGCGTCTTCGCCCGCCATGGGCGCGAACATCGCGCCGCGTGACTGGGCGTACTTCTTGAGCGCTTCGCTCTTGACGATTTCAGTGGCCCAGATCTTGTCCAGCGTCTGCGCCACTTCAGCCGGCGCGCCCTTCGGAACGAAGATGCCGAAGTAGTTGATCGGGTCCTTGAAGCCGGCAATCGTGGCCGACAGCGGCGGGATGGCGCCAAATCCCTCGATCTCGATGGACTTGTCGCCCACCACCGCGAGCGGGCGGATCTTCTTGGCGCGGATCATGTCGGTCTGCTCGGCTGCCAGCTGGGTGGTGACCTGCACTTCGCCCGAGGCAGCGGCCACCGCCGCGGGGGCGCCGCCGTCATAGGTGACATGCTTGTACGTCACGCCCGCCGCGCGGGCAATGGCCTCAATGGCGGAGTGGCCGCTGGAGTTGACGCCGGCGGTGGCCACGGAGATCTGGCCCGGCTTGGCCTTCATCGCGTCCAGCAACTCTTTCATGGTCTTGTACGGTGTGTCGGCATTGACGCCCACCACGGCGATGTGTGCCACGTTGAGGTACAGGTTCCAGTCCTTGGCGGAGGTGTCCAGCATGCCCAGCACCTTGTAGGTGCCCAGGTCCTTGGCGCCGCCTGCGGTCCAGGTGTAGCCGTCCTTGGGCGCTTCCATCGCGTTCTTGGTGCCCACCGAGCCGGAAGCACCGGGCTGGTTCATGATGACGATCTTCTGGCCCAGGTGCTTTTCCAGTTCGGCTGCGGTCACACGCGTGACCTGGTCGGTGGAGCCGCCAGGAGCCCAGGGCACGATCAGCGTGATGGGCTTGGTGGGTTTCCATTGCGCCATGGCGGCGCCAGCGGCGAGGGCGAGCAGGCTGGCCACAAACAGGCCACGAACAGGCAAAGCGGATTTCATGCGAATGTCTCCTGGGTGTTAATTCACTAACGGGTGAATTGTAGAAATCGCCCTGGAGCGGGTCAATTCACCTGACGCCTCAGTTTCTAAGTACATACCCTAGGATCACGTCGCACATGTGGGACAGGCGCTCGCTGCGCGCCTTGGCCGCCAGCAGGTCACGCCCGAAGATGGACGACAGCGTGAAACTGTTGGACAGGTAAAAGTACGACAGCGCGGCAATCGACACATACAGCTGCACCGGGTCGATGCCGCCGCGAAAGCTGCCTTCCTTGCGCCCGCGCTCCAGGATTTCGCCCAGCATGGCGATCAGCGGCGAGTTCATCTCACGCACGCGCTCGGAGCCCTGCAGGTGGCGCGCCTTGTGCAGATTGGCACTGTTGAGCAGGGTCAGGAACTCGGGATGGTCCAGGTAGTAGTTCCAGGTGAACTCCACCAGCCGTCGGACGGCGTCTGCGGGCTTGAGGTCCAGCAGGTTCAGCGCCCGCTCGGCTTCGCGGATGTGCAGGTAGGCCTGCTCCAGCACGGCCTCGAACAGCTTTTCCTTGTCTTCGAAGTAGTAGTAGATCAACCGCTTGTTCAGGCCCGCGCGCTCGGCGATGCGGTCCATGCGCGCACCGCCCAGGCCGAACTCGGCAAACTCGTCGCGCGCCGCTGCTAGGATGGTGTTCTGCGAGCGGTCTGCATCGCGCAGCCGTTCTTCCGTGGCCGGGGCTGTCTCTCGGGTCATGGCTTAATAATTCACCAAATAGTTAATAAAGTCAATTCACATGCCCCAACCTGTGTCGCGGCTTGCCGGCCATCTGCTCGTTGAATGCCTGGTTGCCCAGGGCGTCACCCATGTGTTTGGCGTACCCGGGGAGAGCTATCTTGCCGCACTCGACGGCTTTCACGCGCTGGGCGACCGCATCCGCTTCATCATCAACCGGCAAGAGGGCGGCGCTGCTTTCATGGCCGAAGCGCATGGCAAGCTGACCGGCCGCCCCGGCGTGTGTTTCGTGACGCGCGGGCCCGGCGCCACCAATGCGTCCATCGGGGTGCACACCGCGTTTCAGGACTCAACCCCGATGGTGCTGTTTGTGGGCGATGTGGCCAGCGACCAGCGCGACCGCGAGGCATTCCAGGAAGTGGACTACGGCGCCTTCTTCGGGCCGAGTACCAAGGGCATGGCCAAGCGTGTGGAGCGCATTGACGATCCCCGGCGCATTCCTGAATACGTGGCCCGTGCGTTTGCCACCGCCATGAACGGCCGCCCCGGCCCCGTGGTGCTGGTGCTGCCCGAAGACATGCTCACGCAGTCCGTGGATGTGGCGCCCATGCCGCGCGTGGAGGCGGTGGAGGCGTGGAGCGACCCGGGCTCGCTGCGCCGCCTGCGCGAACTGCTGCTGGCGTCGCAGCGGCCTTTTGTGATTGCGGGCGGCGGCGGCTGGACCCCTCAGGCCGCGCAGGCGCTGCAGCGCTTTGCCGAAAACTGGAAGCTGCCGGTGGGCAATGCGTTCCGCTTCCAGGACACGTTCGACAACTTCCACCCGCTGTACGCCGGTGATGTGGGCATCGGCATCAACCCCAGGCTCGCGGCACGGGTCAAGGATAGCGACCTGATCATCGCCATCGGCCCGCGCCTGGGCGAGATGACCACCAACGGCTACACCCTGCTCACACCGCCCAAGGCCGCTCAAAAGCTGGTGCACATCCATGCGAGCGCCGAGGAGCTCAATCGCGTGTACCAGGCCGACCTGGCGATCAACGCGACCATGAACGCCGCGGCACGCAGCCTTGAGGTACTCACCGCGCCGCCGTCTGTTGCGTGGGAAGCCTGGACTGCTGCGGCCCATGCCGACTACCAGGCCAACCTGGTGCCGCAGGCATTGCCGGGCGACGTCGACATGCCTGCCATCGTGGCTGTGCTTCAAAAGCACCTGCCGGCCGATGCCGTGCTGACCAACGGCGCAGGCAACTTCGCCAGCTGGGTACACCGTTTCTACCGCCACCATGGGCTGGCCAAGGGTTTCAAGACGCAGCTTGCGCCCACCGTGGGGGCCATGGGCTATGGCGTGCCGGCGGGCATTGCGGCCAGCATCGTGAGCGGCCGCACGTCGTTCACCATCGCGGGTGATGGCGATTTCCTGATGAATGGCCAGGAGCTGGCCACGGCCGTGCAGCATGGCGGCAAGAGCATCATCGTGCTGCTGAACAACGGCATGTACGGCACCATCCGCATGCACCAGGAGCGCGAGTACCCGCAGCATGTCAGCGGCTCGCAGCTGAACAACCCCGACTTCGCGGCACTGGCGCGTGCCTATGGCTATGCGGGTGTGCGCATCACGCACACGGCGCAGTTCGAGCCGGAACTGGTCGCGGCGCTGGCGCGTGAAAACGGCACAGTGATCGAAGTGATGCTGGACCCTGAAGTCATCACCACGCGCGCCACGCTGAGCTCGATCACGCACAACGCAATGCAGAAATGAAAAAGGCCGCATTGCTGCGGCCTTTGAAGAGCAGGCAGGGCCTGGTTACTTGACGTGCTTGCCGATCAGGCCAGCCATCTCGAACATGGACACCTGGGCCTTGCCGAAGATTTCCTTCAGCTTGGCGTCGGCGTTGACCATGCGCTTGTTCATCTTGTCCTGCAGGCCGTTCTTCTTGATGTAAGCCCACAGCTTGCTGACCACTTCGGTGCGGGGCAGCGGGTTGGAACCCACCACGGCAGCCAGAGCGGCGCTGGGCGTCAGGGCCTTCATGAACGCGGCGTTGGGGGTGCGCTTCTTGGCGGGGGCCTTCTTGGCTGCGGGCTTCTTGGCCGGAGCAGCTTTCTTCGCCGGAGCGGCCTTCTTCGCGGGGGCCTTCTTTGCCGGTGCAGCCTTCTTGGCCGGGGCCTTCTTCGCCGGAGCGGCCTTCTTGGCCGGGGCTTTTTTGGCAGGGGCGGCCTTCTTTGCGGGCGCCTTCTTTGCCGGAGCTTTTTTTGCAGTTGCCATGATTGAATTTCCTTCTAG
>JBEIPU010000055.1:0-23146 GCA_040376925.1 Caenimonas sp. | reverse complement strand
TGCGTCTTGGGCGGCGCCAGGCCCTCGGTGTGGCAGTCGTCCAGCACGGCGTGGTCAAACGTGCCCACGCGGCAGGCGGCGTTGTACTCGTTGATGGTCTGCATGAACTGATGCTCATCCAGGCCCAGCTGGCGGGCCAGCCCGGGCAGCGTGTTCGCCTGCGCACCCTTGAACACCGGCGGCATGAAGCGGCCCACGGCCTTGGCGTCGATGATGCTGTGGCCCACCTGCCCCGGTTGCTGCGCCACCAGGCGGCCCCAGATGGCGTAACGCTTGGGCCAGAAGTCCTCGCCCTCGTCATAAAACCGCATCGCATCGCGGTTGACCATGATGCCCAGCGACACGCAGTCCACCCGCGTGACAATGCCGCCGTCGTACAGCGGCGCGCGCGCGTCAATGGCCACCATGTGGGCCTGCGTCGGGTCGCCAATGGCGTCGGCGCCCTGCGCGATCAGGTCCTTGAGCAGCGTGCCCTGGTTGAACCGCGTGCCGCGGACCAAAAAATTGTCGGCCGTCCATTCGCCGCCGGCGTTTTGCCCCCAGGCCTCGCGCAGCCATTCGCGGTTGGACTCAAAGCCACCGCTGGCCAGCACACAGGCTCTGGCCTCGATGCGGCCCTGCGCCGTGTGCGCCGCCACGAAGCGGCCGCCGCTGAGTTCGAGTTTTTGCACCGGTGTGTCGTACCGGATGTCCACCCCCATGGCGTCAGCACTGCGGTAGTACGCATTGACCAGCGCCTTGCCGCCGCCCATGAAGAACGCATTGGTGCGGCTCAGGTGCAGCGTGCCCGACAGCGACGGCTGAAAACGCACACCGTACCTGTGCATCCAGGGCCGCACCGTGGCCGATTCGCGGATCACCCTGCGCGCCAGCGCCTCATGCGTCTTGCCCCCGGTGACCTTGAGCAGGTCCTGCCAGAACTCTTCCTCGGGGTAGGCGCCGGTCAGTACGTCTTGCGGGGCGTCGTGCATGCAGCGCAGGTTGCGCGTGTGCATGGAGTTGCCACCACGCCATTCGCGCGGCGCTGCCTCCAGCAGCAGCACGCGGGCGCCCGCCTCGCGCGCCACCAGCGCCGCGCACAGCGCGGCGTTGCCGCCGCCAATGACCAGGACGTCCACCTCAGGGGCCTGCAAGGACATGGCCGCTACTTGGGGCAGCGCCCCGACAACGCCCGCGCCACCAGGCCCGGTGCGGCCAGCAGCCCGCCGACCGTGGGGGTGTTGGTGGGCGCGCGCACGCAGTCCTCCAGGGCCGCGTCCTGCATCGATTCGGCCAGCGGGTCGCGCGGCTTGCCGCGGCGCAGCTGTTCGTTGGCCATGTCGGCCAGGCTGCGGCGCGGCTGCACGCGGTAGGGGCCGGGCAACAGCGGCAGGTTGGGCAGCAGCAAAGGCCGGGGCTCGGCGCCGCGCTGCGCGGCAATGCCGCCGGGCGGGGTACCCGGGACGCCGCCGGGCACGCCGCCAGGCACACCCGCAGGCGTGCCTGCCGGGGCGGCCACGGGAGTACCAGGCGGCACCCCCGGCGGTGTGCCGGGTGGTGTGCCGGGTGGTGCGCCTGGCGCTGGCCCGGGCGGTATTGCCGCCCAGCGCGGCGCCGAGCCCCGGCCCTTGCTGCTGCCCAACCTGCCGCTGCTGCCCGGCCCCTACCGTGTGCAACCGCGCCGCAGCCTGGCCGACATGGCCAACGAACAGCTGCGCCGCGGCAAGCCGCGCGACCCGCTGGCCGAATCCATGCAGGACGCGGCGCTGGAAGACTGCGTGCGCGCGCCCAGCAACACGCCCACGGTCGGTGGCCTGCTGGCGGCGCCGGGCCTGGTGGCGCGGGCGCTGTCCGGGCGCTGCCCCAAGTAGGCACACCGGCATGGAACTGCGCCAGCTGCTTTACTTTGTGCGCGTGGTCGAGCTGGGCAGCATGAGCCGCGCGGCGATCGAGCTGGAGCTGGTGCAGTCCACCCTGAGCCAGCAGATCAGCCGGCTGGAGGGCGAACTGGCCACCCGGCTGCTGCAGCGCAGCGCCAAGGGCGTGGTGCCCACCGAGGCGGGCCTGGCGTTCTTTCGTGAAGCCCAGCTGGCCCTGCGCCACGCCGAGCAGGCGCAGCGCGCAGCCCGGCAGGCGCGCCTGAGCGGCACCGTCAGCGTGGGCCTGGCGCCCACCACGGCGGCCATGCTGGGCCTGCCGCTGATGCGCGCCATGCGCGAGCGCTACCCCGACGTGCGCCTGCACATGGTCGAAAGCCTGTCGGGCCATCTGTCAAACATGCTCAACGCGCGCCAGCTGGACCTGGCCGTGCTGTTTGACACCCACCCCGCGCGGCGCTGGAGCGTGACGCCGCTGCTGGAAGAAAAGCTGTACCTCATGCGCGCGCGTGCCGCCGTGGCGCCGCGCGCGCCGGCACGCTTGCGCATGGCGCAGCTCAAGGGCGTGCCGCTGATCCTGCCCACCGGCCCGCACGGGCTGCGCAGCACGCTGGACGCCGCGTTTGCGCGCGCCCGCTTTGCGCCCGTGCTGGTGGCCGAGATCGACTCACTGGCCATGCTGATGGACGCGGTCGACGCCGGCCTGGGCGGCACCTTGCAGCCGTGGGCCGCGCTGGGCCGCGCCGATGCGCCCGCGCGCTTTCACCTGGCCGAGATCGCCGACGCGCAGGTGCGTCGGGTCAATTCGCTGTGCAGCCTGTCAGACGACGAGCTGTCGCCCGCGGCGCTGGCCGCCCGCGTGGTGCTGGCCGATGTGGCGCGCGCGCTGGTGCGCCAGGGCCGCTGGGCGGGCGCCACGCTCCATCACGATTCGTGATACCCCCTTGCTGCGCGACGCATTGCGCGCGGGCCGGCAGCGGGCCACACTCACCGGCTGGCTGGGGCGCCGTGTGCGCGGAGGATCGGTGGTGGTGGATGTACTGGTGATTGGTGGCGGCAACGCGGCGCTGTGCGCGGCGCTGGTGGCGCGCGAGGCCGGCGCCAGCGTGCTGCTGCTGGAGGCCGCGCCGCGCGAATGGCGCGGCGGCAATTCCATGCACACGCGCAACCTGCGCTGCATGCATGACGCGCCGCAGGACGTACTGACCGGCGCCTACACCGAAGAAGAGTTCTGGCAGGACCTGCTGAAAGTTACCGGGGGCAAGACGCATGAGGGTCTGGCCCGCATGGTGATCCGTGAATCAGCCACGGTGCGGCCCTGGATGCGCGGCCACGGCGTGCGGTTTCAGCCGTCGCTGTCGGGCACGCTGCACCTGAGCCGAACCAATGCATTCTTCATGGGCGGCGGCAAGGCGCTGGTCAACGCGTATTTCCGCAGCGCCGAGGCCATGGGGGTGGACGTGCGCTACGGCACGCCGGTGCACAGGCTGGAGCTCAGCGATGGCCGCTTTGTGGCCGCCCACACCGCCACGCAGCGCATCGAGGCCAAAACCTGCGTGCTGGCCTGCGGCGGCTTTGAGTCCAACCGCGAATGGCTGCGTGAGGCCTGGGGGCAGAACGCCGAAGGTGAATGGACGGCGGACAACTTCCTGATCCGCGGCACGCGCTTCAACCAGGGCACGCTGCTCAGGGACCTGATCGCGCAGGGCGCGGATGCGATGGGCGACCCGACCCAGGCCCACATGGTGGCGATTGACGCGCGCGCGCCGCTGTACGACGGCGGCATCGTCACGCGGGTGGACTGCGTGTCGCTGGGCATCATGGTCAACCGCAACGCGCAGCGCTTTTATGACGAGGGTGAGGACTTCTGGCCCAAGCGCTACGCCATCTGGGGCCGCCTGGTGGCGCAGCAGCCGGGGCAGGTGGGCCACAGCATCATTTACGCCAAGGCCGTGGGCCGCTTCATGCCGCCGGTGTTCAAGGGCGCGCAGGCCGACACCCTGCCGGCGCTGGCCCGCCAGCTGGGCCTGGACGAGACCACTTTCATGCAGACCATCCACGACTACAACACCGCCTGCCGCGTGGGCACGTTTGACCACGCCGTGCTGGACGACTGCCACACCGAGGGCCTGGCGCCGCCCAAGACGCACTGGGCGCTGCCCATCGACACGCCACCGTTTTACGGCTACACGCTCAAGCCCGGCGTCACCTTCACCTACCTGGGTGCCAGGGTCAACGCGCAGGCGCAGGTGCACTTTGGCGGACAGCCCAGCGCCAACTTGTTTGCCGCCGGCGAAATCATGGCCGGCAATGTGCTGGGCCAGGGTTACACCGCCGGTGTGGGCATGACAATTGGCACCGTGTTTGGCCGCATTGCCGGCAGGGAGGCCGCCCGTGCAGCCGCTTGAACAGCTTGTCGCCCAAGCCATTGACTTCACTGCGGCCGAAGGCGAGGTCGCGCGCCAGATGCGGATCTGCAATGCCTGCCGCTATTGCGAAAGCTTCTGCGCGGTGTTCCCGGCCATGACGCGCCGGCTCGACTTCACCCAGGCCGACGTGCACTACCTGGCCAACCTGTGCCACAACTGCGGCGCCTGCCTGCACGCCTGCCAGTACGCGCCGCCGCATGAGTTTGCGGTGAATGTGCCCCAGGCCATGGCCCGCGTGCGGGTGCAGACATATGCGGACTATGCGTGGCCGCCCGCCCTGGGCGCGCTGTACGCGCGCAACGGCCTGGCCGTGGCGCTGGCGCTGGCCACAGGGCTGGCGCTGTTCCTGCTGCTGGCCGCAGCGCGCGGGGGCGGGCTGTGGGCGGCGCCCGCGGCCGGCAATTTCTATGCGGTGTTCCCGCACAACCTGCTGGTGGGCCTGTTTGCGCCGGCGTTCCTGTTTGTTGTGCTGGCGCTGGCGCTGGGTGTGCGTCGGTTCTGGCGTGACGTGTCGCCGCCGCAGGCGGCGGTGCAGCCGCCTGGTGCACTGCCGGAGGCCGCCGCCAACGCGCTGAGCCTGCGCTACCTGGATGGCGGCCATGGCGAAGGCTGCCACAACGAGGACGACCGCTGGACCCATGCGCGCCGGCGCGCCCACCACCTCACGTTCTATGGCTTCATGCTGTGCTTTGCCTCCACCAGCGTGGCCACGCTGTATCACTACGCCTTGGGCTGGGTAGCGCCGTACGACCTGCCCAGCATCCCGAAGCTGCTGGGCGCGGTGGGCGGCGTGGCGCTGCTGCTGGGCACGGTGCAGCTGCTGCGGCTGAACCTGGCGCGCAACCCGGCGCAAGGTGATGTGGCCCAGCGGCCCATGGACCTGGGCTTCATCGCGCTGCTGATGCTGACCAGCCTGACCGGCCTGGGCCTGTGGTTTGCGCGCGGGCACGCAGGCCAGACGGTGTGGCTGGCGGTGCACCTGGGCGTGGTGATGGCGCTGTTTGCCACGCTGCCGTACGGCAAATTCGCGCACGGCGTGTTCCGCTGCGCTGCGCTGCTGAAGTACCAGATCGAGCGGCGCCAGCCCGAGCGGCTGCGCCTGAAGACTGATTAAGGACCGTTACCGTACACCGTGGGCTCGGTATAGACCAGCTCCAGCGGCGCGCGCTGGCCGCGCAGGTAGTCCTCCATGCAGCGCAGCACCAGCGGGCTGCGGTGGCGGGCGCTGCTGGCGCGGATTTCGTCGGGCGTCATCCACAGCGTGCGCACAATGCCCTCGTCCAGCGCCTGGCCGGGCACCTCGTCGCCCAGCGTGCCGCAAAACGCAAAGCGCAAGTAGGTGATGTCCGCGCCGTCGGCCGTGCGCGTGAAGCGCGACAGGTATATGCCGACCAGCGCCGTCGGCGTGAAATGCCAGGCGGCTTCTTCCAGCGCCTCGCGCGCGCAACCCTGCATGGGTGACTCGCCCGGGTCCAGGTGGCCCGCGGGGTTGTTCAGCATCAGGCCGCGGGCGGTGTGTTCCTCAATCAGCAGGAAGCGGCCCTCGCGTTCGATGATGGCGGCGACGGTGACGCTTGGTTTCCAGCGGGGTGCGTTCATGACCGGCATTATGGGTTTGGACGGGCCCGGCCCGCGTGATTCACAATGCTACCGAAGTCACTTGGCGCCCCATCCATGCCCACAATGAACCTGCCCTTGCCGATCCGCCGCGTGGCGCTCCTCTTGCTGCTGGCCGCCGGCGCCGCGCTGGCCCAGGCACCCGCCCCTGCGGGCGACGCGGCGTCCAGCCCGTCGCTGGCGGCCTCGCCCGCATTGGGTTCGGCTGCCCCCACCAAGCCGCCTGTGATGGCGCCGGTGCCGCCCGTGCAGGCCAACCCCTACGGCCTGCGTGCGCTGTGGGAGCAGGGCGACCTGGTGGCGCGCGCCACGCTGGTGGTGCTGGTCATCATGTCGCTGGCCAGCTGGTACGTGCTGATCTCGCGGCTGGTGGCGCAGGCGCGCATGGGCACTCAGGGCAAGGCCGCTGCCGCCCATTTCTGGTCAGCCGACACCGTGCGCCAGGGCGCTGACAAGCTGGACAAAGCCAGCCCCTACCGCTTCATTGCCGAATCGGCGCTGGAGGCCACCCGCAAGCATGAAGGCCTGATCGGCCAGGTGGACCTGAACACCTGGGTGACGCAGAGCATTGAACGCGCGGTCAATACCGTGCACAGCCGCACGCAAGATGGCCTGGCCGTGCTGGCCACGGTGGGCTCCACGGCACCGTTCGTCGGGCTGTTCGGCACCGTCTGGGGCATCTACAACGCGCTGGTGAAGATCGGCGTGTCGGGCCAGGCCAGCATCGACCGCGTGGCTGGCCCGGTGGGCGAGGCCCTGATCATGACCGCCATCGGACTGGCCGTGGCCGTGCCTGCGGTGCTGGGCTACAACTGGCTGGTGCGGCGCAACAAGATCGTGATGGACGAGGTGCGCGGCTTTGGCTCGGACCTGCACACGGTGCTGCTGGCCGCGGGCGCGAAAGCATCGTAGTGGCGATCCAATGGAAGAACAGTGATCGGGAAGATTCCCTGATCGCCAGCATCAACACCACGCCGCTGGTGGACGTGATGCTGGTGCTGCTGATCATCTTCCTCATCACGATTCCCGTGGTGAACAGCTCCATTGCCGTGACACTGCCGCGCGAGGCCGTGACCGGCGGCCAGGCCAGGCCCGACAACGTGATCATCTCGGTGGACGCACAGGGCGCGGTGTACTGGTTTGACACCCGGCTGCCCGACCAGGCGGCGCTGATGGAGCTGCTGGGCAAGGTGTCGGTCATGAGCCCGCAGCCCGAGGTGCACATCCGTGGCGATGCGCGGGCCGACTATGAGCCCATCGGCCGCGTGGTGTACGCCTGCCAGGAAATGGGCATCGCCCGCATCGGCTTCGTGACCGAACCGCCGGCAGGCAACTGAGGGCAGGCCATGGGCATTCACATTCGCGCAGGCGACGACAGCGACCCCGAGGTGATGGTGGACATCAACACCACGCCGCTGGTGGACGTGCTGCTGGTGCTGCTGGTCATGCTGATCATCACCATTCCGATCCAGCTGCACTCGGTGGCGATCGAGATGCCCGGTGGCAACCCGCCGCCCCAGGCCACACCCCCCGAGGTGGTGAAGATCGACATCACACCCGGCGGCCAGTGGCTGTGGAACGGCCAGCCGCTGGAGGGCCGCGCCGCGCTGGAGCAGCGCCTGCAGGCCGCAGCGGGCCAGGCCGTGCAACCCGAGATCCATATCCGCCCCGACAAGGCCGCCAAGTACGACGCGGTGGCCGCCGTGCTGGCCGCGTCGCAGCGCCTGCGCCTGGACAAGATCGGCGTGGTGGGGGCCGAGCAGTTTGCGCCCTGATTGCGCATATGCCCAAATGATCGTTAGGTGCCTCTAATATCAGCGGCAAACTCATGTAAGCTAACGTTCAGCTTTCAAATCAACAGTCGAGGAGACGTCCATGCTGATTGGCGTACCTGCCGAAACCACGGTGGGTGAAACCCGTGTTGCCGTCACCCCTGAGACGGCCAAAAAACTCAAAGCCCAAGGCCATACCGTGCGCATCCAGTCGGGTGCCGGCGTGCCCGCCAGCGCCACAGACGAGGCGTATGTCGCCGCCGGTGCCGAGATCACCGACGCGGCCGGCGCCTTCGGTTGCGAGCTGGTGCTGAAGGTGCGCAATGTGTTTGACAACGAGGTCGGGCTCATGCAGCCCGGGTCCACTCTGGTGGGCATGCTCAACCCGTTTGACGCGCCCGGACTGCAACGCCTGGCTGGCGCCAACATCACTGGCTTTGCACTGGAGGCGGCCCCGCGCACCACCCGCGCGCAGAGCATGGACGTGCTGTCGTCGCAGGCCAACATTGCCGGCTACAAGGCCGTGATGATCGCCGCTGACAAGTACCAGCGATTCTTCCCCATGCTGATGACCGCCGCCGGCACGGTGAAGGCCGCGCGCGTCGTGATCCTTGGCGTGGGCGTGGCCGGCCTGCAGGCCATTGCCACGGCCAAGCGGCTGGGCGCGGTGATCGAGGCGTCTGACGTGCGCCCCTCGGTCAAGGAGCAGGTGGAATCACTGGGCGCGAAGTTCATCGACGTGCCCTACGAAACCCAGGAGGAAAAAGACGCCGCCGAAGGCGTGGGCGGCTATGCGCGCCCAATGCCCCAGAGCTGGCTGGACCGCCAGAAGGCCGAGGTTGCCAAGCGCGTGGCGCAGGCCGACGTGGTGATCACCACCGCCCTGATCCCAGGCCGCGCGGCGCCGGTGCTGGTCACTGAAGACATGGTCAAGTCCATGAAGCCGGGCTCTGTAATCGTGGACCTGGCCGCGCCGCAAGGTGGCAACTGCCCGCTGACCGAAGCCGGCCAGACGGTGGTGAAGCACGGCGTCACGCTGGTGGGCGAGACCAACCTGCCCGCGCTGGTGGCGGCGGATTCGAGCAGCCTGTATGCGCGAAACGTGCTGGACTTCCTCAAGCTCATCCTGCCCAAAGAGGGCGGACTGAAGATCGACATGGAAGACGACATCGTGGCCGCCTGCCTGATGACGCAAAACGGCGAAGTACGGAGGAAGTAAACCATGGACATCGTCTCTCCCACCATCCTGAACCTCATCATCTTCGTGCTGGCCATCTACGTGGGCTACCACGTGGTGTGGACCGTCACACCCGCGCTGCACACGCCGCTGATGGCGGTGACCAACGCGATCTCGGCCATCGTCATCGTGGGCGCCATGCTGGCGGCCGCGCTGACGGAAACGAACCTGGGCAAGACCATGGGCGTGCTGGCCGTGGCGCTGGCGGCGGTCAACGTGTTTGGCGGCTTCCTCGTCACCCGGCGCATGCTGGAGATGTTCAAGAAGAAAGAGAAAAAGGCTCCGGCTGCTGGAGACAAAGCATGAGCATGAACCTCGTCACGCTGCTGTACCTGGTGGCGTCCATCTGTTTCATTCAGGCCCTGAAAGGGCTGAGCCACCCGACCACCTCCATCCGCGGCAACCTGTTCGGCATGGTGGGCATGGGCATTGCCGTGTTGACCACCGTGGGCCTGATCTGGACGCAGGCCGGCGCGCTGATGAAGAACCCGGCGCAAGGCCTGGGCTATGTGGTGCTGGGCCTTCTGCTGGGCGGCACCGCGGGCGCCATCATGGCCAAGCGGGTCGAGATGACCAAGATGCCCGAGCTGGTCGCCTTCATGCACAGCATGATCGGCCTGGCGGCGGTCTTTATTGCGGTGGCGGCGGCGGTGGAGCCCTGGGCCTTTGGCATCACGTCCAAAGCCGGTGCCATTCCCTACGGCAACCGGCTTGAGCTGGCGCTGGGCGCTGCGATTGGCGCCATCACCTTCAGCGGCTCGGTCATTGCGTTCGGCAAGCTGTCGGGCAAGTACAAGTTCCGCCTGTTCCAGGGCGCGCCGGTGCAGTTCAAGGGCCAGCACATCCTGAACCTGGTGCTGGGCCTGGCCACGCTGTTCTTCATCGTGGGCTACACCATCAGCGAGGCGCGCATTGACTTCTGGCTGCTGCTGGCGCTGGCCTTTGTGCTGGGCGTGCTGATCATCATCCCCATCGGCGGCGCCGACATGCCGGTGGTGGTGTCCATGCTCAACAGCTATTCGGGCTGGGCGGCGGCAGGCATCGGCTTCAGCCTGAACAACAGCATGCTGATCATCGCGGGCTCGCTGGTGGGCAGCTCGGGCGCGATCCTGAGCTACATCATGTGCAAGGCCATGAACCGCAGCTTCTTCAACGTGATCCTGGGCGGCTTTGGCGGTGAGGCCACCACGGCCGCTGCCGGCGGCGCGGTGCAGCGCAACGTCAAGAGCGGCAGCGCCGACGACGCGGCCTTTGTGCTGAGCAACGCCGAAACCGTGGTGATCGTGCCCGGCTACGGCCTGGCCGTGGCGCGTGCGCAGCACGCCGTGAAGGAGCTGGCCGCCAAGCTGACTGAGAAGGGCATCACCGTCAAATACGCGATCCACCCCGTGGCCGGGCGCATGCCGGGCCATATGAACGTGCTGCTGGCCGAGGCCGAGGTGCCCTACGACCAGGTGTTCGAGATGGAAGACATCAACGGTGAATTTGGCCAGGCTGACGTGGCCATCATCCTGGGCGCCAACGATGTGGTGAACCCTGCCGCGCACGTGAAGGGCAGCGCAATCTACGGCATGCCCATTCTGGAGGCGTACAAGGCCAAGACCGTGATCGTCAACAAGCGCTCCATGGCCGCGGGCTACGCCGGCCTGGACAACGAGCTGTTCTACATGGACAAGACCATGATGGTCTTTGGCGACGCCAAGAAGGTCGTTGAAGACATGGGCAAGGCCATCGAGTAACGCGGAACCGAGATTGACTGGAGACAAAAAAATGAGTGACCGTCCCTGGCTCAGCGCCTATCCCCCCGGCGTGCCCGCCGACATCGACCCTTCTGCCTATTCCTCACTCGTGGGGCTGATGGAAGAAAGTTTCCAGAAGCACGCGAGCCGCGTGGCCTACAGCTTCATGGGCAAGGACGTCACCTTCGGTCAGACCGATTCGCTCAGCCGAGCCCTGGCCGCCTATCTTCAGGGCCTGGGTCTGGTCAAGGGCGACCGCGTGGCCATCATGATGCCCAACGTACCGCAGTACCCGGTGGCCGTGGCCGCCATCCTGCGCGCCGGTTTTGTGGTGGTGAACGTGAACCCGCTGTACACGCCGCGCGAGCTGGAGCACCAGCTGAAAGACTCGGGCTCCAAGGCCATCATCATCATCGAGAACTTCGCCAATACGCTGGAGCAGTGCATTGCCGCCACGCCGGTCAAGCACGTGGTGCTGGCTGCCATGGGCGACCAGCTGGGCCTGCTCAAGGGCGCCCTGGTCAACTACGTGGTGCGCAACGTCAAGAAGATGGTGCCCGCCTACAACCTGCCCGGCGCCGTGCGTTTCAACGACGCCGTGGCCCAGGGCACGCGCGGCACCCTCAAGAAGCCGGCCATCACGGCCGACGACGTGGCCGTGCTGCAGTACACCGGCGGCACCACCGGCGTGAGCAAGGGCGCCGTGCTGCTGCACCGCAACGTGATCGCCAACGTGCTGCAGTCCGAAGCCTGGAACGAACCGGTCATGAAGAAAGTGCCGGCGGGCGAGCAGTCCACCAGCGTCTGTGCGCTGCCGCTGTACCACATCTTCGCGTTCACGGTCGGCATGATGCTGTCCATGCGCACGGGCGGCAAGCTCATCCTGATTCCCAATCCGCGCGACCTGCCTGCGGTGCTCAAGGAGCTGTCCAAGCACACCATCCACAGCTTCCCGGCGGTCAACACGCTTTTCAATGGCCTGGCCAACCACCCCGACTTCAACACCGTCAACTGGAGCAACCTCAAGATCTCGGTGGGCGGCGGCATGGCGGTGCAGGGCGCCGTGGCCAAGCTCTGGCTTGAAAAAACCGGCTGCCCCATCTGCGAAGGCTACGGTCTGAGCGAGACCAGCCCCTCGGCCAGCTGCAATCCCACCACCAGTACCGAGTACACCGGCACCATCGGCGTGCCCATCCCCAGCACGTATTTCAAGCTGCTGGACGACGACGGCAACGAAGTGCCGCCCGGCCAGCCCGGCGAAATCGCCATCAAGGGCCCGCAGGTCATGGCTGGCTACTGGCAGCGCCCCGACGAAACCGCCAAGGTGATGACGCCGGACGGCTATTTCAAATCCGGCGACATCGGCACGGTGGATGAGCGCGGTTTCTTCAAGATCGTGGACCGCAAGAAGGACATGATCCTGGTCAGCGGCTTCAACGTCTACCCCAACGAGGTGGAAGACGTGGTGGCCAAGCTGGACGGCGTGCTGGAATGCGCCGCAGTGGGCGTGGTGGACGACAAGTCCGGCGAGGCCGTCAAGCTGGTCATCGTCAAGAAGAACCCCGAGCTGACCGAAGCCCAGGTGCGCGATTACTGCAAGGCCAACATGACCGGCTACAAGCAGCCCAAGATCGTCGAATTCCGCACCGACCTGCCCAAAACGCCTGTGGGCAAGATCCTCCGGCGGGAACTGCGCGACAAGAAGTGACGCGCACTGCCATCGTCAGCGCCATGCATGAGGAGCTGGCCGCCGTGCTGGCCCTGATGCCCGACGAGCACAAGACGATGGCGGCTGGCCGCGAATTCTGGGTAGGCCACCTGCACGGGCAGGATGTGGTGGCTGTGCTGTCGCGCATCGGCAAGGTGGCGGCGGCCACGACCGCCACGGCGCTCATTGAGCGTTTCAACGTGCACGAGATTGTGTTTACCGGCGTGGCCGGCGGCCTGGGGCCCGGCGTGAACGTGGGCGACGTGGTGGTAGCCGAGAGCTTCTTGCAGCACGACCTGGACGCGTCGCCGATTTTCCCGAAGTACGAGGTGCCGCTGTATGGCGCGAGCCGCTTTGCTGCAGACGCTGCCTTGACGCAACGGCTCGTGCAAGCCGCGGCTTCGGCCTTGCCCGGTGTGCCGGTGCACCGCGGCCTGGTGATCAGCGGTGACCGCTTTGTGTCCACCACCACCGAAGCACGGGCGTTGCAGGCGGCATTGCCCGATGCGCTGGCGGTAGAGATGGAGGGCGCCGCCATCGCCCAGGTCTGCCGTGACTACGGTGTGCCCTTCGCAGCCGTGCGCACCGTGTCCGATCGCGCTGACGACGCTGCGCATGGCGACTTCATGAAGTTTGTGCAGGAGGTGGCCAGCCGCCATTCGGCAGCCATCGTCGAGGCGTTCCTGCGCAGACCTGCGTGAACCGGCAATCCCGGGCCACCGCGGAACCGGCTTCGCCGGGCCGCTGGTGGCGCCCCCTTGAGGGGGGAGCGCCGAAGGCGCTTCGGGGGTGAGCTATTTCAACCAGCCGCGCTTTCTGAAGTACCACATGGGTACCACGGCGCTGGCCACCATCAGTGCGAGCGCATAGGGATAGCCCCATTTCTGAGTCAGCTCGGGCATGTGCTGGAAGTTCATGCCATACAGGCTGGCGATCAGCGTGGGCGGCAGCAGCGCCACGCTGGCGACCGAGAAGATCTTGATGATCTTGTTCTGGTTGATGTTGATGAAACCGACCGTGGCATCCATCAGGAAGTTGATCTTGTCGAACAGGAACGCCGTGTGGTTGTCCAGCGACTCGATGTCGCGCAGGATCTGGCGCGACTCTTCAAACTGCTCGGCCGTGAGCATGCGGCTGCGCATCATGAAGCTGACCGCGCGGCGCGTGTCCATCACATTGCGGCGGATGCGGCCGTTCAGGTCCTCCTGACGCGCGATGGCGCCCAGCACTTCACCGGCCAGTGCGTCGGTCACGTCGCCGGCCAGCACTTGCTTGCTGACCTTCTCCAGCTCGTCGTAAATGCCTTCCAGCGTGTCTGCGGAGTATTCGGCGTCTGCGTCAAACAGTTTGAGCAGCACTTCCTTGGCGTCTTCAATCAGCCCCGGCGCGCGGCGCGCGCGCAGGCGCAGCAGCCGGAAGACGGGCACGTCTTCATCGTGGATGGAAAACAGCACGCCGCGGCTTTTGAGTTCGGTGTTGTGCTGGTTCAGGATGAAGGCCACGCGCACGGTGCGCGGCTCCTCGTCGTCGGCAATCAGAAAGTCGCTGCGGATGTGCAGCTCGCCGTTGTCTTCTTCGTAAAAGCGGGCCGATTCCTCGATGTCCTCGTCCATCGCATCCTCGGGGATGGACAGGCCGTAGTACTGCTTGACCCAGCGCTTTTCTTCCAGGGTGGGGGACTCCAGGTCTACCCAGATCGGCTGGAACCGTGAAAGCTCCTCAAGCGACTCGATCTCTTCCTGGAAGAGCCGGCCATTGGCAAGTGTGAAGATGTTGAGCATGGCTCACTCCCGTGGGTGTAGTGATGTCTGTGGGAATGGGGTTTGCGCTTTCAGCCCCCACTGCAGACGCGGGAGTTGAAAGCTACCGACTGGGGCAGGTTTCCAAGGTGGTTTCTCCGGAGGGGATAGCCGGCGATTATGGCACCGGGCCAGGGCCCGCGATACCTTAGCCGCCGCCAAAAAACGCCAGCAGCTCGGCCTTGCGTGCAAAGGCGTCCTGTTCGCCCAGTGTGATCAGCGCCTGCACAAAGGCGGGCTCAAACAGCAGGTAGCTGGCCAGCGCGCCGCCGCCGCGCAAAGCACCCAGGCCGCCCAGGGCATTGCGGATGGAGGTGGGCAGCTCCCCCACATGCGCCTGGGCCAGTGCGTCCAGCGACTGCGAGGGCTGGATGGCCAGCACCTCCACGCTGCGGTAGGGCAGCACGGCGGCCACTTCGCGCGGCAGCTGCTGCAGGGTGCGCGTGACGCGCTGGGCCTGTTCCACGTCGGCCTGCAGCGTGTCGTGGAACACGCTGGCCATGGCGTGCCCGGCAATGCCGCCCATGCCCGGGCTGCGCTCGGCAGCCGCACCCGCGCCGCCAAACACCGATCGCTGCGGCTGGCCCACGCCCACCACCAGCACCTTGTGCGCGCCCAGGTGCATGGCCGGCGACAGCGGCGACACCTGGCGCATGGAGCCGTCGCCAAAAAATTCGCGCCGCCCGTCCACCCACAGTGCCGTGGCCGGGAACAGGAATGGGATGGCGCTGGACGCCATCAGGTGCTCGATCGTCAGCGGCTGGAATTCTGAACGCCGCCCGGGGCGCTCCCAGCCGTGGGCGCGCGCGTCGCGTGCCGTGTGGCAAAACGTCCAGTGCACGCCGCTGCTGTAGCTGGACGCGGTCACGGCCACGGTCTCAATGGCTTTGGTGCGCAGTGACTCTTCAATGCCCGGCAGCGATATGGCATGGTGCAGCGTGTCCACCAGCGGCATGTTGTTGAGCACCGCACCCTGGGCCCGTACATTGCGCCACAGGTTCAGCGCGGCCACGAAGCGGCTCATGCGTACCCAGCCCGGGACGCGCAGGTCGTACACGTCGCGCGAGCGCAGCCGGCCCCAGAACTGGCCCAGCTGGTCAAACGCCGCCAGCCCTGCGGTGGCCGTGCCCGCCAGGTACGCCACGTTCAGCGCACCCGCCGATGTGCCCACCAGCACCTGGAACGGAAAGGGCGCGGCGGCCGCCGGGTGCAGCTTGAGCAGGGCCGACAGGGCCCGCAACACGCCCACCTGGTACGCGGTGCGCGCGCCGCCGCCCATCAGCACCAGGGCATGCAACGGCCGCGTGGGCCGCGTCAGCCCGGCGTTCACGATGGTGGCCAGGCTCAAGCGCTCTCCTTTTTGCGGATGACGCTGATCTCGCCGTCGCTTTCCATGACGGCAAGCTTCACGTCCGCCACCGATTCCACGCCGGATTCGCGCAGCTTGGCCATGAGCTCGGGCAGCGAGATCAGTTCGCGGCGCAGGTTGGCCCGCAGCACGCGGCCGTCACGCACCAGGGGCAAAGGCCGCGGCTCGACGAAGCGGCGCACCGCCGGCCAGCGGTAGGCGGACCAGTCCAGCAGGTAGTTCCAGGCCGCGATGGTGCTGACCAGGATGATGCCGTCGGTCACCGACTGGTAGCCGCCGGCCATGGCGTTTTGCGACGCGTCCGAGATCACCACCAGCAGCAGCACGTCGGCCATGGCCAGCGAGCCCACGTCGCGGCGCAGCACAAACCGCAGCAGCAGGAACAGGAACCAGTACATCAGCGTGCCGCGCACGACAAGCTCGGCGGGGCTGACGGTGATGCGCAACAGTGATTCGAAGTCGGGCATGGGCGGGCTGCATGTTGCAACGCAGCCAGCATAAACCACAGATAAACCACAGCCCTGCTGGCAGCAGGGCCTGCTCGCCCGGCTTAGACTCGGGCGCTTGTGTCACTGCCCCCGGGGCCCTCCTTGCAAATTCAACCCCGCGCCGGCGAGCCCGGCACGCTGTCGCGCCGGCGCGAACTCTGGCTGCTGTTCACGCTGGCCGGCATCCAGTTCACCCACATCCTGGACTTCATGATCATGATGCCGCTGGGCCCGCAGTTCACGGCCCTTTTCGGCATCACGGATGCGCAGTTCGGCCTGCTGGTGTCGGCCTATACGCTGGCCGCCGGTGCGTCGGGCCTGGTGGCGTCCACCTACATCGACCGCTTTGGCCGCAAGCGCCTGCTGCTGACGCTGTACGCGCTGTTCGGCCTGGCCACGCTGGCCTGCGGTCTGGCGCAGGGCTATGCCGCGCTGATGGCCGCGCGCATTGCCGCCGGTGTGTTTGGCGGCGTGCTGTCGGCGCTGAGCCAGACCATTGTGGGCGACGTGATCCCGTTCGAGCGGCGTGGCCGCGCCATGGGCATCGTGATGACCTCTTTCTCGGTGTCCACCGTGGCGGGCGTACCGCTGGGGCTGTTCCTGGCTGCGCACCTGAACTGGCATGCGCCGTTTTTCGGCATTGCCGCGCTGTGCGCCGTGCTGGCGGTGTTTGCCGCGCTGACGCTGCCTGTGCTCGATGCCCACCTGGACCGCGCCGGTCGACCGTCCATCTGGGGTGGCATCCGCGAGGTACTGGCCGACCGCAACCACCAGAAGGCTTTCCTGTTCTCGGCCATGCTGATGTTCGCGGGCTTTACCGTGATTCCCTACATCACGATCTTCCTGCAGTCCAACGCCGGGCTGCGGGCCGACCAGGTGCCTTATGTGTACCTGTGCGGCGGCATCGTGACGCTGTTTTCGGCGCGCTGGTTCGGCCGCATGACGGACCGGCTGGGCAAAGTGCAGACGTTCCGCCGTCTGGCGGTGGCCGCGCTGTTTCCCATGGTGGCCATCACGCTGCTCGGGCGGGTGCCGCTGGTGGTTGTCTTCACGGTGTCCACGCTGCTGTTCATGTGCCTGAGCGGGCGCATGATCCCCGGCATGGCCATCCTGACGTCGGCGGCGAATCCAGCGCTGCGCGGCACCTTCATGACGCTCAATGCGTCGGTGCAGTCCGCCGGCATGGGCGTGGCCGCCCTGGTGGGTGGCCAGCTGATCAGCCGCGATGCCCAGGGCCAGGTGCAAAACTACTGGATGGCCGCCTGCGTGGGCGTGCTGGCGTCGCTGGCCAGCCTCTGGCTGGCGGGCAAATTGACCCTGCACGGCGCTGTGGCAACGCCCACCCCCGGCGGGAAAACCTGAGACTTTTCAAGCACTTGGGAGCATGCGCCACAAAGGGTTTCATTTTTGCTGCACTGCGTTGACGGAAATCAATTGCATTTGCGCAGCGCCGGGCGCATAGTGATTTGACGTTCAAGGAATCCAAGTTCGCAGGTTGCCCCGCCGCTACAGGGCAGCCCGTATCAACCCAAGTGAGCAACAGGAGGCTACACATGAACTTGACGATCAGCGGTCATCACCTCGAAGTCACCCCGGCACTCAACAATTACGTCAAGACCAAGCTCGATCGCATCACCCGCCACTTTGACCAGGTTGTGGACATCAAGGTCCTGCTCACCGTGGAAAAGCAGAAGGAAAAGGAACGACGACAGCGCGCTGAATGCAACATCCACGTCAAGGGCAGCGACCTGTTTGCCGAAAGCTCGCACGCTGACCTGTACGCCGCTGTGGACGAACTCGTCGACAAGCTGGACCGCCAGGTGGTACGCCACAAGGACCGCCTGCAGGATCACCACCACAGCACGGTCAAGCGCCTGATGTAACGGCGCCGCAACCGCAGCAAGCCGCCCCCAGGGCGGCTTTTTTGTGGCCGCCGCAACGCCCCGTCGCCGCTGTTACACAATTTGTTGCACTGCACCGTAGCGGGTGCATAATCTGTGACCCGACCATGAACCGCCTCGCGTCCATCCTGCCCGCCGCCCAGGTTTTGGTGAGCGTTGATGCCACCAGCAAGAAGCGCGCTTTTGAAGAAGCGGGCCTTCTCTTTGAGAACCTGCATGGCCTGAGCCGGGCCCTGATCACCGACAGCCTGTTTGCCCGCGAACGCCTGGGCTCCACCGGTCTGGGTCACGGCGTGGCGATTCCGCACGGCCGCATCAAGGGCCTGAAGGCACCGATGGCCGCCGTGTTCCAGCTCGCCCAGCCGATCGGTTTTGACGCGCCGGACGAACAGCCGGTCGCCTTGCTGATCTTCCTGCTGGTGCCTGAAGCCGCCACACAAAAGCACCTTGAAATCCTGTCAGAGATCGCCGAGCTGCTCAGCGATGCACCGCTGCGCGAAAAGATCAAGGCCAGCGCCGACGCCGCCGCGCTGCACGGCATGATCGCGACATGGCAGTCAGCCCAGCCCGCATGAGCCGGCCATAACTGCCCGTAACCGTTCGTGAAGCCCACCGTCGTCAGCGCCGACGTCCTGTTTGAAGACCATCGCGCCCAGCTTCGCTGGGAATGGATCGCGGGGCTGGGTGCCTCGGAGCGCCGGTTTGACGAAGTGGCCATCCGCGCCGCGCGTTCGGGCGCCGACCTGGTGGGCTACCTCAATTACATCCACCCCTACCGCGTGCAGATCCTGGGCGAGCGCGAAGTTGCCTACCTGACCAACGCCACACCCGAGGACTGCGCGCGCCGCATTTCGCGCATCGTGACGCTGGAGCCCCCAGTGCTGATCCTGGCTGACGGCCAGACCGCACCCGACGCGCTCATCTCCATGTGTGAACGCGCGCAGATCCCGATGTTTGCCACGCATGAATCGTCGGCCTTTGTGATCGACGTGCTGCGTGCCTACCTGTCCAAGCACTTCGCCGACCGCACGTCGATGCACGGCGTGTTCATGGACATCCTGGGCCTGGGCGTGATGATCACGGGCGAGTCCGGCCTGGGCAAGAGCGAGCTGGGGCTGGAGCTGATTTCACGTGGCAATGGCCTGGTGGCCGACGACGCGGTGGACCTGTACCGCATCAACCAGACCACCATCGAAGGCCGCTGTCCCGAGCTGCTGCAGAACCTGCTGGAGGTGCGCGGCATCGGCCTGCTGGACATCCGCGCGATCTTTGGCGAAACGGCGGTGCGCCGCAAGATGCGGCTGAAACTCATCGTGCACCTGGTGCGCCGCGAGACGCTGGAGCGCGAGTACGAACGCCTGCCTTACGAGCCGCTCACCCAGGACGTGCTGGGCATCCCGGTGCGCAAGGCGGTGATCCAGGTGGTGGCCGGGCGCAACATCGCCGTGCTGGTCGAAGCGGCAGTGCGCAACACCATCCTGCAGCTGCGTGGCGTGGATACCTACCAGGAATTTGTAGAGCGCCACCGCAAGGCAATGGAGGGCGGGTAGCCAGCGGTGCCCATTCCAGTGCCACCGCGTAACCGGCTTTGCCGGGCCGCTGGTGGCGCCCCCCTTGGGGGGAGGCGCCGAAGGCGCTTCGGGGGGTTACTTGTCAGCGCAGCTGGCGCATAGGCCGTAGAGGGACATGGCGTGGTCCTGCAGGATCCAGCCCTTGGCCTTGGAGACGATCTGCTGGCGCTTTTCGATCTCGGCGTCGTAAAACTCCTCAACCCGGCCACAGGACGTGCACACCAGGTGGTCGTGGTGCTGACCCTCGTTCAGCTCGTAAACTGCCTTGCCGCTCTCGAAATGGCTGCGGCTGAGGATGCCGGCCTGCTCGAACTGCGTGAGCACGCGGTACACCGTGGCCAGGCCGATGTCGGAGCGCTCCACCAGCAGCACGCGGAACACATCCTCAGCCGTCATGTGGCGCTGCGCGCCCTTCTGGAAAACGTCGAGGATTTTCAGGCGGGGCAGCGTGGCTTTGAGGCCCGTGCTTTTGAGTTCGTCGATGTTGGACATGGCGGTCTTTCTGCTGCCGCGGCGGGGCCGCCCCGCGCCATCCAGCCGCTACAATGAGCCGATCATATCGCTACCACTCACGCCATGTCTGCTATCTCCTTTCGCCGGACCTGCCTGGGCGTGACCGCCGTGGCCTGTACCGCGCTGGCCGGTTGCGGCAGCCTGGAAGGCATGACCCGAAACTTCGCGGGCAGCCTGGCGCCCTACAAGGTCGAGGTCGTGCAGGGCAACTTTGTGTCCAAGGAGCAGATCGACGCGCTCAAGCCCGGCATGACGCGCCTGCAGGTGCGCGACATCCTGGGCTCACCGCTTCTGACCAGCGTGTTCCACGCCGACCGCTGGGACTATGTGTTCACGCTCAAGCGCCAGGGCACCGAGCCGCAGCTGCGCAAGTTCGCGGTGTTCTTCAAGGGTGACGCGCTGGAGCGCTTCGAGGGCGACGCCATGCCCAGCGAGGCCGAATTCGTCGCCCGCCTGGACAGCCGCCGCAAGACGGCCAAGGTGCCGGTGCTGGAAGCGTCCGAGGAAACCCTCAAGGCCTTTGCTGAAAAGTCCCCGGCGGCAGCGGCACCGGCCGATGCTGCGGTGACAGCGCCCATGCCGGCGACTTACCCCCCCCTCGAAGCGCCCGCCCGATGAGCGCCGGGTTGCACAGGGTCGCCGTGGCCGGCGCCTCGGGTCGCATGGGGCACATGTTGATTGAGGCAATTCACGCCGCGCCAGACTGCACGCTGGCCGGTGCGCTGGATGTGGCCGCCAGCCCCGCTGTCGGGCACGACGCAGCGGCCTTTTTGGGCCATCCCAGTGGCGTTACGGTCACGGCCGACCTGCATGCAGGCCTCCAGAATGCCCAGGTGCTGATCGACTTTACCCGGCCCGAAGGCACGCTGGCCCATCTGCGCGTGTGCCGCGAGCTGGGCGTGGGCCTGGTCATCGGCACCACCGGCTTCAGCGACGCGCAAAAGGCCGAGATCGCCGCGGCGGCGGCGGACATCCCCATCATGATGGCACCCAACATGAGCGTGGGCGTCAACGTCACGCTGAAGCTGCTGGAGATGGCGGCCAAGGCGATGTCTACCGGTTACGACATTGAAATCATCGAAGCCCACCACCGCCACAAGGTGGACGCGCCGTCGGGCACCGCACTGAAGATGGGCGAGGTCATTGCCGGTGCGTTGGGCCGCGACCTGAAAGACTGCGCCGTGTACGCGCGCGAAGGCGTCACCGGCGAGCGCGATCCGTCGTCCATCGGTTTTGCCACCATCCGCGGCGGCGACATCGTGGGCGACCACACGGTGCTGTTTGCCGGCACCGGCGAGCGCATCGAGATCACCCACAAGTCGTCCAGCCGTTCCACCTACGCCCAAGGCAGCCTGCGCGCGGTGCGTTTCCTGGCAGGGCGGCAATCAGGGCTGTTCGACATGTTTGACGTGCTTGGCCTGCGGGCCGCAACAGAGTAGTCCGTGCGCTGGACCGACATCTTTTTCCAGGGCGACGCGGTCACTCGTGGCGTGGCGCTGTTGTTGCTGGCGATGTCGGTTGCCAGCTGGGTGGTTATCTTGTGGAAGGCCTGGCTGCTGCAGCGCGCCAACCGTGACGTGGGCCGCGCTACAGCCGCTTTCTGGCAGGCGCCGGCGCTGGCCGACGCGCGCGACCGGGTGGCGGCTTTTGACCGTGAAGCCCTGGTGCTGCCGCTGATCGATGCCACCAGCATGGATGGCGCTGGCACGCTGGCGGCGGCCGGCGACCGTTCGCAGCAGCTCACCCGTGTGCTGCGCGACGCCCTGCACCGGGTGCTGGACAAGCTGCAGTTCGGCCAGGTGCTGCTGGCCACCGTGGGCTCCACGGCGCCGTTCGTGGGGTTGCTGGGCACGGTCTGGGGCATTTACCAGGCGCTGACCAGCATTGCAGGGGCAGGGCAGATTTCCATCGACAAGGTGTCTGGCCCGGTGGGCGAGGCGCTGATCATGACCGCCGCTGGTCTGGCGGTGGCCATCCCCGCTGTGCTGGCCTACAACGTATTTGGCCGTCGCATCGGCCGCATCGAAGCCGACCTGGAAGGCTTCGCCCGCGACCTCCGGGAATTGCTGGCCCATCCCAAGGCATAGCCACCATGGCTTTCGGCCGCCTTGAGCGCACCCCCGGGCACCAGCCCATGAGCGAGATCAACGTGACGCCGCTGGTGGATGTGATGCTGGTGCTGGTGGTGATCTTCATCATCACCGCACCGCTGCTGGCCAGCTCGATCCGGCTTGACCTGCCCAGGACAGACGCCGCGACGGCCAGCGAGGCACCGAAATTCGTGACCCTGTCGATAGACCCCGGCGGGCAGGTTTTCCTGGACGAGCGGCCCGTGACGCCCGAACAGCTGGCGCAAGGCCTGCAGGAAGCAGCCGCCCGCAACCCCGACACCGAAGTGCAGCTGCGGGCCGACCGTACTGTGCCTTACGGCCGGGTGGTGGAAGTCATGGGCGCTGCGCAAAAGGCGGGGCTGAACCGCATCGGTTTTGTGGCCGAGCAGCCCGGCGCACCTGCTGCGGCACGCTGAGCGGCCCCAGCGCCTAAAATCCCTGCACTGCGGCTCCCGGGGCCGCAAACCCTTTGCGACAAGCCCATTCATGCAAGACAAGTACAACCACACCGAGGTGGAGCGCGACGCGCACGCCCACTGGACCGCGCGTGACGCCTACCGCGTGACCGAAGACGAGGGCAAGAAGAAGTTCTATGCCTGCTCCATGCTGCCGTACCCCAGCGGCAAGCTGCACATGGGCCATGTGCGCAACTACACCATCAACGACATGCTCACGCGCTACCTGCGCATGAACGGCTACAACGTTCTCATGCCCATGGGCTGGGACGCGTTCGGCCTGCCGGCGGAAAACGCTGCGTTGAAAAACGGCGTGCCGCCCGCGAAGTGGACGTACGAGAACATCGCCTACATGAAAAAGCAGATGCAGGCGATGGGGCTGGCCATTGACTGGAGCCGCGAGGTCGCCACCTGCGACCCGAGCTACTACAAATGGAACCAGTGGCTGTTCCTGAAGATGCTGGAAAAGGGCATTGCCTACCGCAAGACCCAGGTCGTCAACTGGGACCCGGTGGACCAGACCGTGCTGGCCAACGAGCAGGTGATCGACGGCAAGGGCTGGCGCACCGGCGCGGTGGTTG
>JBEIPU010000053.1:0-23789 GCA_040376925.1 Caenimonas sp. | reverse complement strand
GGCGGACAGCCCTTCAATGCGGCTCTTGATCAGTTCAGAAATTTCTGCGGGATTGAGTTGCATGACTCTTTCCTTCTTTCTTTAGTTAGCTGGTCCGCGTCAAGCGGTCAGCGCCGTTTTCATTTGTTCCAGGCGGGCCTTGACCGAGGTGTCCAGCACCTCGTCGCCCACCACCACACGAATGCCACCGATCAGGTCAGCGTCCTGCTCGACCTTGACGTTGAGCTTGCGGCCGAAACGCTTTTCCAGCACGCCCGACAGACCGGCCAGCGCCGCTGCGTCGATCGGGAACGCGCTGTACACCACGGCGTCGGACGACCCGCCCTGCGCGTTCTTGAGCGCGCGGAACTGGGCAGCGATTTCGGGCAGCGCCTCCAGGCGGCCGTTTTCGATCACGGTACGCAGGAAGTTCTTTGCGTTCTCGGGCAATGCGCTCTTGGTCACGCCGCTGATCACGTCAAACACCTGCTGGTCGGTGACCTTGGGGTTGCCGGCGAACTGCTGCAGTTGCGCATTGCCGGCAACAGCCGCAAGCGGCTCCAGCCAGGCGGCGGCAGCGCCCAGGTCAGCCTTGGCCGACTGGTACAGGGCCTCCGCGTAGGGTCGGGCGATGGTGGCGATTTCGGCCATGGTGTCCTCTTACAGCTCGGTCTTGAGGCGGTTCAGCAAGTCTGCATGGACGCCGGCGTTGACTTCCTTGCGCAGGATCTGCTCGGCGCCCTTGACGGCCAGTGCGGCGACCTGCTCACGCAGGGCTTCGCGGGCCTTCACGGTCTGCTGCTCGGCTTCCACACGGGCGGCGGCAACGATCTTGTTGCCCTCTTCCGTGGCGCGGGCCTTGGCCTCCTCGACGATGGTCTGGGCGCGGCGCTCGGCATCAGCCAGGCGGGCAGCCGTCTCGTTGCGCGACTTGGCAAGCTCCTCTTCCACCCGCGCGTTGGCAGCGGACAGTTCAGACTTGGCCTTGTCGGCGGCAGCGAGGCCTTCGGCGATCTTCTTCGCGCGCTCGTCCAGCGCCGTAGCGATGGGAGGCCACACGAATTTCATCGTGAACCCGACCAGGATCAGGAACACGATCATCTGGATGATCAGGGTACCGGTGATGCTCATTTAATTCCCCCGCCCCCGTTGCGGCTGCGCCGATCCCCCCGCAAGGGGGCAACGCCAGCAGCCCGGCAAGGCTTCATGGATGATTTACTTCGGCAGGTTGGCGATTTGCGCCAGGAACGGGTTGGCGGTGGCGAACCACAGCGCAATACCCGTACCGATAATGAAAGCCGCGTCGATCAGGCCGGCCAGCAGGAACATCTTGGTCTGCAGTTCGCCCATCAGTTCAGGTTGGCGGGCGGCGGACTCGAGGTACTTGCTGCCCATGATGCCGATGCCGATACAGGCGCCGACAGCGCCCAGGCCGATGATCAGGCCGGCGGCCAGTGCAACAAAGCTGATAACTTCCATGATGACTCCTAAAGGTCTTGGTTAACGAGAAAAGAAAAGGGAAAACGCGGGAAAAACCGTATCAATGCGCGTCATGTGCCTGGCCGATGTACACCAGCGTCAGCATCATGAACACAAAGGCCTGCAGCGTGATGATCAGGATGTGGAAGATTGCCCACGCCGTGCCGGCAATGATGTGGCCGATCGCCAGGCCGATGCCGGTGGCCGACAGCGACCAGGCACCGCCCATCAGGGCGATCAGCATGAAGATGAGTTCGCCGGCATACATGTTGCCGAACAGTCGCATGCCGTGGGACACGGTTTTGGCCACAAACTCGATGATCTGCATCATGAAGTTGAAGGGCCACAGCAGCGGGTGGGCGCCAAACGGCGCGGTGAACAGCTCGTGGATCCAGCCCCCGGCACCCTTGATCTTGATGTTGTAGTAGATGCACAGGACCAGCACGCCCACCGACAGGCCCATGGTGACCGACAGGTCGGCCGTGGGCACGACACGCATGTAGTCCTTCATGCCCAGGGCCGGACCGGCGCTGTGCCAGATGGCGGGCAACAGGTCCACCGGCAGCAGGTCCATGGCGTTCATCAGGAAGATCCACACGAACACCACCAGCGCCAGCGGGGCCACCAGCTTGCGGCTGTTGGCGTTGTGCACGATGCCCTTGGCCTGGGAGTCGACCATTTCGACCAGGATTTCAACCGCAGCCTGGAAGCGGCCAGGCACACCCGAGGTGGCCTTGCGCGCGGCCAGCCACAGCAGCCAGCAGCCCAGCACGCCCAGCACGATGGAGAAGAAAAGCGAATCGAGGTTGAAAACGGAAAAGTCGGCGACGCCCTTGGGGGTCTTGTTCTGCAGGTGCTGCAGGTGATGGACGATGTACTCGCCTGCGGTCGGTCCGGTTCCAGTAGCCATCTGATTACTCGTCTGTTTGTTTCGCCACGTGTTTCGTACGCTTGGGCGCAAAAGCCATCGCCACCCAATACACCTTCATCGTGAGCACCAGGCCCACCAGCAATGCCGGCCAGCTCAGGGCGCTCACCAGCCTTGGCGCGGCGATCAGCATCGCCACCGACAAGGCCAACTTGACCATTTCCCACAGGAAGAACCCGACCACCGCAGTCCCCGGGTTCAGCGAGGCAAAACGCCCGGTCAGCCCCCGCGCAAACAGCGCCGCGGGCAGTATGACTGCCAGAGCGCCGTATGCGGCCGACCAACCTGCTTCTTGCCTCCCGGTGATGCCCCAGGTGACCAAAGCCACCACGAAGCCCACAACGACCTGCCCCGCCACCACCCACCAGGGGGAAACTGATGGGTTCTGTTCACGCAGCCGTCGCGCCTCTTCGGCGGTCAGCGGCTTGAACGCTTCGGGTTCATCTGCCTCTGTTTCAGGGTACGGAGCGATTGTTTTCATTTTGAATGACGCGCCGGTTGCAGTCCTGGAATTCAGCAAAGCCATTGATTATAAGTAAAAACCCGCAGCACTCCGCCATTTCCAGTCCGCTTGTCGGATAAGGTGCGTGCGCAAAGGTGTTTTGCGTGCAAGTCACAATCGCCGGACAATCGTCATCCCGGCCCGCACGCCGTCCACATCCATGTACCCCCTGCTCAAGTTCTTTCACCTGGCCGCGGCCATCTTCTGGATCGGGGGCATGGCCTTCATCATGCTGGCGCTGCGCCCCCCGGTTCATGCCAGCCTGCAACCGCCGGTACGCCTGCCGTTGATGACAGCCGTGCTGGGGCGGTTCTTCATCGTTGTGTGGGCCAGCATTGCCGCGCTGCTGGCCACCGGCTTTCCCATGCTGGCCTCGGTGGGCATGAAGGCAGCGCCCCTGGGCTGGCACCTGATGCTGGGCATCGGCCTGGTGATGGTTGCCATCTTTGCCCACATCTATTTCGCGCCGTTTCGCCGGCTCAAGCTGGCCGTTGCCGCCGGCGACTGGCCCGAAGGCGCGCGGCGCATCGGCCAGGTGGTGCTGCTGGCCAAGATCAACCTGGGGCTCGGCTGGGTCGCCATCGCGGCCGTGCTGCTGTTGCGCTGAGCGGGGCGGTGATGCGACTGCAGCGCCTGGCGCGTCGCCTTCGCATCACCGTGCCGGCGCGCGAGGAGCTGGCGGCCCACCCGCTGCTGCGCCGCATGGCGCGGCGCGTGCTGGCCCCGGCCCTGTGGCGCACACACCATGAAGCCGTGGCGCGCGGTGTGGCGATCGGTCTTTTCTGGGCCTTTTTCCTGCCGTGCCCGCAGCTCATCGTGTCTGCCGCGCACTGCGTCTGGTGGCGCGGCAACATCCCCATCGCCATGGCTCTCACCCTGATTACCAACCCCCTTACCACTGGCTTCTGGCTGTGGGCCGCCTACCTGGTGGGCAGCCGCCTGATTGACGCGCCGCCACCGGTGCAGGCGGGCGAAGACGCGCCCGTCTGGCAAATGCTGCTGGCCATTGGCTGGCCTGCGATGCTGGGCATGGGCGTTTTCTCGGTCGTGGGCGCAGTAGGGGGCTACTTTGGCGTCAGGCTGGGCTGGCGCGCGCGCATCGCCTGGAAGCGCCGAGGGCGGCGCCGGCCCGCCACGCACAGTGACGCGTAGGCTGGGGGACAATCCGGGGCATGAGCCACACCCTTCCCGATCTGCCGTGCTACCTGAACGGCGAATTCACCACCCTGCCGGATGCCAAGGTCAGCGTCATGGACCGCGGCTTCATTTTTGGCGATGGGGTTTATGAGGTCGTACCCGTGTATGCCGGGCGGCCGTTCCGCTTTGCCGACCACATGGCCCGCCTGGACCGCAGCCTGGCCGAGCTGCGCATAACCAACCCGATGTCACACGCGCAGTGGCGCGCGCTGGTGGACCGGCTGATTGCCGAGTACGCGCGCTCGGTCGGCCGCGCAGCGGCCGATACCGATCAGCTCGTGTACATCCAGCTGACGCGCGGCGTGGCCATGCGGGACCACGTCATGCCCACCGATATCACGCCCACGGTGTTTGCCATCAGCAACGTCATGAAGGCGCCCAGCGCCGCCGAGCGCGAACAGGGTGTGGCCTGCGTGACAGCCGATGACTTCCGCTGGGAAAAGGCCCACATCAAGGCCGTGAGCCTGCTGGGCGCCGTGTTGGCGCGCCAGATCAGCGCCGACGTGGGCGCGACAGAGACCGTGATGTTCCGCGATGGCTATTTGAGCGAAGGCGCGGCCTGCAACGTCTGGGTGGTGAAGGATGGCACTGTGATGGGCCCGCCACGCGACCACCTGGTGCTGGAGGGCATCCGCTACGGGCTGATTGAGCAGCTGTGCCGCGACGCCGGTATCGCGTTCGAGCTGCGCCGCATTTCGCGCGACGAGGTACTGGCCGCCGACGAGCTGCTGCTGTCGTCCGCCACCAAGGAAGTGCTGGCCATCACGCGGCTGGACGGCCGCCCGGTTGGAAATGGCGTGCCCGGCCCCATCTGCCAGAAGCTGCATGCCGGATACCAGCTTGCCAAGCAGGAAAGCACTTCATGACACAGCCCACCCCCTCCTCCGTACCCGCCGATGCGCGGCGCGATTCGCTGATCGACTACCCGTCCCAATTCCCCATCAAGGTCATGGGCGCCAAGGTCGACGGCTTTGTGCACGCCATGACCACCATTGCCCGCGAGTTCGATCCGGCATTTGACGCCGCGAGCATTGAGCTGCGCGACAGCAAGGCCGGCAACTACCTGGGCATCACGCTCACCGTCACCGCCACCAGCCGCGAGCAGCTGGACGAGCTGTACCGTACGCTGTCCACGCATCCCATGGTCAAAGTAGTTCTATGAACCACCCCCGAGGTGCCTTCGGCGCCTCCTCCTCATGGGGGGGCCACCAGCGGGCCCGGCAAAGCCGGTTGCGCGGTGGCTCTCGCATGAAGGGCCACTTGTGGAGCTGAAGGTACTTGGGCGGGCGGACTACCTGCCCACCGTTGAGGCCATGCAGGTCTTCACGGCCGGGCGCGACCCTGCGACGCCCGACGCGCTATGGCTGTGTGAGCACCCGCCCGTTTTCACCCAGGGCCTGGCCGGCAAGGCCGACCATGTCCTGAACCCCGGCACGATTCCTGTAGTGCAGTCCACACGCGGCGGCCAGGTGACCTACCATGGGCCCGGCCAGGTGGTGGCTTACCCGCTGGTGGACCTCAAACGCGCGGGCTACTACGTCAAGGAATATGTCTACCGGATCGAGGAAGCGGTGATCCGCACCCTGGCGCACTATGGCGTGACAGGCCACCGCGTGGCCGGCGCACCGGGCATTTACGTGCGGCTGGACGACCCGTTCTCGCACCTCGCGCTGACCGGGCCGGCGCTGCCCGGCGACCCGTTCAAGGGGCTGGGCAAGATTGCCGCCCTGGGCATCAAGGTCACGCGCCACTGCACTTGGCATGGCGTGGCGCTGAACGTGGCCATGGACCTGGAACCCTACTCGCGCATCAACCCCTGCGGCTACGCGGGGCTGAAAACCGTGGACCTTTCTACAATCGCCATATCTACCACCTGGGACGAGGCCGCCCGCGTGCTGGGCCAACAGCTCAGCGCACTGCTGGCACCGTAAAGTCGATGAGCAGCTCTGAAGTCGTGCGCGAAGCGCAAAGCACCGAAAACTACAACGCTTCTGCCAAGCAGAAGGCCGGCGCCAAGCTGTCGCGCATCCCCGTCAAGGTGGAACAGGCTGAGGTGCTGAAAAAGCCCGAGTGGATCCGCGTCAAGGCCGGCAGCCCCACCACGCGCTTTTACGAGATCAAGCAGATCCTGCGCGAGAGCAACCTGCACACGGTGTGCGAAGAGGCTTCGTGCCCCAACATCGGTGAATGCTTCGGCAAGGGCACCGCGACCTTCATGATCATGGGCGACAAGTGCACGCGCCGCTGCCCGTTCTGCGACGTGGGCCATGGCCGGCCCGACCCGCTGGACCTGAACGAGCCGGACAACCTGGCCCGCACGATCGCAAAGCTGAAGCTCAAGTACGTCGTGATCACCAGCGTGGACCGCGACGACCTTCGCGACGGCGGCGCGGGGCATTTTGTGGAGTGCATCCGCCGCACGCGCGAGCTGTCACCGCTCACACAGATCGAGGTGCTGGTGCCTGACTTTCGCGGCCGCGACGACCGCGCGCTGGAGATCCTCAAGGCCGCGCCACCGGACGTGATGAACCACAACCTGGAGACCATCCCGCGTCTGTACAAGGAGGCACGCCCGGGCTCGGACTACCAGTTCAGCCTGAACCTTCTGAAGAAATTCAAGGCCCTGCACCCCGGCGTGCCCACCAAGAGCGGCCTGATGGTCGGCCTGGGCGAAACCGACGAGGAAATCCTTGCCGTCATGCGCGACATGCGCGCCCATGACATTGACATGCTGACCATCGGGCAGTACCTGGCGCCCACGCTGAGCCACCTGCCGGTGCGCCGCTACGTACACCCGGACACCTTCAAGATGTTCGAGTCCGAGGCGTACAGGATGGGGTTCACGCACGCCGCCGTGGGCGCGATGGTGCGTTCGAGCTACCACGCCGACCAGCAGGCGCACGACGTTCTGAACCGATGAACGGGTTGTCCATCCGCCAGTACGGCGCATCGCACGGCAGCCACAGCCACGATCATTTCCAGGTTCTGGTGGGGCTCGAAGGCGCGCTTGAACTCGAAGTGGATGGCCGCGGTCTGCGCATTGAAACAGGCCAGGGTTTTGTGGTCCCGCCCGGTGAACGCCATGATTTCGAATCGCGCCTGGGCAGCCAGTGCCTGGTGCTGGACACCACAGCAACTGGCTGGGCACGCTGCCCCACCCAGCCTCGCCACCGCGACGTGACGTTGGCGCTCGCGCGCTACTTGGCCGCGTCGCTGGGCGCGGGCCAGACGCAGGCTGTGCAGCTGGCGCCGGCCCTGCTGTTGCACGCCTGGGGAACGGACACGGCACGGCGCTACCGCCGGCCTGTGGACTGGACGGCGCTGGGCCGCTGGGCGCAGGCGCATTGGCATCTGCCGCTGTCGGTGGCCGATCTGGCGGCGCAGGCCCATCTGAGCCCGACCCAGTTTGCCGCGCGCTGCCGCGAGGAAAATGGCATCAGCGCCATGCACTGGCTGCGCGTCCAGCGCCTGCTGCATGCGCGGCTGCTGCGCGACAGTGGCCTGCCTGTGGCTGAAGCGGCACGCCGCTGCGGCTACCGGTCCCCCTCGGCGCTGACGGCCGCCATGCGCCGCGAAACAGCGCTGCACTGAGGGCCGTCGCCGCGCAGGGCCAGACCGTCGTTTTGCGACGATGTGCGGTCGTAAAGTGCTTGCCATGCAAGCTTCTGCCAAAGCCAACCTCTTCGCACTGGGTGCGATTGCCCTGTGGGCCGTGCTGGCCTCGCTGGGCGTCACGCTGCGCCATGTGCCGCCTTTCCTGCTGACCGGCATTGCGCTGGTGATCGGCAGCGTGCCGGCCTGGCCACTGGTGGCGCGCAACCCGCGGCTGTGGGCGATTGCGCCGTCCACGCTGGCGCTGGGCATCTACGGGTTGTTCGGTTTTCACTTTCTGCTGTTCATCGCACTGCGCATCGCGCCGGCGGTGGAAGCCAACCTGGTCAACTACCTGTGGCCGCTGTTCATCGTGGTGCTGGCGCCCGTGTTCCTGCGGGGCGTGACGCTGCGCCCGGCCCATGTGGTGGCGGCGCTGGTAGGTTTTGCAGGCGCTGCCATCGCGATCCTGGGCGCGGGCGGCGGCGCGGGCGGCGGCTGGTCCTGGGGCTACCTGCTGGCGCTGGGGTCGGCCTTCATCTGGGCGAGCTATTCGCTGCTGACCCAGCGGGTGGCGGCGTTCCCCACCGCCGCGATCGGCCTGTTCGGGCTGGTGTCGGGCCTGCTGTCGCTGCTGTGCCATGCGCTGCTGGAGCCGGCCGCCACGCTGTCCGCTCGCGACTGGCTGCTGCTGACCATGATGGGCTTGGGGCCGCTGGGCGCGGCGTTCTTCCTGTGGGACCGCGCGCTCAAGCTGGGTGACGCCCGCCAGATCGGGATCCTGAGCTACATCACGCCGCTGGCGTCCACGGCCTTGCTGATGGTGGTGAGCGGCCGCGCCCTGAGCTGGAGTATCGGCCTGGCTGCCGTGATGATCATCGGCGCCGCCGTGTTGGGCACGCGCACGCGCTGAGCCGCCAGGTACAGCTTGTCAGGCGCCCATGGCCTGCGCCGGGTCTTCCGCCTGCATGATGCCCTGCGCCCATGGCACCAGCCGCTGCGTGTCCGCGCGCAGCACCTCCTGCTTGACCGCCAGGATCTGAGCCGGGTGCATGGAAAAGCTGCGCAGCCCCAGGCCCAGCAACAGCCGGGTCAGGGTGATGTCGCCGGCCATCTCGCCGCACACGCTCACGGCCTTGCCCTGGGCGTTGCATTCGGCGATCGTCTCGGCCACCAGCCGCAGCACGGCCGGGTGCAGCGGGTCGTACAGGTGGGCCACCGATTCATCCGCACGGTCAATCGCCAGCGTGTACTGGATCAGGTCGTTGGTGCCGATGGACAGGAAGTCAAAATACTTCAGGAAGGTCTTGAGCATCAATGCCGCTGCCGGCACCTCGATCATCGCCCCCAGCTTGATGGGGCCGTAGGGGATGCCCTTGTTGTCCAGTTCGGCACGGGCAAAGTCCACCAGCGCCACCGTGTGGCGGATTTCGCTGGCGTGCGCCAGCATGGGGATCAGCATGTTGACCTGCCCGTGCGCCGCCGCGCGCAGGATCGCGCGCAGCTGGTTCAGGAACATGCCGGGGTCGGCCAGGCTCCAGCGGATGGCGCGCAGGCCCAGCGCCGGGTTCAGGTGGGCCGAGTCGCGCTCGCTGCCGCCCAGCGGCTTGTCGGCGCCCACATCGATCGTCCGGATGGTGACGGGCAGGCCCTGCATGCCTTCGACCGCACGCTTGTAGGCCTGGTACTGCTCCTCTTCATCGGGCAGGTTGCCCTGGCGGCCCATGAACAGGAACTCGCTGCGGAACAGCCCCACGCCCACCGCGCCGGCATTGACGGCCGCCGGGGCATCCTCGGGCAGCTCGATGTTGGCCAGCAGCTCGACCTTCTGCCCGTCCAGCGTGACGGCGGGCGTGTGCCGCAGCCGTGCCAGGCGGGTGCGCTCCAGCTCGCCCTGGCGCTGCTTGAAGCCATATTCGGCCAGGATGATGGGCGACGGGTCGACGATCATCACGCCGGCGTCGCCGTCCACGATCAGCCAGTCGTCCTGGCGCACCAGCTGGCTGGCGCCGCGCGCGCCCACCACGGCGGGGATGTCCATGCTGCGCGCCACGATGGCGGTGTGCGACGTCTTGCCGCCCACGTCGGTCACAAAGCCGGCAAACACGCTTTGCTTGAACTGCATCATGTCGGCCGGCGACAGGTCATGCGCCACCAGCACCAGAGGCACGTCCATGCTGTCGTCCAGCAACAGGTCCTGCTGGGTCTTGCGTTTGCTGCCGGACGAGGGCGGCGCCACCGGCGAGGCCACGCCCTTCATGTAGCGCAGGATGCGCTCGACCACCTGCTCCAGGTCGGCCTTGCGCTCGCGCAGGTACTCGTCCTCCATTTCGTCAAACTGGCGCGCGATCACCTCCAGCTGGGTGGTGAGCGCCCATTCGGCGTTGTACAGGCGGTCGGTCACCCAGTGCTTGACGCCGCTGATCAGCTCTTCGTCCTGCAGCAGCATCAGGTGCACGTCCAGCAGCGCGGCCAGCTCGTGCGGGGCCTCCTTGGGGCCCATGGTGGTGATGCTCTGCTGCAGGCGGTGGATTTCGTCCACCACCGCATTGCGCCCGGCCCGCACGCGGCCGATCTCGGCCTCAACTTGCGACGGTTCGATGAAATAGTGCGCCACGTCCACGCGGCTGGACGCCACCAGCACCGCACGCCCGATGGCGATGCCGCGGGCGACTGCCAGGCCGTGGATCGAGAACGTCACTCGCCTTCCCCGAATTTGTCTGCAATGAGGGCGAGTAGTGCATCCATCGCTTCCTGCTCCCGGTCCCCATTGGTTTCTATGCTGACTTCGGTGCCGATGCCCGCGGCCAGCATCATTACGCCCATGATGCTCTTGGCATTGACGCGGCGCTCGCCGCGGCTCATCCAGACTTCGCAGGGGAAGCTGCCAGCCAGCTTGGTGAGCTTGGCCGAGGCGCGGGCATGCAGGCCCAGCTTATTGCTGATGGTCGTGTTGGTCTTGATCATTTTTCCGTCTGGCCTGGTTCTGCGGTGCGGTGATGGCCACCTGCATCACGCCCTGGGTTCCGCCCGCCACGGCCCGCGTTGCCAGCGCGTCCAGCGATTCATGGCGGTAACTCACGCTGCGCAGCACCATGGGCAGGTTCACCCCGGTGATGAGCTTGGACTTCACGCCGTCCACCAGCTTTTGGGCCACGTTGCACGGCGTTGCGCCAAAGATGTCGGTCAGCACCAGCACGCCCTTGATGTCGGGGCCGCCACCCAGCTGGGCCAGCATGATGCGCGCCGAGCCCAGCGTCTCGTCCGGAGACACGTTGGGCTGCACGTCCACTGCGCCCACGAACTGCTCGCAGTCGGGAAAGACATGCAAGGCACACTGGCGCAGCGCATGGGCCAGCGGGGCGTGGGCAATGATGAGGATCTTGTTCATGAATGCTTAACGGACCGGCCGATTATCGGGTCTGGCCAGCAGGAAGTATCCGTACGAGGCCATGCTGAGCGCCAGGAACACCCCCATGGCTGCCCGGAAGGCGCCCACGGTGTCCAGGCCCGCAGCGCTGAAAGCGTCCACCAGCAGCCCGATGCCCCACTGCACCACGAACACGCCCGCAAAGATCACCAGGTTGTAGGCCGACAGCGCCCGGCCTGCCAGCGCCGGCGGGAAGGCCATACCCACCGCCGGCTGCGCCAGCGACACAAAAGTGGAGGCCATGCAGAACAGCGCCCAGGCGCCTGCACCGGCCCTGGGGCCCAGCGCCATCGTGGCCGCCAGCACCACAAAGCTCAACGGCAACCCCCAGGCGATCAGCCGCTCGGTGCTGAAGCCACGCCGGGCCAGCAGCGGGTTCAGCAAGCCCCAGCTCCAGAACGTGCACAGCATGGACACGTTGATCCAGAACAACCCCTGGGCCGCGTCCAGCGGGTCGTAGCCGGCGACCTTGACCATCCAGGGGCCAGCCCAGAGTGTCTGCACGGCAATCATGCCGCCGTAGCTGAAAAAGCCGATCGGCGTCATGCGACGGAAATACGGGTTGCGCCAGACAGCCGCATAGCCGCCGTCCGCGTCCAGTCCTGACGCCGGGCTGGCTGGGGCCGCGGGCGCCGCCGGCCAGCGCGGCACCTGCCAGGCAATGACCGCCATGGACAGCAGCACCGCCAGCGCCAGCCCCCAGAACAGCGGGCGCCAGCCCGCCAGCGGCACCAGCCACTGCACCGGCAACGTGGACGCCACCATGCCCAGCGACCCCGTCATGAGCATCCATGAATTGGCGCGCAGCTGGGCGGTGGGCTCAAACCAGCGGCGAAAGCCGGTCAGCGGCGCCATCAGGCAGGCGCTGACACCCACGCCGCACAGCACGCGCGCGGCCAGCAGGCCCGAAAAACTGGTGGCCAGCGAAAACGCCACACAGCCCACCACCGCCACGCCCAGGAACGCCAGGATGACTTTCTTGGGGCCATGGCGGTCCAGCCAGGTGCCCAGCGGCAACTGGGTGGCGGCAAAACCCAGGAAATAGCCCCCCGCCAGCAGCCCCAGGTCGCGCGCCTGAAGCGCGAACTCCTGCGTCAGCGTGGGCGACAAGGTGGCGGTGATGGCGCGCAGCAGCGCCGAGAAGAAGTACGCGAATGCAAACGCCAGAAAAACCAGCACCGCCGCGCGGCGCGGGAGCAGGCCTGTGTTGCCCATGCTCATGGCAGGCGCAGCCCGCCAAAAAAGGTGTCGGCCACCTCCGACGGCAGCCTGTCGGCATAGATCACAGCCTGGTACACCCGCGGCCCTTGTGAAAAGTACAGCGCCTGGCTTTGCACCGGCTTGCCGTCCGCCCGCTGGCCGGTCGCCGTCACGCGCGTGGACACCACGCCACCTGCCACGGTAAATGGCTGCTGCGCGGGCTCTCCCGCGCGCATGTTGGCCAGGGTGGCCGCGCGCCACTGCGTGAGCACCGCCGCCGCCTGGGCGGCGTCGGCGGTATCGGCAAAGGCCACGGCGAAGGTGGCGCCGCCCGCGTCGCAGCCGAGCATGTTCAGCGGCGTATCGCGGCCCGCCAGCGGCACCACGCGCGCGCCGCGGTCGGGCTTGCACGGCAGCAGCACGGTCAGTGCGGTGGGTTCGGCGCGAATTTCACGCCAGTTCAGTTCAGGGCTGCAGGCCGCCAACACCAGGAGGGCGGCCACGAAAAGGAAACGCATCCGCCGCATTATCCGTTTCGCCTGAAAATGCTGCCCATGAACTCACTTGACGGCATCCGCATCCTTGACCTGTCCCGCGTGCTCGCGGGCCCCTGGTGTACCCAGACCCTGGCCGACCTGGGGGCCGATGTGATCAAGATCGAGCGGCCCGGCAGCGGCGATGACACCCGCAGCTGGGGGCCGCCGTTCCTCAAGGACAGCGACGGCCGGGATACGGCCGAAGCCGCCTACTACCTGGGCGCCAACCGCAACAAGCGCTCGGTCACCTGCGACATAGCGCAACCGGCCGGGCAGGCGCTGATCCGCGACCTGGTGGCGCATTGCGACGTGTTTGTCGAAAACTTCAAGGTCGGCGACATGGCGCGCTACGGGCTGGACTATGCATCGCTGCGCGCACTGAACCCGCGCCTGGTCTACTGCAGCGTGACCGGCTTTGGCCAGACCGGGCCCTACCGGGAACGCGCAGGCTATGACTACGCGGTGCAGGGCATGGGCGGCCTGATGAGCGTGACCGGCGAGCGCGACGACATTGGCGGTGGCCCGCAAAAAGTAGGGGTGGCCGTGGCCGACCTGTTCACCGGCATGTACGCCACGGTGGCCATCCTTGCGGCGCTGCGCCATGCGGAGCGCACCGGCGAAGGCCAGCATGTGGACATGGCCCTGCTGGACACGCAGGTGGCCATGCTGGCCAACCTGGGCGCCAACTACCTGGTCAGCGGCAAGGCGCCGGGCCGCGCGGGCAACGCGCACCAGAACATCGTGCCGTACCAGGTGTTTGAGGTCGCGCCTGCTGCCGCCAATGACAAGGACCACATCATCCTGGCCGTGGGCAACGACGGCCAGTACGCCAAGTTCTGCGCCGTGGCGGGCCGGCCGGATCTGGCCAGCGACCCGCGTTATGCCAGGAACCAGGACCGCGTGCGCAACCGCGCCGAGCTGGTGCCGCAGCTCGAAGCCATCCTGAAAACCCGCACCAAGGCCGACTGGCTGGCCGCGCTGGAGGCGGCCAAGGTGCCCTGCGGCGCCATCAACAACCTGGCCGAGGTGTTTGCTGACCCGCAGGTGCAGCAGCGCAACATGGTCACGCAATGGCCCCACCCCCTGAAGGACGGCCTGCGCCTGGTGGCCAGCCCCATGAAGCTCAGCGCGACGCCGGTGCGCACCGACCTGCCGCCGCCGCTGTTGGGCCAGCACACGCAGCAGGTGCTGCGCGACGTACTGAACTACCCCGACGAAAAGCTGTCTGAACTGAAGGAAGGCAAAGTCATCTGATGGCCCATTTCATCCTTGTCCATGGCGCCTGGCACGGCGCCTGGTGCTGGCGGCGGGTCAGCGAGGCCCTGGTACGCGCCGGCCACCACGCGCACGCGGTGACGCTGACCGGGCTGGGCGAGCGCGCCCATTTGCTGTCCAGCACCATCACGCTGGAGACGCACATCAGCGACGTCATCAACGCCATTGAGGCCGAGGAGATGAGCGACGTGGTCCTGGCCGTGCATTCCTACGCCGGCATGCTGGGCACGGCCGTAGCCGACCGGCTGCCCGGGCGCCTGAAGCATCTGGTGTACGTGGACGCCGTGGTGCCGCGCCCGGGCGAGAGCTGGAGCAGCACGCATGCCAGCACCACGCGCGAGGCGCGGCTGGCCGCGGCCCAGGCCTCGGCGCTGTTCAGCTTTCCGGCGCCCGACCCCGCCATCTTCGGCCTGGCGGACGCGGACGGCGAATGGGTCAAGCGCCGCCAGACGCCGCACCCCGGCCACACCTACAGCGCGCCGCTGGCGTTTGACGTGCAGCGCGTGGCGGCCGTACCGCGCACCTTTGTCAACTGCACCCAGCCGCCGCTGGCCACCATCGACGCCATCCGCACGCGTGTGGTGGACCCCAAGTTCTGGGACGGCGCCTGGCTGGCCGGCGGGGGCGCCCGGGTGGTGGAACTCAAGACGGGGCACGACCCCATGGTGAGCGCACCCCAGGCGCTGACCCAGCTTCTGCTCGATTGCGCCGCGTGATGCCCACCACCCGTCGCCGCTTCAGCCTGGGGCTGGCCGCCTGGGCTGCGGCAACGGGTGCTTGGGCACGTGACTCGGCGCTGCCGGTTCCGGCGTCGCTCCAGGACGCGGCGCGCGACGCCGCCAACAAGGGCGAGCCGCTGGTGCTGCTGGTCAGTCTGCCCGGCTGCCCCTATTGCGAGCTGGTGCGGCGCAGTTACCTGCTGCCCCTGCGCGCGGAAGGCCTGCAGGCCTTTCAGATCAATGTGACGGACAGCCGCCAGCCGGTGCGTGACTTTGCCGGCATGCCCAGCACCGGCGCCGCGCTGGCCCGCCACTGGCAGGCGACCTTCACGCCCACGGTGCTGTTCTTTGATGCGCGTGGCAACGAGATCGCCCAGCGTCTGGTGGGCGTGGCCGTGCCGGACTTCTACGGTGCCTACCTGGACGCCGAGCTGGCCACCGCTCGCGGCAAGCTCACGCCCAGGCGCGCGAGCTGAGCGGGCTATTTCAGCGCGCCAAACACCTTTTTCAGCACCGCACTGCCTGTGCCGACCGGGTCCTGGCGGATCTTCTTTTCTTCCTCGCCGATCATCAGGTACAGGCCGTCCAGTGATTTGCCCGTGACGTACTGCTGGATGTTGGCGTCTTCCTTTTTTACCAGTCCGAACCCCGCCGCCTTGCCGGCCACGCGGTTGTATTTCTCGGCCAGGCCCACCTTTTCGGTGGCCTTCGTCACCACCGGCAGGAACTTGACCGCCAGCGGCTCGCGTGTTTTTTCGGCGAAGAACGTCGTCACGGACGTGTCGCCGCCGCCCAGTATGCGGCGCGCGTCGTTCACGTTCATCGACTTCACGGCGTTGACGAGCAGGTCACGGGCCATGGGCACGGCCGCTTCGGCGGCACGGTTCATCGACGTCACCAGCTCATCGACACGTTTGCCCTGCCCCAAGGATTTCAGGATTTTTGCGCCGTCTTCCAGAAATCCGGGCAAGGGAATCCGAACTTTCGGGTTGCCCAGGAATCCATCGGTCCTGCCCAGCAGGTTGACTGCCGCCACGGCGCCTTTTTCGAGCGCGGTGCGCAGGCCCTGCGAGGCTTCGGTTTCGGTCAGGTCATTGAGCGTGAGCGCCTGGGCCTGCTGCAAGGCGGCCATCGCCAGCGCGCCCAGCGTGGTGGTGGCAGCGGAATTAAACTGGCGTCGGTCCATGGTCTAGCCCCTTGAAAATGAAAAAACCTGTTCTCTATGGTGCCGCAGCCGCGGTGGTTCTGGCAATCGCCGGGGCGGTATTCGTCGCGACCGGCAGCTCAGCCGCGCCGGAATCGACATTCGTGTTGCTCGATGGCACGCGCAAGACCACGGCCGACATGAAGGGCAAGGTCACCCTGGTCAATTTCTGGGCTACCAGCTGCACCACCTGCGTGGCAGAAATGCCCAAAATCATTTCCACCTACGACAAGTACAAGGCCCGCGGCTACGACACCGTGGCCGTGGCCATGAGCTACGACCCGCCCAGCTACGTCGTCAACTACGCGCAGACCCGCAAGCTGCCGTTCCCGGTGGCCATCGACAATACCGGCGCCGTGGCCAAGGCGTGGGGTGACGTCCAGCTGACGCCCACCACTTTCATCGTCAACAGGCGCGGCGACATCGTCAAACGCTATGTGGGTGAGCCCGACTTTGCCGAGCTGCACCGCCTGATCGAAAAGCTGCTGGCAGAAGGCTGAGCCTGCCAGCAACAAAAAAGCCTGCCGGTGGGCTCGCCGGCAGGCTTTTTGGCTTTCAGGCAGCGGATTACTGCGTGCGGTAGGCGTCGTGGCAGGCCTTGCAGGTACCGGCGGTGGCGCCAAAGGCGGTCTTCACGGCATCGAGGTTGCCGGTCTTGGCGGCAGCGGCCAGCTTGGCGGACTCGGCCACCAGTTTGTCGGCGCCTTCCTTGAACTTGGCCTGCTCGGTCCAGATTTCGGCCTTGGCCTTGGTCGGGGCGCCCTTGTCGGTGCCGGCACCAAAGCCTGCCCACGGCAGTTTGGCCATGTCGGCCACGATCTCGGCATTGTCGGCAGCCACCTTGGCATCAAACGGCACGCGGCCGTTGGCCATGGCGCCGATGCGGCCAAAGTGCTGCGCCATCACGAACAGCGAGCTCTGGCGGTACTTGATGGCGTCTTCCGGCTTGGCAAACTGGGCCGATGCCGGCGCGGCAATCGCGAGCGCTGCGGCAGCCAGGGTGAGCGATGCAATGATTTTCATGTTTGTGCTTCTCCGTGGGTAAAAAATGAGGTGCCCAGTCCGCCTGAGTATGCGTGAAGCGAAAAGTTCATCCGGAACTATTTGCCTCAGGGAATTTACTAATCGGTGGCGCCCATCATGGGCGCAGCAAAATACAAGCCAATGACAGGCTGGGCACGGCCGCAGCACTTCACAGGAGGGATTCAACATGGCAGACAAGATCCGCGTCTGGGACCTGCCCACACGCGTGTTTCACTGGGCCCTGGTGGCCTGCGTCCTGGGGCTGGTGGTTACCGGCAAGGTCGGCGGCGCATGGATAGACTGGCACGCCCGGCTGGGTTACGCCGTGCTGACCTTGCTGCTGTTCCGTCTGGTCTGGGGCGTGATGGGGGGGCGCTGGTCCCGCTTTGCCTCCTTCATCTACGGCCCGTCCAGCGTCATCAACTACCTCAAGGGCCGCGCCCACCCGGACCACCTGATCGGGCACAACCCGCTGGGGGCGGGATCTGTATTCGCGATGCTGCTGGTACTGCTGGCGCAGGTGGGCACCGGGCTGGTAAGCGACGACGAAATCTCTTTCACCGGGCCGTTGAACCGGTTCGTGTCCAGCGCCAACGGCCTGCTGGCCACCTGGTACCACAAGCAGGTAGGTCAATGGCTGATGATCGGCCTGGTGGTGCTGCACATTGCGGCCATCCTGTTCTACCTCTGGAAGAAAAAGGACAACCTCATCAAACCCATGCTCAGCGGCGACAAGCCGGGGGTTGCAGTGTCCTCCCGCGACGACGCCACATCCCGCGCGGTGGCTGCGGTTATTTTTGGCATTTGCGCCGCATTTGTGTACTGGCTTGTCACCTTGAAGGCCTGAGCCCGTAGAAACATCTCGTAACATCCAGACTGGACGTCGTTTCACGGGATTTTTCATGGGCTGGTTGGGTTGGGCCGCGCAGCGCGCGCTGGCCCTTGCATTGCTGTTTCTGAGCGGCTGGGCTGTGGCACAGGTGTGCGCCGTGCCGCAGAACAACGGCGCGAACATCACCTCGGCTGCAGGGCAGACGGTGAATGGCTATTTCACGCCCGCCAACGGCAGCTACAGCGCGGGCAGCCAGCCCACGATCACACTCAGCGGCGCGCGCGGCTCCACCACCTGGGCCACGGGTGATCTGGCCCTGATCATCCAGATGCAGTGCGTGGACATGGACCGGACCGACAGCGACGCCTACGGTGACGGCGCCGCGGGGCGGCCGTCGCAGGGCTACCTGGAAACCACGGGTACCTGCAAGGCGGGGCAGTACGAGTACGTGCCCGCGGGGGCCGGCACTTCGGCCACCAGCTTTGTGGCGGGTGCCGCGCTGCAAAACACCTACGTCCAGGCCAACCCGACCGCATCGACGCCGAGGCGCAGCTTCCAGGTCATCCGCGTGCCGCAGTACGGCAACCTGACGCTGGGCGGCACGCTGACCGGCCTGGCCTGGAACGGCACCAACGGCGGTGTGCTCGCACTGGATGTGGCCAAGACACTGGCCTTGAACGGCCAAACGCTTGACATGGCCGCGCGCGGTTTTCGCGGCGGTGGCGGCCGCCAGAGCACGGTCAACAGCAACAACCCCCATCGCAGCCGTGAGGCAGACGGGCTGGCCAACGCGTCCAAAGGCGAAGGCATTGCCGGCACGCCGCGCTACCTGTGGGTGGACGACAGCCCGTTTGACCGCGCCACGATCGTGGGCACCTACGTGGACAGTTCGGCCCAGGCCTATGCGGGCTACCCCGGCACCGGCACCACAGCCGACTTTGACTTTGCCCGCGGCGCGCCGGGCAACGCGGGGGGCGGCGGCCAGTACTTCGACGGCAACTACCACAACGGTGGCGGCGGTGGCGGCGGCAATGGCGGCACCGGCGGCCGCGGCGCGTTCGGCTGGCGCTCCGCGGGCTGGGGCACGGTGCTGAGCGACTATTCCAACATCGAGGCCGTCACCGGCCAGCACCTGGCCGCCTTTGGCGCCGGTGCATTCGGTGGCGCCAGCGCGGCGCGGCTGGTGCTGGGTGGCGGCGGCGGCGCGGGCGACGAAAACGGCAATTCCGGCGACACCAACGGTCCGCTGTCGCGCGGACGTACCAGCGGCGCCACGGGCGGCGGCCTGGTGATGATCCGCGCGGGCAGCCTCACGGGCAACGGCACCATCGACGTGCGCGGCGGGTCCGCCAACGACCAACCCCTGAATGACGCCGCGGGGGGCGGCGCCGGCGGGGGTAGCGCCATTGTGGTGTCGCCGAACTGGACCTCCGGGGCATTGACCATCAACGCCCAGGGCGGCCGGGGCGGCGATTCATGGATAGGCGGCGGCTCGGCCCACAGTGGTGGTGGCGGCGGTGGCGGCGGCGTTGTGGTGCGCACCGGCGCCGTGTCGGCCAACATCGCTGGCGGCTCCAATGGCATTACCAACACGGGCGACGCGCCACCCGGCGGCGTGGACCATGGCGCACTGCCAGGCAATTCCGGCATCAACCTGCTGATTGCGGAGTCGGCGGACCCGGTGAGCAACTCGGGCTACAAATGCCTGCCGCTGACGGACCTGTCCATCACCAAGGTTGCGAGCACCAGCACCTTGTCGATCGGGCAGACCACCCTGTTCACCCTGACCATCGGCAACACAGGCCCACAGCAAGCCACCGCCGCCACGGTGATTGATGCGCTGCCCACCGGGCTGGGGACGCTGAGCTTCGTCAGCGCCGCCGGCACCAGCGGCGCGACCACACTCACGTCGGCCAGCGTGAGCGGCGCCAACACCTTCACCGGCACCGTGACCATCCCGGTAAACCAGACGCTGACGGTGGTTCTGCGGGCTGTGGCCGCGGCCAACGGCGCACCTGTGAACTCGGCAACAGTCAACGCGGCGGCCAATGCGAGCGACACCAACCTGTCGAACAACGTAGGCAGTGTGTCGGTGGTGATCGGCCCCAGTGCCGACCTGGCATCGACCAAGGTAGCCAGTACCCCGTCCCTGGTGGTGGGCCAGACCACAACGTTCACACTGACCTTCACCAATGGTGGCCCCAGCGCGGTGACCGGCGCACGCATCACCGACACATTGCCAGCAGGGCTCGGAACCCTGACATTCGTGTCCGCGACGGTCGCAAGCGGCAGCACGCTGACCAGCCGCACGGTGGCCGGCAGCACCTTCACCGGTACGGCGACGCTACCCGTGGGCAGCACCTTGACCGTGGTGCTGCGCGCCGTGGCCAGCGCCATCGGTGCGGTGGTCAATACCGTGACCCTTGCGCCGCCCGGCGGCACCACCGACGTCAACCCCGCCAACAACACAGCCACCGCCGCAGTAAACATTGGCCCTCAGGCTGACCTGAGCATCAGCAAGTCCGCCACCCCCACGATCATCGTTGTGGATCAGACCACGTCATTCACCGTGACGGTGCGCAACCTGGGCCCCAACACAGCCACCGGTGCGACCTTCAACGACACATTGCCCTCCGGACTGGCCGGCGTGACCATCACCGCCGTGACCACAGGAGGCGCAGGGGCCACCGTGACGGCGCGCACATCGGTATCGGCCCAGGCCAATGCCACCATGACGCTGCCGCCTTTCACCAGCATCACGTTCACGCTGCGGGCCATTGCGGGCGGCGTGGGCGAACAGGTCAATGTGGTGTCGGTCACGGCACCGGCGGGCGTGATTGACCCGGTGCCCGGCAACAACACGGCGTCGGCGACGGTGACGATCCCGGTCAGCACCAACCTCAGCGTGTCCAAGACCAACACTGTGTCCAGCGTGGTGTCGGGTTCCGCCACCGTTTATGGCATCACGGTCAGCAACAACGGACCCAACGCTGCGGACGGCGCCGTGCTGACCGACCCGTCCTCCGCCGGGCTTGACTGCTCCGGCCTGAGCTGCAGCGCGTCTGGCGGCGCCAGTTGCCCTGCGTCCCCCACGATCGCCGGACTACAAGGAGCAGGGTTGCTGTTGCCCACATTTCCGGCCAGTTCGTCGGTGCTCATCCTGTTGACTTGCAACGTAACGGCAACAGGGCTGTAAACTGCGAGGCCGCCACGCACAAGCCAATGCCTTGGAAAAGCCCCAGATCCAGTTGACCATGGCCGTACAGGCCGAACAGCTTGACGCCGCCCGCGACATTTTTCGCGAGTACGCCGCGGGGCTGGGCGTGGACTTGTGCTTCCAGTCATTTGACGCCGAGCTCGCCGGCCTGCCCGGCGACTATGCGCCGCCACGCGGCGCGCTGATCCTGGCCACCATCGAAGGCCAGGTAGCGGGCTGCGTTGCCCTGCGTCCCCTGGACAACGTGGACTACCCCAATGCGGCCGAGATGAAGCGGCTGTACGTGCGCAAGGCGTTCCGCGGCTTTGGTCTGGGTCGCCAGCTGGCCGAAGCCGTCATGGATGCAGGCCGCCAGGCCGGCTACGACTGCATCCTGCTGGACACGCTGGACGACATGGAAGCCGCCCGAGCCCTGTACGAGGAGCTGGGGTTCGAGGACATTCCGCCCTACTACCACAACCCCATTCCCGGGGCGCACTACCTGCGGGCCAGCCTGTAGCGAACCTGCGGGTTAGCACCCATTGGGTCAGGCCTTGGCCTGCGCCAGCAGCGTGGCCGCGTCGCTGACTTCGAACTTGCCGGGCGCCTCGACGTTCAGGCTGGCCACCTTGCCGTCCTTGACGAGCATCGAGTACCGGTTGCTGCGCAAGCCCATGCCGCGGCCGGTCAGGTCCAGCGTCAGGCCGGTGGCCTTGGCAAAGTCGGCGCTGCCGTCACCCAGCATGCGGACCTTGCCGCCGGTCTTCTGGTCGCGCGCCCAGGCGCCCATGACGAAGGCATCGTTGACGCTGACGCACCAGATCTCGTCCACGCCCGCGGCCTTGAACGCCTCGGCCTGCTCGACATAACCGGGCACATGCTTGGCCGAGCAGGTCGGCGTGAAGGCGCCCGGCAACGCGAACAGTGCAATGGTCTTGCCGGCGGATGCCTTGGCCACGTCCACGGGGTTAGGGCCAATGCTGCAGCCATTGCCTTCCACTTCGGAATATTCCATCAGGGTGGCGGCGGGAAGGGTGTCTCCGACTTTGATCATTCAATGCTCCAGAAAATAAAAAACGACCCACATTGTGGGCCGTTTTTGCGGGAGATGGGCAGTCGGCTCATGCCAGCCCCCAAGGTGCAGAGGACTTAAACCTCGATGGCCTTCTCCACCAGGCGGGTCGCAACCCAATTCTTGGTCTTGGAGATGGGGCGGCTTTCGGTGATCTCGATCACGTCGCCCGTGTGGTACTCGCCCTTTTCATCGTGCGCGTGGTACTTGCTCGACTTGGCAACGATCTTGCCGTAGAGCTCGTGCTTGACGCGGCGCTCGACCAGGACCGTCACGGTCTTGGCACGCTTGTCGCTGACCACCTTGCCGATCAAGGTGCGCTTGAGGGATTTTTTAGCTTCCGTCATGGTCACTCCTTAGGCTTTCGATGCTTCGGCGGCCTGCTTTTCAGCGAGGATCGTCTTGGCACGGGCGATGTCGCGGCGCGTAACGCGCAGCGTAGCGGTGTTGTTCAGTTGTTGCGTGGCTTTTTGCATGCGCAGGCCAAAGTGGGCTTTTTGCAGCTCCTTGACCTCGGTTTGCAGGCCGGCAACGTCTTTTTGGCGCAGTTCAGCAGCTTTCATTTCTTCATTCTCCTGATTACTGGCCGATCATGCGGCTGACGAACGTGGTGCGCAGCGGCAGCTTGGCGGCTGCCAGCTTGAACGCTTCGCGGGCCAGCTCTTCAGGCACGCCAACGATCTCGAACACCACCTTGCCCGGCTGGATTTCAGCCACGTAGTACTCGGGGTTGCCCTTACCGTTACCCATACGCACTTCAGCAGGCTTGTGGGAAATCGGCTTGTCGGGGAACACACGGATCCAGATGCGGCCGCCACGCTTGACGTGACGGGAGATCGCGCGACGCGCGGCCTCGATCTGGCGGGCCGTCAGGCGGCCACGGTCCGTGCACTTCAGGCCAAAGTCACCGAATGCCACCGAGTTGCCCCGGGTAGCGATGCCGGTGTTACGGCCCTTTTGCTCTTTGCGGTATTTGCGGCGAGCGGGTTGCAGCATAGTTATTCTCCTTTACCGTCAGCAGGCGTTGCTGCCGGCGCGGTGACCTTGCGGACGCGCTTAACGGTAGTTTTCGGTGCATCAGCACCTGTTGCTTCTGCGGGTTTGTCGCTGCCATCAGCGGGTGCCACGTTACCGGCGCCAGCCGGGCGGCGCGGGCCGCCACGACGGTCACCAGCCGGACGGTCGCCCGGGCGTGCATCACGACGCGGGCCGCGCGGGCGGCGTTCTTCGTCGGGACGCGGGGTTTCCACGGCGGGCGCATCGTTGCGGCCCAGCGTGTCGCCCTTGTAGACCCAGACCTTGACGCCGATCACACCGTAGGTCGTCTTGGCTTCGGAGAAGCCGTAGTCGATGTCGGCGCGCAGCGTGTGAAGCGGCACGCGACCTTCGCGATACCACTCGGTGCGGGCGATTTCAATGCCGTTGAGGCGGCCGGCGGACATGATCTTGATGCCCTGCGCGCCCAGACGCATCGCGTTCTGCATGGCGCGCTTCATGGCGCGGCGGAACATGATGCGCTTTTCGAGCTGCTGCGTGATGCTGTCGGCGATCAGCTGGGCATCGATTTCGGGCTTGCGCACTTCTTCGATGTTCACTGCCACCGGCACGCCCAGGCGCTTGCCGAGC
>JBEIPU010000149.1:0-10753 GCA_040376925.1 Caenimonas sp. | reverse complement strand
TCTGGTCGCGTATGCATTGCGCGGCCTGGGCATCGTCCAGCGCAGCGATGGACGTCCAGGCCGCAAAGCAGGGGCGGATGGCCTGCGTGAGCGTGTCTGCTTGCGGGTGGGTGGCAAACGCGTGCAGTTGCACGCGGGCCGGGTCCAGCAGCTTCAGCCAGGCCTGCAAAAAGTAACCCACGGGGTGGTTGCGAAGGTCGCCGCTGACCAGGCCCACACGCAGCGGCCGGCCGGGCGTGTGGGGCGAAGGGGCTGTGGGCGCGAGTGCGGTCGCGGGTGGGGTGGCCGCCATGCGCGCGGCGGCCTCGCCAAAAGCCTGCGCTGCTTCAAATCGCGCGGCGTGGCTGGACTCGCCGCTGTAGTTCAGCGCGAGCAGCAGGTTGTTGTGCGCCCCCATGAAGCCAGGGTCCAGTTGAAGCGAGCGCTGGTAGCGGGCGATGGCCTCATGAAGCCGGCCCATGTCGCGCAGGACGTTGCCATGGTTGCTGTGGATCTGTGCGTGCAGCGGCGACAGTTCGATCGCCTTGCGGTAGGCCACGTCAGCGTCTGCCAGGTGGCCCAGGTCGTGCAGCGTGTTGGCCAGGTCGTTCCACAGCTCGGCCGAGCCGGGCAGCAGTTGCAGCGCCTGGCGGTACGCCTTGGCCGCGCCGTTCATGCGCTGCTGTTCGCGCAGCAGTTTGCCCAGCAGCATCAGCCGGTTGACATTGCCCGGGTCGGCGATGGCGGCGCGTTCATAACAGCTGATGGCTTCACCCGGTTCGCCGGCGGCCAGCAGGATGCGGCCCAGGTTGGCATGGGCATTGGCATTTGCCGGCGACAGCGACAAGGCCGCGCGCGCACTGGCCTGCGCCTGCGTCAACAAGCCCAGCGTGGCCTGCGTGTTGGCCAGGTTGCCATGCGCTTCGGGGTCATTGGGTGCGAGCTGGGCTGCGCGGGTCTTGGCTTGCAGGGCCTGGTCATGCTGGTTCTGGCCCGACAGGGCGCTGCCCAGAACCTTCCAGCCCAGTTCCCAGGCGGGCCAGGACGCGACGATTTCACGCCCCAGTGCTTCCAGCGGCTCGAACGCGCCGTCTTTGAACAGGGCGGCGGCCTGGCTGCTCCACTGCCGCGCATCGGCCGCCGGGGGCTGCACTACAGGATGCGGTTGAACCACAGCACCGACAGGCCTGCTGACACCAGCGCCAGCGCGGCGGCCACCAGGGCCAGCAGTCCGGAGATTTCGGTTTCTTTCTTCTCCACCGTCAGGCGTGAGCTCAGGGTTTCGTACACCTTGTTCAGGTCGGCCGCGGTGCCGGCGTAGTAATAGTCGGCCTGGGTTTTGTTGGCGATGGATTTGAGCGTGTCTTCGTCCAGGCGCACGCGCATGGACCAGCCTTCAAAGCCGATGGTCTCGCCGTCCACCGTGCCGATGCCCACGGTGTACACGCGCACGCCGCGGTCGGCGGCCATCTTGGCGGCCTCCAATGGGTCCACGCCCGTGGTGCGCTGGCCGTCGGTCAGCATGATGATGGCCGCCGACGTGTACGAGCCCGGCGCCACCGGGGTGAATTCTTTCTTTTCTTTGGGCGCTTCGTTCAGTGAACGCCCCTGCGGGCCAAAGCGCTGCTGGCCCATCTGCTGCAGCTCGATGCCCGCGTCGGGGAACAGCGTGGCCAGCGAGATCACGATGGCGTTGCCCGTGGCCGTGGCGCGCTGCAGCTGGAACCGGTCGATGGCGGTGACCAGGTCTTCGCGGTTGACGGTGGGCAGCTGTGCCACCTGGGCTGAACCGGCAAAGGCAACGATGCCGACCTTGACCGTGCGCGGCAGCTCGGCCAGGAATTTCTTGGCGGCCTCTTGCGCCGCCACCAGCCGGTTGGGCTGCACATCGGTGGCGCGCATGCTGCCTGATACGTCCATGGCCAGGATGATGGTCTGCTGGCTGGACGGCAGGGTAATGACGGCCACAGGGCGCGCGGCAGCCACCAGCATGGCCGCCAGCGCCAGCAGGAACAGCACCGGCGGGATGTGCCGGCGCACCGACTGCCCGGCGCCCATGGCTTCCTTGACGATGGACAGCGACGCATAGCGCAGCGTGTTTTTCTTCTTGCGGCGCATCAGCCACACATACAGCGCCACCAGCAGCGGCACCGCCAGCAGCAGCCAGAGGAATTGGGGCCAGAGGAAATGCATGGTCAGGCGGCCTTTCTCGTGCTGCTGATATGTGCCGGTAGCCCGCCGCTGGATAACTGGCTGCGCCGCTTGCGCAGCTCGGTAAAGCGCATCACCGCGTCCACCAGGTCGCCGTCGGTGGACAGCTCCAGGGCGTCCACGCCGGCCATCACCAGCGCCTGGCGCAGGTCGGCCTCGCGTTGCGCTGCAATGCGCGAAAAGCGCCGGCGAAACCCCGCGTCGTGCGTGTCCACCAGCACCTGCTCGCCCGATTCGGCGTCGCGCAGGGTGATCAGGCCCAGGTCGGGCATGTCCAGCTCCAGCGGGTCCAGCAGGCGCACAGCCACCACTTCGTGCCGTTGGGCCAGCTGGCCCAACGGCTTTTCCCAGCCAGGCTCGCTGATGAAGTCCGACACCACAAACACCGTGCAGCGGCGCTTGATGGTGCTGGCGGCCGACTGCAGCAGCTCGTGCAGCCGGGTGCTGGTGGCGGCGGAATAGTCCGGCCTTTGCTGCATGCGATGCAACAGGTGCAGAACATGGCGGCGCCCGCTGCGCGCGGGGATCACCGTGTCCGCCCCCGTGCCGTACAGCATGGCCCCTACCCGGTTGCCATGGCCGGTGAGCAGCCGTGCCAGTGTGGCCACGAATTCGGCTGACACCTGCTGCTTGCGCTGGTCGCCCGAGCCGAAGTCAATGGATGGGCTCAGGTCCAGCAGGAACCAGGCGGCCATTTCGCGGTCTTCGGTGAAGACGCGCACATGGGGCGACTGCATACGCGCCGTCACGTTCCAGTCGATGTGGCGCACATCGTCATGCAGCTGGTATTCGCGCAGGTCCGCCAGGTCCAGGCCGGCGCCGCGCATCAGCGTGCGGTAGTCGCCCTGCAGCAGGCCGTCCAGGCGGCGTATCACGGTCCATTCCAGCCGGCGCATCACCTGCTCGGCATTGCCGCCTGCACGCGGCACCACCGGTGCGGGCACCGGTGCGGCAGGGGCGGCCTTGCGAAAGAACATGGTGTTGCCCTTCAGGCGTAAATTTTTTGCGGCTCCCCCTGCGTCCTGTCGTGCTCCAGCGGCTTCGCGGGGACGGGGATCTTCGCCATGATCTTGCTGATGAGCGCGTCCGGCGTCAGGCCCTCGGACAGCGCTTCATAAGACAGCACCACGCGGTGGCGCAGCACGTCGGGCACCAGGTCGGTCATGTCCTCGGGCAGGGCATAGGTGCGCCCGCGCAGCATGGCCAGCGCCCGCGCGCCTTCGGTCAGGTTGATGGTGGCCCGGGGGCTGGCGCCGAAGGTGATGAACTTGTTCATGTCCTTGATGCCGTGCCTGTCGGGGTTGCGCGTGGCGGACACCAGCTTCACCGCGTACTGCACGAGCGACGGGTCCACGTACACCTGGCGGCAGGCGGCCTGCAGCGCGGCCAGCTGCTCGGTGGTGGCGACGGCGGCCACGTCCACCGCCGGGCCTGTCACCCGGCTGACGATGACGAATTCCTCTTCGTCCGTCGGGTAGTCCACCAGCACCTTCATCATGAAGCGGTCCACCTGGGCCTCGGGCAGGGGGTAGGTGCCTTCGGTCTCGATCGGGTTCTGCGTGGCCATGACCAGGAACGGGCTGGGCACCTTGTGGGTCTCGCCGGCAATCGTCACCTGGCGCTCCTGCATCACTTCCAGCAGCGCGCTTTGCACCTTGGCCGGGGCCCGGTTGATTTCGTCGGCCAGCAGCAGGTTGGTGAACACCGGGCCCAGCGAGGTGCTGAAGTCGCCGGTCTTCTGGTTGTAGATGCGCGTGCCCACCAGGTCGGCGGGGACCAGGTCGGGCGTGAACTGGATGCGCTTGAACTGCCCGCGCACGGTGTTGGCCAGTGTCTTGACCGTGAGCGTCTTGGCCAGGCCCGGCACGCCTTCGACCAGCAGGTGGCCCTGGGCCAGCATGGCCACCATCACGCGCTCCAGAAAGCGGTCCTGCCCGACGACCACGCGCTTGACCTCGTAAAGAATCTGCTCCATCAGCTGGGCGGTGGCGGTGTCCTGGGTGGTTGGCGTGTCCATGCGTCGTTGTCTTTCAGGCTCGGGGGTGGGATGTCAGAAGGGCGGCAGGCCGGCCGCGCTGGCTGCGTTTTCAATCGGCACCGCGAAGCCGATGCCGATGAAGGTGCGCGCCGACGTGGGGTTGAGGATGGCGGTCACGATGCCCACCACCTCGCCGTCCATGGTGACCAGCGGGCCGCCCGAATTGCCGGGGTTGGCCGCCGCGTCAAACTGGATCAGGTTGCTCATTTCCTGCTTGCCCTCGGGCGAGCGGAAGGCACGTTTGAGGCCCGACACCACACCCGCCGATGTGGACGGCCCGATGCCGAACGGAAAGCCCACGGCCACCACCTGGTCGCCAGGCTGCAGGTCGGCGGTGGAGCGCATGGTGGCGGCGATCAGGTCGTCGGGGATCTTGCTGGCCTGCAGCACGGCCAGGTCGTTTTCAGCCTGCACGCCGGTGATGCGGGCCTCGGCCTCCAGGCCGTCGGAGAAGGTGACCTTGATGCGGTCGGCGCCGCTGACCACATGCAGGTTGGTCAGGATGATGCCCTTGTCCACGATCACCACGCCGGTGCCCACGCCGTGCTCGATTTCATCCTCCTCGGGCTTGGCGTCCTTCAGGGCCGGCGCGCCCGGCGCCCGGGTGGTGGGTGGGGTCTTGGCGGCGTCTTTCAGGCTGCTCTTCTTCACGTAGCTCACCACCCGCACCACCGACGGGCGGATGTTTTCGGCCGCGCGCGCAGCGGCCGAGGGCAGGTTGGTGGTGGTGAGCGTCTTGAGGACGGCGGCGTTGATGTCTTCCTGGGTGATGCGGCGCTGGCCGGGGCGCAGGGCCAGGGAAATGCTCAGCACCAGCAGCAGCGCCAGCACGGCAATCGCGGCCCACAGCGCGCGCGGGCTGCTGGCCGAAAAACGCCAGCGTGAACGCGGCGCGGGCGTGGCCACCGCCGGCCCGGCGGGGGTGGGCGCCTGTTCAGGGCGCGCGGATCGGCTGTAGAGGGCGGGCCTGCGCATCGGTTCACCTGTGACACTGCATCAAAGAAACGGGGGAAGCGAAAGCACACGGTATCACGCTTTGTGGCGGCATGCACGGGTTGCAGGGCCATAGGCCACGGTGGCCTTGGGGCATCATCGGTGCATGACGGTCTGGATAGACACCCACTGCCACCTCGACGCCCCCGAACTGGCCGCCGACGTGGCGGCCGTGCGCCAGCGGGCGGCGGCGGCGGGCGTGGCGCACTGTGTGCTGCCGGCCGTGCAGCCGGGCAACTTTGAGAACGTTCGCCTGATGGCGCACCAATTCGGTGACAGCTACGCCCTGGGCATCCATCCGCTGTGCACGCCGCAGGCGCGCGACGGCGACCTGGCCCTGCTGGACGCTGCGCTGGCGCGGCATGCAGACGACCCGCGCCTGGTGGCCGTGGGCGAGATCGGGCTGGACTACTTTGCACCGGGGCTGGACGACGCACGACAGCAACACTTTTACCGCGAGCAGCTGCGCCTGGCGCGCCGGCACGGGCTGCCGGTGATCGTGCATGTGCGCCGGTCAGCCGACCAGCTGCTCAAGCACCTGCGCGAGCTGCCGGCCACCGGTATTGCCCATGCGTTCAACGGCAGCCGGCAGCAGGCGCAGGCCTTCGTGGCCATGGGTTTCAAGCTGGGCTTTGGTGGTGCGGCGACGTTTGACCGGGCGCTTCAGATCCGCAAGCTGGCGGCTGAACTGCCGCTGGATGCGCTGGTCATGGAAACTGATTCGCCCGACATCCCGCCGCACTGGCTGTACCGCACGGCGCAGCAGCGCTCAGCGGGGCAGCCGCAGGGGCGCAACGAGCCGGGCGAGCTGCCCCGCGTGGCACAGGCGATCGCGCAGCTGCGCGGCATGGCACTGGATGAGCTGGCCCAAGCCACCACGCGCAACGCCTGCGTGGCGCTGCCCCGGCTGGCGGCGCTGGTGCCGCCGGTTTGAGGCCACAATCTGGCTCCTGCATGATGGCCACCCCCCGCATTTCACCGCCCACCGAGCGGCCGCGCCCCGCGCGGCTGCAGGGCCTGGCGCCCGTGGTGTCGCCCGCCACGGTGCTGCTGGTGCTGGGCAGCTTTCCCGGGGCGCGCTCGCTGGCGGCCGGCCAGTATTACGCCCATCCCCAGAACCATTTCTGGCGCATCCTGCAGGCGCTGTGGCCCGACTACCCCTTGCCCGGCGACAGCTACCCGGACCGCCTGGCCTGGCTGCTGGCGCGCGGCCTGGGCCTGTGGGACGTGTACGCGTCGTGCGAGCGCGAGGGCAGCCTGGACGCGAGCATCCGCCAGGCGCAGGTCAATGACTTCACGGCCCTGGCGCGGCGGCTGCCGCGGCTGGCTGCCGTGGCCCACAACGGCGGCGAAAGCTTCCGGCATGCGCGCCATGTGAGCGCCCTGGGCCTGCCGGCCCACAAGCTGCCCAGCAGCAGCCCGGCCAATGCGTCGTGGAACTTTGAACGCAAGCTGGCGGCCTGGCGTGGTGTGTTTGCGCAGTACGGGCTGGTGTGATGGCGCGCAAGACCACCACGGCCGCGCTGCCTGAAGTCAATTTCTCCGACTACGGCGACACCCGCTACCTGCACTTGGGTACCGAATGGGTGCAAGGTTCCATGAAGCTGGACGCGCCGTACGACATTGACCTGGAATACGTGCAGCGCATGATGGCCTGGCTGCTGTTTGTGGACCCCGCTTCGGTCGCCAGACGCCATGCAATGCAGCTGGGCCTGGGCGCGGCGTCGCTGACCAAGTTCTGCCACAAGAAGCTGCGCATGAAGACCACCGCCATCGAGCTGAACCCGCAGGTAGTGGCCGCCTGCCGCCTGTGGTTCAAGCTGGCTGCCGACGACGCGCGGCTGTCGGTGGTGCTGGGCGATGCGGCCGAGGTGGTGGCGCATGAACACTGGCGCGGCCAGGTGGATGCGTTGCAGGTGGACCTGTATGACCATGAGGCGGCAGCGCCTGTTTTGGACAGCGAAGACTTCTACACCGGCTGTCGAAGCCTTCTGACCGAGGACGGCGTCATGACCGTGAACCTGTTTGGCCGCTCGTCCAGCTATGAAAAAAGCCTGAAGAAAATAGCCGCTGCCTTTGACGAAGGCGCCGTGTGGGCCTTCAAGCCGACGCGCGAGGGCAACACCGTGGTGCTGGCCCAGCGCAGCGCGCTGGTGCCCAAGCGGCCCTGGCTTGTGCAACAGGCCGAAACCATCCAAACTCGCTGGGGTCTGCCCGCGCCCAAATGGCTGCGGGTCTTCAAGCCAATTTCATGAACGCAGCGACCAAGACATCTTCTCCGGCCAGGACCGCCCCGCGCGGGCCGCTGAACCTGCAGCACCTGGTGGAATGGCTCAATGCCGACAGCGTGATTTCGCCCGAGGAGGCGCAACGCACCATTGCCCGCTGCGCGCAGGTGGCCAGCGCCCAGCACCCGCTGGTGCGCCTGGCCAGTGTGGCCATGCAGCGCCAGAGCGACGGCAAGCCGCTGGACATTGAAATGCTCACGCAGTGGCTGGCGGGCCGCTCGGGCCTGGATTACCTGCGCATTGACCCGCTGAAGGTGGACGTGGGCAAGGTGGCCGACACCATGAGCGCGGCCTATGCCGAGCGCCACCGCGTGCTGCCGGTGCAGGTCACGGGCAAGGAGGTCGTGGTGGCCACGGCCGAGCCTTTCCTGGTGGACTGGGTGGACGAGGTCGAGCGCCAGTCGCGCCGCGGCGTGCGGCGCGTGCTGGCCAATCCGCAGGACATCCACCGCTACACGGCCGAGTTCTTTGCGCTGGCCAAATCGGTGCGCGCCGCGCAAAAGACCGGCGGCAACGCCGGCGCGGCCAGCTTCGAGCAGCTGGTGGAGCTGGGCAAGACCAACAAGCAGCTGGACGCCAATGACCAGGGCGTGGTCCAGGTGGTGGACTGGCTGTGGCAGTACGCGTTTGACCAGCGCGCCAGCGACATCCACCTGGAGCCCCGGCGCGAGCAGGGCGTGATCCGCTTTCGCATCGACGGCGTGCTGCACCCGGTCTACCAGATGCCGATGGGCGTGATGAACGCGATGATCGCGCGCATCAAGCTGCTGGGCCGCATGGACGTGGTCGAAAAGCGCCGCCCGCAGGACGGGCGCATCAAGACGCGCAATCCGCGTGGCGACGAGATCGAAATGCGCCTGTCCACGCTGCCCACGGCGTTTGGCGAAAAAATGGTCATGCGCATCTTTGACCCCGACACCGCGGTCAAGGACCTGGACGCGCTGGGCTTTGCCCAGCACGATGCCAGGCGCTGGGAGGCGCTGGTCAAGCGGCCCTACGGCATCATTCTGGTGACCGGCCCCACGGGCTCGGGCAAGACCACCACGCTGTACTCCACGCTCAAGCGCGTGGCCACCGAGGAGGTCAACGTCAGCACAGTGGAAGACCCGATCGAGATGATCGAGCCGTCGTTCAACCAGACACAGGTGCAGTCGCAGCTGGACTTCAACTTCGCCGAAGGCCTGCGCGCCCTGATGCGCCAGGACCCGGACATCATCATGGTGGGCGAAATCCGCGACCTGGAAACGGCCGAGATGGCGGTGCAGGCCGCGCTGACCGGCCACCTGGTGTTCTCGACCCTGCACACCAACGACGCGCCGTCGGCCGTCACCCGCCTCATGGAGCTGGGCGTGCCGGCCTACCTGATCAACGCGACGCTGCTGGGTGTGCTGGCCCAGCGGCTGGTGCGCACCCTGTGCAAGCAGTGCCGCACGCTGGACGAAGCCGCGCAGCGCCAGGACCTGGAGGCGGTCATCAAGCCCTGGAAGATCAACGGCGGTTACCGGCCCTACAAGCCGGTGGGCTGCGTGGACTGCCGCATGACCGGCTTCATGGGCCGCATGGGCCTGTATGAGCTACTGACGGTGACCGAGGGTTTCAAGGACATCGTGGGTCGCGACGCCGCCACCGACGCCCTGCGCCGCCAGGCGGTGGCCGACGGCATGCGCCCGCTGCGCCTGGCCGGCGCCCTGCGGGTGGCCGAAGGCATCACCACCATGGAAGAAGTGCTCACAACCACCCCGCCGCTGGACTGAATCCCCATTGCGGTACCTTTCTTGGGGGTTGTGCGGGCGGTTTTTGTAAGTGAAATCCACATAGGCCCGCGCGGCACCGCGCCGGACAATGCGGCGTCAAGTACCTTTGCGGAGACAAACACGTGAAAATCAAAAGCCAAAAGGACTTCTGCTCAGGAGTCGTTTACTCCGTGGTGGGGGGTGCCTTTGCCATAGGCGCCACCAACTACACCCTCGGCGAGGGCGCCCGCATGGGCCCCGGCTACTTCCCCATGATGCTGGGCATCCTGCTGGCCGTGATCGGCGCGATCGTGATCTTCGGCTCGCTGGTCGTGGAGACCGAGGACGGCGAGAAGGTCGGCAAGATCGCCTGGAAGCCGCTGGGCTTCATCATCGGCGCCAACGTGGCCTTCGGCCTGTTGCTCGGCGGCCTGCCCAAGTACGGCATCCCGGCCATGGGCCTGATCGCCGGCATCTATGCGCTGGTGTTCATTGCCAGCCTCGCGGGCGACCATTTCCGACCCAAGGAAGTCGCCATCCTGGCGACGGTGCTGGCGGTGTTCAGTTACGTGGCGTTCGTCTGGCTGCTCAAGCTGCAGTTCCCGGTGTGGCCTTCTTTCATTACCGGCTGAGGCGCGCATCATGGATCTGATCAACAACCTCTCCATCGGTTTCACCGCGGCGTTCACGCTGCAAAACCTGCTTTACTGCTTTCTGGGCTGCCTGCTGGGAACCCTGGTGGGCGTGCTGCCGGGCATTGGCCCCGTGGCCACCATCGCCATGCTGCTGCCGGCCACCTACGCGCTGCCCCCGGTGGCCGCGCTGATCATGCTGGCCGGCATCTATTACGGCTCGCAGTACGGTGGCTCCACCACCGCCATCCTGGTCAACCTGCCGGGTGAGTCGTCATCCGTGGTCACCGTGATCGACGGCTACCAGATGGCGCGCCAGGGCCGCGCGGGTCCGGCGCTGGCAGCCGCCGGCCTGGGTTCGTTCTTTGCCGGCTGCGTGGGCACGCTGATCCTGGCGGCGTTCGCGCCGCCGCTGACCGAACTGGCCTTCAAGTTCGGTCCGGCCGAGTACTTCTCGCTGATGGTGCTGGGCCTGATCGGTGCCGTGGTGCTGGCCTCGGGCTCGCTGATCAAGGCCGTGGGCATGATCGTGCTGGGCCTGCTGCTGGGCCTGATCGGCACCGACGTGAACTCCGGCGTGGCGCGCTTCAGCTTTGACATTCCCGAGCTGACCGACGGCATCGGCTTCATCGTGATCGCCATGGGCGTGTTCGGCTACGGCGAAATCATCATGAACCTGTCCAAGCCGGCCGAGGAGCGTGAGGTGTTCGCCGCCAAGGTCGAGGGCCTGTTCCCGACTGCGGCTGACTTCAAGAACATCATTCCCGCCGTGCTGCGCGGCACGGCGCTGGGCTCGTCGCTGGGCATCCTGCCCGGCGGCGGCGCGCTGCTGTCGGCCTTTGCGGCCTACACGATTGAAAAGAAAACCAAGCTCAAGCC
>JBEIPU010000012.1:0-43977 GCA_040376925.1 Caenimonas sp. | reverse complement strand
GGCCGTGCCGGCCTGGCTGGTGGCCATGATGGTGGCGCTGCCGCTGCTGTTTGCGCCGTTTCGCGCGCTGGTGGGCTTTCGCTCGGACACGCACCGCTCGGTGCTGGGCTGGAAGCGCGTGCCCTACATCTGGATGGGCACGCTGATCCAGTTCGGCGGGCTGTCCATCATGCCGTTCGCGCTGATCCTGCTGTCGGGCGACATCACCAACGGCCCGGCCTGGCTGGGCCCGGTGAGCGCGGCGCTGGCCTTCTTGCTGACCGGCGCGGGCATGCAGATCACCCAGACCAGCGGCCTGGCCCTGGCCACCGACATGGCCACCGAAGACACCCGCCCCGCCATGGTGGCGCTGATGCATGTGATGCTGCTGGTGGGCATGGTGGTCAGCGGGCTGGCGTTTGGCCTCTTGCTGGCCGACTTCAGCGCGCTGCGGCTGATCCAGGTAGTGCAAGGCTGCGCCGTGGTGACCGTGGTGCTCAACACCTGGGCGCTGTGGAAGCAGGAGCCGCGCGGCGCCGTGCGCCCGGTGGCCGTGCCGCAGGCCCCGCGCGCCTCGTTTCGCGCCACCTGGCGCGCCTTTGCCGCGCAGCGCCATGCCATGCGCCTGCTGGTCACGGTGGGGCTGGGCTCGGCCGCGTTCAGCATGCAGGACGTGATCCTGGAACCCTATGGCGGCGAGATCCTGGCCTTGAGCGTGAGCGCCACCACGCAGCTCACCGCCATCACCGCGCTGGGCGCGCTGGTGGCGTTTGCGCTGGCCGCCCACTGGCTGGGCCGCGGCATCAACCCCAGCCGCCTGGCCGCCACCGGCGCGATGGTGGGCATCGTGGCCTTTTCCGCCGTGATCTTTGCCGAGCCGCTGGGCTCGCCGCTGCTGTTTCGCTGCGGCGTGGCGCTGATCGGCCTGGGCGGTGGCCTGTTCTCCGTGGGCATGCTGACCGCTGCGATGGCGCTGGAATCGGGCGGCCTGCACGGCATGGCCCTGGGCGCCTGGGGCGCCGTGCAGGCCACCTGCGCCGGCGTGGGCCTGGCCCTGGGCGGCGCTTTACGCGATGTGTTCTCCGGCGTGGCCATGGGCGGCGCGCTGGGGGCGGGCATGGCCACACCCGCGGCCGGCTACAGCTTTGTCTATCACCTTGAAATTGCCCTGTTGTTTGCCACGCTGGTGGCCGTCGGACCGCTGATCCGCCGGCGCAGCGGGCTGCCTGTTTCCCCGCCTGCCAAGTTCGGACTGGCCGAACTTCCGGGTTGACCGTTCACTGCCAGCGCCAGCCTCTATTTTTTGAAGGAGCTCACCATGACCACTGGAGCCATTACCGGGTACATCGACGTCGCCCAGATCACGCTGTATGCGTTCTGGATCTTCTTTGCCGGCCTGATCTACTACCTCCTGCAGGAAAACAAGCGCGAGGGTTACCCGCTGCAGTCCGACCGCTCGGGCAGCATCAAGGTGCAGGGCTGGCCGCCCATCCCCGAGCCCAAAACCTTCCTGCTGCAAGACGGCACCACCGTGAGCGCGCCCAGCTACAAGGTGTCGAGCCAGGTGCTCAAGGCCGCGCCGGCGGGCAACTTCCCCGGCGCGCCGCTGGAACCCACGGGCGCCAACCCGCTGCTCGATGGTGTGGGCCCCGGTGCCTGGGCCGAGCGCGCCGACAAGCCCGACGTGACCTACACCGGCGAGCTGCGCATCGTGCCGCTGCGCGTCGCGTCTGACTTTGGCGTGGCACCGCAGGACACCGACCCGCGCGGCCTGACCGTGGTGGGCGCCGACGGCGCAGCCGGCGGCACCGTGGTGGACGTGTGGGTCGACCGCTCCGAGGTCATGTTCCGCTACCTGGAGCTGGAAGTCACCGGCGGGCGCCGCGTGCTGCTGCCCATCAACTTCACCCGCATCGGCCAGCGCAGCATCACGGTGCGCGCCATCCTGGGCCGCCAGTTTGCCGACGTGCCCGGCACCCGCCTGCCCGAGCGCGTGACGCTGCTGGAGGAAGAAAAGATCATGGCCTACTACGGCGCCGGCACGCTGTACGCCACGCCCGACCGCCAGGAGCCGCTGCTGTGAGCCAGCCGCGCCCCGTCCAGCTGGCGCACGAACACGAGTTCGAGGCGGCCCACGGCCTGCCCGAGGCACTGCCCGCGGGCGAGCGCATCCTGTGGCAGGGCGCGCCCGAATGGCGCGCGCTGGCCCGCGACGCACTGCATGTGCGCACCATCGCCATCTACTTTGCCGTGATGGTCAGCCTGCGCGGCGCCTATGTGCTGGGCGACGGCGGCTCGGCAGCGGACGCTGCCGTGGCCATGGCGTGGCTGCTGCCGGCCGTGGTGTTTGCACTGACCATGCTGGCCACCATCGCCTGGCTGTCGGCGCGCAGCACGGCTTACACCCTGACCAACCGGCGCGTGGTGATGCGCGTGGGCATTGTGCTCACGCTCACCTTCAACCTGCCGCTGCGCAGCCTGGCCGGTGCCGGCCTGCGCCAGCACAAGGCCGGCGGCACGGGCGACCTGCCGCTGCAGCTGGCCGGCGGCAGCAAGATTGCCTGGGTCCACCTGTGGCCGCATGTGCGCCCCTGGCGCGTGGCCCGGCCCGAGCCCATGCTGCGCAGCATTGCCAACGCACCTGAAGTGGCCCGGCTGCTGACCGAGGCCTGGCGCGCCGAGACCGGCGCGGCGGCCCAGGCCGCACCGGTGCAGGCCGCCAACGATGCACAAGCCCGCCACCTGCAGCCCGTGGCCGCGGGAGCCGCGTCATGAGCCACGCCCAGGGCCACCAGCACGGCCACGACAACGTGGGCGTGCCCCGCCCGGCCCTGATGGCCATGGGCGCGCTGGTGCTGTTTGCGCTGCTGGCCACCACCTGGGTGCGCCTGTCGGGCGTGGACATCCGCGCGCCCGACGCCGCAGTGGCGCAGGAACGCGCGCTGCGGTTTGAAGACCGCCCCGACGGCAGCATCGCCGTGCTGGACCCGGCATCGGGCAGCCTCATCGACACCGTGACCGGCCAGGCCGGCTTTGTGCGCGGCACGCTGCGCGGCCTGGCGCGCGAGCGCAAGCGCATGGGCCTGGGCGCCGAACAGCCGTTTGTGCTGATGGGCCGCGCCGACGGCCGCCTCACGCTCAAGGACCCGGCCACCGGCCGCGTCATCGACCTTGAATCCTTCGGGCCCGTGAATGCCGGCGTGTTTGCCCGCATGCTGGCCCGCCCCGCGACGAACTGATTCCCTCTCGCCACAGACCCCGCCACCGGAGCCCGCCATGACCACCGCCGATATCGTCGAATCGCCCGCAGATGCCACCGAGAAGGCGCGCGCCAGCTCGCTGCTGAGCCCGCGCTTTTACACCACCGATTTCGCCGCCATGGACCGCCTGGACGTGTCGTCGATGCGCGCCGAATGGGACGCGATGCTGGCCGAGTACGAGGGCGACAACAACCACGACCACTTCCAGCGCACGCCCGAATTCGCGGCCGAGGTGGCCCAGCTCACGCCCACCTGGTCGCCCGAGCTGCGCCAGGAGTTCCTGGACTTTTTGATCAGCTCGCTGACGTCGGAGTTTTCCGGCTGCGTGCTGTACAACGAAATCCAGAAGAGCGTGACCAATCCCGACATCAAGCAGCTCATGCGCTTCATGGCGCGCGACGAATCACGCCACGCGGGCTTCATCAACCAGTCGCTGCGCGACTACGGGCTGGGCGTGGATCTGGGCAACCTCAAGCGCACCAAGGCCTACACCTACTTCAAGCCCAAGTACATCTTCTATGCGACCTACCTGTCCGAGAAGATCGGCTACGCGCGCTACATCACCATCTACCGCCAGCTGGAGCGCCACCCCGACAAGCGCTTTCACCCGATCTTTCGCTGGTTCGAGCGCTGGTGCAACGACGAATTCCGCCACGGCGAATCGTTTGCGCTGATCATGCGCGCCAACCCGCAGCTGCTGCGCGGCGGCAATGTGTACTGGATCCGCTTCTTCCTGCTGGCCGTGTACGCCACCATGTATGTGCGCGACCATGCCCGCCCGCAGCTGAACGCCGCCATGGGCCTGGACCCCACCGAATACGACTACGAAGTCTTTCGCATCACCACCGAGATCTCCAGGCAGGTGTTCCCGGTGAGCCTGGACACCGACCACCCGGTGTTCCGCGCCGGCCTCACCCGCCTGCTGGACATCCAGACGCGCATGGACGCGGCCAAGGCGCGCGGCGGCCTGGTCGGCAAGCTGCAGCAGGCCGGCCTGGCCGTGGCCGGCGCCGCCACCTTTGTGCGGCTTTACTTCCTGCCGGTGCACCGCCACGACCTGCCCGCGCAGGTGCGCATGGCACCCGCCTGGTAAACACATGACCCAGCACGTCTGGCCGGTGCTGTTCACACTGCTGGTGTGGTGGTTCAGCACGGGCGCCATCCTGTACCTGGACGGCCTGCCGCGGCGCACCTTCAAATGGACCATGGGTGCGGCCACGGTCATGCTCGGCCTGGCACTGTGGGGCCTGGCCGTGAGCAGCCAGCAGACCAGCGTGGGCTCGGCCTACTGCGCCTTTTTGTGCGCGGTGCTGGTCTGGGCCTGGCAGGAAATTGCGTTCCTGCTGGGTTACGTCACCGGCCCGCGCCGCATTGCCTGCACGCCCGGCGCGTCGGGCTGGAAGCGCACCTCTGAAGCCGTGCAGGCCGTGCTGCACCACGAGCTGGCCCTGATCTGCCTGGCCGTGGCCGTGGCCGCCGTGAGCTGGAACGCGCCCAACCAGACGGGCCTGTGGACCTACGCCCTGCTGTGGGCCATGCGCACCAGCGCCAAGCTGAATATCTTTCTGGGTGTGCGCAACCTGGCCGAAAGCTTTTTGCCCGACCACCTGCGCTACATGCAGACCTACTTTCGCCGCGCGCCGATGAACGCGCTGTTCCCGTTCTCGGTCATCCTGTCCACCGCCGTGGCCGTGCCGCTGTGGCTGGCCGCCGTGGCCCCCAGCACCAGCGACTTCCAGGCCGTGCAGCTGAGCCTGGTGGGCGCGATGCTGGTGCTGGCCATCATCGAGCACGGCTTCATGGTGCTGCCGCTGCCGTCCGAGGCGCTGTGGAAGTGGGGCATGGGGTCGCGTAAGTAGCCGTTCAGGTGGCCGCTCAGCACAAGACCGGCACCGCAAACAGCGGCACTGTCCACGCCCCGGCCCGGGCAGCGTCCTGCAGGGAGCCCGGCCTTTTCCAGACGAAGGTCCACAGCAACGCTGCCGCGACCACGCACTGGATACCCGCATACACCACCAGGGACTGCTGTTCGCTCAGGCGGGCCATCGGCAGCAACCGGTCCACCAGCAGTTCCTCGGTGGCAATGGCAAACACATAGGCACCCGCCAGCCAGGCCCACGGCAGGCGGCGGCGCGGGGCCGGCGCAACGCCGTCCTGCAAACCACGGGCGTACACCGCGTCCAGCAGCTCACGGCCCGTGGCACCGCCCGCAGATCGCAGGGTAAGTCGCTCGGACACGGCACGCCACAGCCGCCCGGCGGCGCGCCGCAACGGGTGCGCCGACAGTGCGTGGGACAACGGCGTATGTGCGGCGATCACGCGGGCCACCTCGGCATGGTTGCCAGGGATCTGCCAGCTGGCGCAGGTAGACGCGCCATGCACGGCAAGCGCCTCGAACCGGGCGGTGAGGTTGCCGCCGTCAGGCGACAGCTGAGTGGAGACAGGCACCAGGCCGGCCTTGCGCGCCAGCGCATTCAGCGTCGGGATGCCGAAGGTATACAGGTGGGCTTCATGGAAGCTGCTGCGCGGCGACTGGCAGGTGGCCAGCACATGCGGAACCTCCACCACCAGCGTACCGCCGGGCCGCAGCGCTGCGTGCAGCTGTGCCAGGACGGCGCCCGGGTCCTCGGTGTGCTCCAGCACATGCCAGATGGTGATGAGGTCAAAGGATTGCGACGGCAAATGCATGTCGCCAATGAAGCCCTCCAGGACGTTCAGGCCGTACTGCCGCCGGGAATACGCTGCGTAGCCACGATTGGGTTCGGCGCCGGTCACGTCATGGCCCAGCTTTTTGAGCAGGTAGGCAAATTCACCGCCACCGCTGCCCACGTCCAGGACCTTCATGGGTCGCGCGAACAGGCAGTCACGGATCTTGCGCAGCCGGTCCAGCGCCACATGGCCTGCGCGCAACACGTGCTTGGGCCGGGGCTCGAACGTCTGCTTGTAGGCCAGCCGGTACTCGTCCGCATAGAAGGTGCGGGGGTCGTGCGGCCGCGGATCGGCCCAGACCAGGCCGCAGCCGGTGCAGGCCACGCTGCGCAGGGGCTGCCCGCTGCGGCTGCGCCGCGACACCACCGTCACATCGTGCCCGCCGCACAAATTGCAGGCGTTGGCTGAAAGCGAATCCGTCAGTTGCATCTGGTTACCCCACAAAGGCAGCGCACTGTAGCCGATGGCCAGTGGCACCGTCCAGCGGATGGCCCCATGAACTGTGGGTTTCGCTGCCGTCAGGCAGCCGAAGCTACTTCTTTGCGGTAGCCGCAGCCGGCGCTGCCGCCGGCACCACCGCCTGCGCCATCTCGGCCTTGACCACGCTGGCCAGCTCCGGGTGGTCCTTGAGCATGCTGGCGCCGTTCAGGGGCTTGTAGGCGCCCTGGTGGCAGGTGGCGCAATTGACCTTGGCCACGTCACCGCCGGGGCCCAGGCGCTCCTTGGGGAAGGTGGCGGTCAGCGGCTCCATGTAGGTCAGGTTCAGGTCGCGCGCGAGCTTGATGCCGTGCCAGGCCGTGGTGCGCTGGGGCGGGCTTTCCTCCCAGGACGAGAACTGGCGGCTGTTGTGGCAGTAGGTGCAGTTCACGCCCAGCGCGGTGGACATGTGGTTCATCAGGCTGTAGGTGAATTCGGTCTGCTTGATCGAATGCACATTGCCGGTGGGCAGCGCCGTGGTGCCGTTCACGCGGATGTCGGCCGCACCCTGCAGGTACGGCGAGAACGGGTCGTACGGCAGCGATGCATAGGCGGCGGACGCCGCGGCCTTGTTCTGGCCCGCATCGTTGCCAGCCATCAATTTGGCCTGCCTGGAATCAGGCGCCTTGAACCAGATGTTCTGCGGCACCGGGTTGCCGCGGTGGCAGGTGTAGCAGGTCACGCCGGTGCCGGCCACGTGGGTTTTCCAGTCGGCGTTGATGTGCTGCGTCATCTCCAGCATGCGGCGCGACACCACCTTGGTGTACTTGCTGTCGTCGGCAAAGTTGGCCGGGTTGTGGCAGTAGGTGCAGCCTTCCTTGGGCGACACCCAGTTGGTCATGGCCGTCATGGTGCGGGCAAATTCACCCACGCTCTGGTTGCCCAGGACCTTGACGTTCTGGTACACCGCGCCGGCCTTGGGGCCGTCGGGCGATGCCGGGTCCAGCGCCGCCGGCGCCGCATGCACGGCGGCGTTGTCGGCCACGGTGCGCGGGTTGTAGACCAGCTCCATGCCGGTGCCGCGGTAGCCGCGCTGCACGGTGTCCACCGGCGGGCGTTCGCAGCCGGCCAGCAAGGCCGCACCGGCCACGGCGATCAGAAGGGTGTTGGTGAAGCGGTTCATGGCTTGGCTCCCTGCAGCAGGATGGCGGGGTCGGCAAGCGGGGTGAACACTGCCGGGTAAATCGGTGCCACGCCGTGCTTGACGGCCCACAGGTACCAGTTATCCACCACGGTGCCGGTCAGCAGGATGCCGATGCCGCCCGTGAGCGGGCACAGCACGGCAAACCACCAGGCCCAGCGGTGGATGGATTCCATCGTGGCGTTCCAGCCCATGGTCCAGCGCCAGAACAGCGCCGCGCGTTCGCTGGCCGTGCCGCGGTCCACGATCTGCTCGATCTCGCGTTCGCCGCCAAAGCGGCTGACCGCCAGGATGGTGGCGCCGTGCATGGCAAACAGCAGCGTCGCGCCATACAGGAAGGCGATCGACAGCATGTGGAACGGGTTGTAGAACAGGTTGCCGTAGCGGATGCTGAAGGCCGCCGTCCAGTCCAGGTGCGGGAAGATGCCAAACGGCACCGCCTCGCCCCAGCTGCCCATCAGCAGCGGGCGGATGAAGCCCAGCACCAGGTACAGCCAGATCGCCGCGGCAAAGGCCCAGGCCACATGCGTGCCCATGCCCAGCGCCTTGGCCCGGCGGTACATGCGCACCCACCACAGCAAAAGCGACGCCGTCAGGAAAAAGCCCGCCATCAGCCACCAGCCGCCTTCATTGAGGCGGGGGATCGCCAGGCCGTTGCCCGGGGGCGGCGGCTCCAGCGCCAGCCAGAACAGCTGCTTGACGAACTGGATCGGGTCCCAGTTGACCGAGGCCAGCATGTTCAGGCCGATGATCTCGAAGGCAATGAAGCCGCACAGCAGCGACGCCAGGCCAAACCAGCCCAGGTAGATCGGGCCGACCTGGGCGTCACCGATGCGCCCGAGCAGGTGGATGTGCAGCGGCGGGCCTTCGCGCTCCTTGTGGCCGCGCTCCACCGGCACGCCGGCAAACGCGGGCGCCGTGGCCTGCACCTGGGTAAATAGGTTCTGGTATTCAGACATGTTGTTCTCCTCGTGGGGCGCGTGCCGTTAGCGCCAGACCGGCAGGTTGAGCCACCAGGTCCACCATTCGGGCCAGCCGCGCGTCCAGAACGGGCCGCTGATCACGATGCAGATGGCGCTCCAGAAGCCCGCCGACAGCGCCAGGAACAGGCCCAGGCGGTGCACGCCCAGGGTGCCGATGGAGTAGCCGATGGTGTCGCGAAAGAAGGTGTTTTCGTGGTCGGGCGTTTTCACCGGCTCGCCCTTGGCCGGGTTGGTGGCCGACAGGATCAGCGCGCCGTGCAGCGACAGCGCGAAGGTCGTGGCAAAGAAGAAACTCACCGCGATCATGTGCGCGGGGTTGTAGTGAAAGTGCAGGTACTGGTAGCCGGTGTTGGACACCCAGTCCAGGTGGCTGATGATCCCGTACGGGAATCCGTGGCCCCAGGCGCCCAGCAGCAGCGGGCGGAAGATCACCAGCGTCATGTACGCAAAGATCGCAAAGCCGAAGGCCACGGGCACGTGGTAGCCCATGCCCAGTTTTCGGCAGATCTCCACTTCGCGCAGCGCCCACGAGATGAAGGCCCCGGTCGCACAGAAGGTAATGATCTGCCACAGCCCGCCTTCTTTCAGCGGTGCCAGGCCCAGACCGTATTTGAGGTCGGGCGGCGCGATGTTGATCTGCCAGAGGTTCCACGTGGGCCCCTGCGATGCGCCCCAGACGATAAGCAGCGTGCCGACCACCGCGAAGAACACGGAGGTGACGCCAAAAAACCCCACCCAGAACGGCCCCACCCAGAAGTCGAACAGGTCACCGCCGACGAGCGTGCCGCCGCGGACGCGGTATTTCTTTTCAAAACTGAGCATGGCCATGGTTGTCTCCTGTCAGGCACCGCCCATACGCGAACGCCCGACAAATAAGCTCAAGGTCGGACGGTGCGCGGCCGCGAGGCCGCGCCCGTCCTGGGGTGACGAAGCGCGTTGCCGCTACTTCTGTGCAGGCGCCGGCATCGACGCGTTTTGAGCCGCGGCTCCCTTGCGGGCACCGTCGAGCCAGTTGAACTTGTCGGTGCTCAGCAGGATGAAATGAATCACCAGCGCCAGCGCGAACAAGAAGGTGAACAGGGCGACCAGCGCTCTGCGCGGGTCGAACATCAACCAGATTCTCCACATGATCTATCTCCTTTAAGTCAAATGCGACATGAAGGTGTACACAGCAGCCTTCACCCCGCCAATCATCGATTTCTCACTCTCTGCCCCGGGTAACCAGGATCGCCAGTGCCCCGTGAACAAGCCGGCCAGCAAGGCGAACGCCAGGAACACCACAAAACTCACGAGGAAGATTCCGTAGAAGCTTTTCGAGTCGTTGTGCGGGACCAGCGGGACAAAGCCGTTTGATGCACGAGCCATGGTTTTCCCCTTTACCTGGAAATCAGAGCCACGGGCGCCATGCCCAGACCAGGATGTGGGCCACCACGGCGATTGCCGTGAAGCCGATGAAGCTGGTCATGAAGATGCCGTGAAACTCTTTTGCTTCCGATTCGGTCAGGCCGGACAGCGAGCCTGTTCTTTCTGCACCCATAGTCAAGTTCCTCTAGAAAGTGGCCTTCCGGCCGTCCACGCGAAGCCCTCGCGGCGGGGTAGTCGCAGCGGCTGCCACGGCATGGGGTGTGCAGGGGCCGCCGCTCATGCGGGCTCCCCCTGTCGCAAGGCATCGCGCGCGCGCGCCACACGGGCGGCCGTCACGCGTTCCTCGCCGGCGCGGCGTGCGTCGCGCTCGGCGCGGTCACGCAGGCGCTTGGCGGCCGATATCTGGACCAGCACCGGCTCGCCCTGCACAAATTCATGCAGCAGCGTCTGGGCGTCGTCGTCCCAGGGGCTGGTCTGCTCGGCCGGGATGCGCGCGGGCGTCGGGTCCACGCGGTCCATGTCACCGGCCAGAGGCAGGATGTGGAACAGCGCGTCAAACAGCGCGTTGCAGAACTCCTGGATCACATAGGTCGCACCGGCATAGCCCATGAACGGCGTGCCCGTGTGGCGGCGGATGATGGGCAGCGGGAACGACGCCGGGATGAAGCCGGGCTTCATGGGCGACGCCGCGCCCGCCTCGGCCAGGTACATGCGTTCGTTGTAGCTGCCATACAGCACCAGCGGCGGCTTGTCCTTGACCATCTGGCGCACGGCTTCGTTGTCGGTCTTTTCACCGGGCTTGCGCGCCACGGCAAAGTTGCAGGGCAGCCCCATCTCGTCTTCCAGGAAGTGGCGCAGGCCGCGGCTGTAGGTCTCACCGGCCACCACCGCAAAGCTCGCGGTGCCGAAAAAGTCCTGCGTGACCGAGCGCCACAGATCCCACACCGGCTTGATGGTGGTGTGCTTTTCACGCTCGATGAAAGGCTCCGGGTCCAGGTGCAGCAGCGCGCCCAGGCTGCGCAGGAATTTGGTCGTGCTGTGCAGGCCGATGGGCGCCTGCAGGTAGGGGCGGTCCAGCGCCTCGCACAGCATGCGGCCGAACTCGCGGTACATGCAGATGTTCACGTCGGCCTCGACCAGGCGCGACACATCGGCCAGGTGGCTGCCCAGCGGGAACACCATGTTCACCTCGGCGCCGATGCCCTGCACCAGGCGGCGGATCTCGGCCAGGTCGCTGGGCATGTTGAAGGTGCCGTAGCTCGGGCCGATGATGTTCACGCGCGGCTTCTCGCCCGCGGGGCGCTCGGCAAACGGCTTGCGCGCCGGCACTTTTTTCATGCCGTATTCGGTCCACAGCCAGAACATCGCGCGGTTGGCGCATTGCCACTGGTCTTCGTCAATCGTGCGCGGCAAGAACCGCATGATGTTGGTGCCCTCGGGCGTCACACCGCCGCCGATCATCTCGGCGATCGAGCCCGTGACCACCACCGAGGGCAGGTCCGGGTCGAGCACGGCGTGGGCGCGGCGCATGCTGCCTTCGGTGCCTTCGCGGCCCAGCTGCTCTTCGGCCAGGCCGGTCACCACAATCGGCAGCTCATGCGGGGGCAGTGCGTCGGTGTAATGCAGCACCGACGTGACGGGCAGGTTCTCGCAGCCCACCGGGCCGTCAATGACGACCTGCAGCCCCTTGATGGCCGTGAACACATACACGGCACCCCAGTAGCCGCCGGCGCGGTCGTGGTCGATGACCATCATGTGCCCATCTCCTCGGCCTTGCGCTTTTTCTTCTGCTTTTCCAGCTGGCGGCGCGTCTCGGCCCTGAATTCGGGGCGGTCCCTGGGCGTGCTTTCCCACACGCCGGACGCATGGCCTTCGCCGGTGCTGCCAAAGAAATCCTTCATCGCGTCAAACCGGCCCTTGTTGCCAATGGCCGCGTTGATCACCTGCGCCAGCGAGCCGGCCCCGGCCGGGCCCATCAGCGGGCGCGCGGAAATCAGGTTGGTGAAGTACAGCGCGGGCGTGGACGCCTGCTTGGCCGCCTGCACCACGGGCGTGGTGCCAATGGCCAGGTCGGGCTTGAATTCATGCATGGCCGCCAGGTCCTGCTCGAGCGAGGCGCGGTACTGCACGTGCACGCCGCGCGACTCGAGCCAGTCGCGGTCGGCGTCGCTCCAGGCGGTGCGCCCGCAGGCCGTGCCCACGTAGCGCAGGTCGGCGCCGCTTTCCACCAGCAGGCGGCCCACCAGCAGCTCGGAGCCTTCGTAGCCGCTCAGGGTGATGCGGCCCTTGATCGGCATCCTGGCGAGCGCGCCCTTGATGGCGGGCAGGAAGCGGTTCTTGGCCGCGTCAATCTTGTCCTGCCCCACATTGGCCGCGGTGCCGATGGCCTGCAGCCAGGCTTCGGTGCCGTCGTGGCCCACCGGCGCCGAGCCCACGACGGGGCGGCCGGCGGCTTCAAACTCGCGGATGCTCGCGGTGTAGAACGGGTGGATGGCCGCGGCCACGGTGCAGTCGAGCGCGGCATACAGCTCGCGCCATTCGCGCGTGGGCACCACCGGGCCGGCGGCCAGGCCCAGGGGCTCCAGCATCGCGCCGATCACCATCGGGTCGGCCGGGAACATTTCGCCCAGCAGGGCAATGGTCGGTTGGGTGGCGCGGCCTGCACGCGGCGCCTGCACCGGGCCGGCTTCAGCCTCGGTGCGCGCATAGCGCAGCATGGCGCCGGCCAGCACGTCCTTGGCTTCGGCATGGGTGGGCACGCCAAAGCCGGGTACGTCAATGCCGATGATGCGCACGCCGTTGATTTCCTTCGGCAGGATCTGCAGCGGCACGCCACTGGCCGTGGGCACACACAGGTTGATGATGACCACCGCGTCGTACAGGGCCGGGTCGGCCTGCTTGTAGACCGCTTCGCGGATGTCTTCAAACAGCTTGCCGGTCACCAGGCTTTCGCTGTTGAACGGCACATAGCCCACGCTGCGGCGCGCGCCATAGAAGTGCGATGTGAACGTGAGGCCATACACACAGCAGGCCGAGCCCGACAGGATGGTGGCGGTGCGGCGCATGCGCAGGCCCACGCGCAGCGAGCCGAATGCGGGGCACATGCTTTGCGGCTGGTCGTGCGGGCCCTTGGGGTAGTCCTGGGCGTACTGCGCGAGCGTCTCGCTCTTGCCGGCCGAGCGGGCGGCGTCCAGCAGCGCGTCCTTGCCGGAATGGCAGCCCGCGCCGTCGCCTTGCACGGCGGCGGGCACCTTGAGCGGGACGATGGGGATGACGGGCGAGTTCATGAGGGTGTTCTTGAAGGGGGGGGCGCTCAGACTTCGTCGTAGACGACTTCGAGCGTTTCCTTCTTGATGTCGGTCTTGCCGCACATGTCGAACTGCGTGGCCGGCTCCAGCACCACGTTGCGGCCCACCACGTCGGACGCAAACAGGCCCAGCAGCTGGTCCTGCGTCATGGGGTTGGGGCGCATGGGCTGCGATGTGCCCACGTTGTCGGCCAGCTCGGCAAACATCGGGCCCCAGGGCGAGTCCGGGCGGCCGATGATTTCGTAGCTGGCGCTCTTGCGGCGGATGTCGTCGTTGGCGGGGATGGTGGACAGCACCGGGATGCCGACCTTCTGTGCAAACGCGGCTGCCTCGCCGGTGCCGTCGTCGCGGTTGATCACCATGCCGGCCACGCCCACGTTGCCGCCGAGCTTGCGGAAGTACTCCACCGCGCTGCACACGTTGTTGGCCACGTACAGCGACTGCAGGTCGTTGCTGGCCACCACGATCACCTTCTGGCACATGTCGCGGGCAATCGGCAGGCCAAAGCCGCCGCACACCACGTCGCCCAGGAAGTCGAGCAGCACGTAGTCAAAGCCCCATTCGTGAAAGCCCAGCTTTTCCAGCAGCTCGAAGCCGTGGATGATGCCGCGCCCGCCGCAGCCGCGGCCCACCTCGGGCCCGCCCAGCTCCATGGCGTACACACCGTCGCGCTTGAAGCACACGTCGCCGATGGCGACCGCCTCGCCCGCGAGCTTTTTCTTTGAAGACGTTTCAATGATGGTCGGGCAGGCCCGGCCGCCAAACAGCAGGCTGGTGGTGTCGCTCTTGGGGTCGCAGCCGATCAGCAGCACCTTCTTGCCCTGCTGGGCCATCATGTAGCTCAGGTTGGCCAGCGTGAAGCTCTTGCCGATGCCGCCCTTGCCATAGATGGCAATGATCTGCGTTTCCTTGGTGACCGGGCCGGTGGCCACGGGCGACGGCTCAATGGCCGCTTCTGCGCGCAGCTTGTCTTTCATCATGAACGTGACAGGGGCGCTGGCGGGGATGGAACTGGTGCTCATTGGCAGGTTCTCCAATCGAGAATCATCTTCAGGCAGGCAGGATCGCCAAAGGCTGTGCGGTAGGCCGCGTCGGCGTCGCTGGCGTCGGCGCGGTGGGTGATCAGGCCGTCCAGGGACAGCGCGCCCGATTCAATGTGGTTGCGCACCTGCACCAGGTCCGTGGGCTGCCACTGGGCAGCGATGCGGATGCGGGCCTCGCGCATGAACGCGGGCGGGAACACGAACGACAGCGGCTGGTCGTAAAAGCCGGCCAGCACCACCTCGCCGCCCGGGGCCAGGCGACTGATCAGGATGTCCAGCAACGAAGCGTCGCCGCTCACGTCGCAAATGCTTTTGTAGTTGCGGCGGGTGTCGGTGGCCGGGTCCATCACCTCGTAACCGCGCGCGCCTTCGCGGCGGCCGGCATTCGTTTCCCACACCACCGGTGCGGCACCGGCCAGCACGGCCAGGCGCGCGATCATGCGGCCCAGCACGCCGTGGCCCACGATCAGATCGAGCTGCTGCGCGCCGGCGCCGCTGGTCACGTGATACGCCGTGGCGGCCAGCGCCAGCAGCACGCCGTGCTCGGCCAGGTTGTCGTCAATGCGCAAGGCACGGGCGCCGGGCACCACCACGCGGCGGGCCGCGCCGCCAAACAGGCCGCGCACCGGGCCAAAGCAGTTGGAGCCGGGCACGAACACCGCGTCGCCCGCCACCCGGCCTGAATTGGGGCCGGCCTCGACCACGCGGCCGACCGATTCATACCCAGGGACCAGCGGGTAGCCCATGCCGGGAAAGCTGGGCATGCGGCCCGACCACAGCAGCTTTTCGGTGCCGGTGCTGATGCCGCTGAAATCAATGTCAACCACCACATCGTCCGCCGTGGGGCCCGTGAGCTCCAGCCGGCTGAGCACCAGGTGCTCGGGCTTTTGCAGGACGACGGCCAGCGTGTTCATGAGATCGCCCTCACCGCGGTGGCGGGGACCAACATGTAAATGAAACTGGACGTCATGTGTGTCATCTTAAATAGACTTTGACTTATGTCAATCTAAATTTACAGTCAATTCTGTAGGCTTTTCACGACGGGCCTGGCCGGCCGTGGCGAGCAGTACTTGTGTTTGCAGCGGCATGCGCGTGGGCAGCAGGCGCACGCCGCCAAACCCGGCCTGCTGCAGCATGGCCGTGAGCTGCTGCGCCGTGCGCGGCTGGCCCCGGCCCATGGCCAGCAAATAGAAGCCGAAATACGCGTCGCCCATGGCCTGCGCGCCCGGCGTGCCCGCCATGGGCTCGGCCAGCAGCAGCGTGCCGCCGGGCACCAGCGCGTCGTGCACCGCGCGCAGCAGCGTCATCACGCGCGCGTCGTCGTGGTCGTGCACCACGCGCACCAGGGTGGCCACATCGGCACCGCTGGGCAATGCGTCGTTGAAGAAATCACCGCCCGCGGCATGGGCGCGCTGCGCCAGGCCGGCGGCGGCAAAGCGCGCCTGCGCCCGCGCGGCCACGGCCGGCAGGTCAAACAGCCTGAGCTGCAGGTGCGGCGCGCGCGCGGCGGCCTGCATCAAGAAGGTGCCTTCGCCGCCGCCCACATCCAGCAGGCAGCGGTGCTGGTGCAGCGGGTACACGTCCAGAACCTCATGCGCCACCAGCGGCTGCGACGCCGACATCAGCGCGCTGTAGTCGGCCACCTTGTCGGGCGCAAGCGCCTGCGGCGTGGCGGTGCCGGCATAGGGCCAGTACCCCGCCAGCCGGTCGCTGCGCGCCTCGCCACGCAGCAGGGCCACAGGGTCGGCCAAGTCTATATAGAGCGCGCTGTGGTGCTCTATCAAGGCCTCGATCGCGCGGTTGCCCACCATGGTGGCGCCCAGCACGCCCAGGCCGTAGCGGCTGTGGCTGCGCGGCTGCACCAGGCGCAACGCCACGGCGGCCTGCAGCAGGCGCTGCGCGGCGGCTTCGCTCAACGACAGACGCGGCGCCAGCTGGGCCAGGGTCTGCGGGCCTTCATACAGGATGTCAAACAGCTTGAGCCGCACACAGGCCAGCAGCACCTGCGAATAGACAAAGCCCGCGACCAGGTCAAACAGCCCGGCGGCGCGGCGGCGCGCCACGGGGCGCGTCAATACAAAAGCAGAAGCGCGGCGCTGGAACAGGGGGCTGGCCAGCAGCCGGTTGCGAAACGCGTGCCAGCGGTCGGCCCAGCTAGGGGCCGGGGGCGCGGCAGGGGCCACCCCGGGCTCGGCAGACACGAAAGGCGCCATCAGTGCTGCAGGGTCAGGCAGCAGCAGCGGCGGTGGCCGCAGCGGCATCGCGCAGCAGCGCCTGCGACATGGCCAGCGGCACAAGGCGCTCGGACTCCTGGCGCACCAGCGCGCGCAGCGATTCGGCCCCCGCGCATTCCGGGATGGACGCGCTGGCGTTGGCGATCAGCTGGTTGAAGTGGTGGATGGCGCCGCACAGGCCCAGCTCGGCGGCGGCCGTGGGGCGGCCCAGCAATGCATCTTGCCCCACGGGCTTGCCCAGCAGCTGCGGGTCGGCCGCCACGTCGCGGATGTCGTCGGCCACCTGGTAGGCCTCGCCCAGCCAGTCGCCCAGGCCGCGCCAGGGCGTGGGGTCGGCACCGGCGGCCTGCGCGCCGGCCATGGTGGCCGCCACAAACAGCGCGCCGGTCTTGGCGCGCTGGTAATCCTGCAGCGCCACGCGCGATTCAGACTCCCAGCCCTGGCCGGCCACGATGCCCGAGGGCATGCCCACGCCGGTGGCAATGATGTTGAGCAGGCCCGGCAGCCGCGTGGGCGAGGTGCCCGCGGCGCGCGCCAGCGTCTGGAAGGCCAGCACGATCAGCGCGTCACCGGCCAGCACGGCCAGCGGCTGGCCGTAGGCCCAGTGCACCGACGCGCGGCCCCGGCGCACCGGTGCGTCGTCAAAGCAGGGCAGATCGTCATGCACCAGCGACGCACAGTGCAGGAATTCAATCGACACGGCGGCGGCGTCGGCCAGGTCCACATCGTCCATGCCGCAGGCCAGGGCCACGGCCAGGCACAGCTGCGGGCGGATGCGCGCGCCGCCGGGGAACACCGCGTGGCGGATGGCGCCGGCCAGCTTGGGCGGGCAGGAGGCGTCTTCGCTGGCGGCGACTGCCGCGGCCAGGGAATGCTCGATACGGGTGATGGCCTTCATGCGTGTCTCCCAAATGGCGCGGGCGCCGGGGTTGAGGGTGGGCTGCCGGTATTTCTTTTGTCAGGCCGCTTGGTGAAACCGGACTGTCAATCTATATTGGCAGCTATTACTGTCAATCAATATAGACACATGAACTCTTTCCGTCAATCGGTGTTGACACAACGCGTGATCGTGGTGGGCGCCGGCGTGGGCGGCCTGGCCACGGCGCTGGAGCTGGCCGCCCAGGGCCAGGAGGTGCTGGTGCTGGATGCCGCCGACGGCCCCGGCGGCAAGATGCGGCCGCTGGGGATGGGTGACACCTTGATGGACGCCGGTCCCACCGTGTTCACCATGCGCTGGGTGTTTGAGGAGCTGTTTGCCCGCGTGGGCGAAACGCTGGGCAGCCAGCTGAAGCTGCGCCGGGTGAACACCCTGGCCCGCCATGCCTGGGGGCCCGACCAGCGGCTGGATCTGTTTGCCGACATTGCCGCGTCGGCTGACGCGATTGGCCGCTTTGCCGGCGCGCGCGAGGCCGCGGGCTACCGCGCGTTCTGCGCACGGGCGCGGCAGATCTACCAGACGCTGGAACAGCCCTTTTTGCGCGGCGCGCGGCCCAACCCGCTGTCATTGAGCTGGCGCGTGGGCCGCCAGGGGCTGGCGGGCCTGACGCGCATTTCGCCGTTTGGCTCGATGTGGGGCGCGTTGGGCGGGTATTTTCAGGACGAGCGGCTGCGCCAGCTGTTTGGCCGCTACGCGACCTACTGCGGCTCGTCACCCTATCTGGCGCCGGCCACGCTGATGCTGGTGGCCCATGTGGAGCAGGACGGCGTGTGGCTGCTGGACGGCGGCATGCACACCCTGGCCACCACGCTGCAGCGGCTGGCGCAGGCGCGCGGGGCGCGCTTTCAGTACGGCACGGCGGTGCACAGCATCGTCACGCGCGACGGCCGCGCCTGCGGCGTGCGCCTGGCCGGCGGCGAGCAGCTGGACGCAGCGGCCGTGGTGTTCAACGGCGACGCAGCGGCGCTGGCCGGCGGCCTGCTGGGCGCGGGCGCGGTGAATGCCGTGGCCCCGCGCGAGCGCGCGCAACGCTCGCTGTCGGCCCGCACCTGGCACGGGGTGGTGCGCACGCAGGGCTTCCCGCTGCTGCGGCACAACGTGTTTTTCTCGGGCGACTATGGCGCCGAATTTGCGCAGCTGCGCCAGGGCCAGCTGCCCGGCGACCCCACGGTGTATGTGTGTGCGCAAGACCGCGGCGACGCAGACGACGCGCCGCCCCAGGGCGCCGAGCGGCTGATGTGCCTGGCCAATGCGCCCGCGTATGGCGACAGCGACGGTGACGCGCCCGACGGGGCCGCGCTGGCGCGCCACGAAGACGCCACGCTGCAGCGCCTGGCCGCCTGCGGCCTGCGCATCCAGACCCCCGCAGGCGCGGTGGTGCGCACCGGCCCGCAGGACTTTGCCCAGCGCTACCCGGCCACCGGCGGCGCGCTGTACGGCACGGCGTCGCATGGGTGGATGGCGTCGTTCCAACGCCCCGGCGCGCGCAGCCGGCTGCCGGGCCTGTACCTGGCCGGTGGCAGCGCCCACCCGGGGCCGGGCGTGCCCATGGCGGCGCTGTCGGGCGGGCATGCGGCGGCCAGCGTGCTGCACGACCTGGTGGCCACGCGCGCCCAGCGCCTGGCGCAGGCCGCATGAACCCGGCATTCAACACCCAGGTGCCGCGCGGCGGCTATGCGTGGTGGTACCTGGATGCGCTGAGCGACGATGGGCACTACGGCCTGACCGTCATTGCCTTCATCGGCAGCGTGTTTTCGCCCTATTACGCCTGGGCGCGGCGGCGCGGCCACGGCCTGGCCGACCCGCTGAACCACTGCGCCATGAACGTGGCGCTGTATGCGCGCCCAGGCAGCACACCGCGCGGGCGCTGGGCCATGACCGAGCGCAGCCGCAGCGCCGTGGAGCGCAGCGCCACGCGGCTGCAGATCGGCGCGAGCAGCATGGCCTGGGACGGCAATGCGCTGGTGGTGACGATAGACGAGACCACGGTGCCCTGGCCCACGCGCCTGCGCGGGCGCATCACGCTGCGGCCCGATGCGCTGATGCACCAGAGCCACCCGCTGGATGCGCAGGGCCTGCACGCCTGGCGGCCGATCGCGCCCTGCGCGCAGGTGGAAGCCCGATTCACCGAGCCCGGCCTGCACTGGCGCGGCACCGGCTACCTGGACAGCAACCGCGGCCAGCGCCCGCTGGAGCAGGACTTTGCCCGCTGGGACTGGTCGCGCGCCGCGCTGGCGGACAAGCGCAGCGCCGTGCTGTACGACGTGCAACGCACCGACGGCAGCGCGCTGGCGCTGGCGCTGGCGTTTGATGCGCAGGGGCGCGTGGAGCTGTTTGCGCCGCCGCCGGCGGTGACGCTGCCGGCTACTGGCTGGCGCATGCCGCGCGTGACGCGCAGCGATGAAGGCGACAACAGCGCACGGGTGGAACAGACGCTCGAGGATGCGCCGTTCTATTCACGGTCTGTGCTGCGCACGCGGCTGCTGGGGGAGGATGCGCCGGCAGTGCATGAGAGCCTGTCACTCAAGCGCTGGGCAAGGCCGGTGGTGCAGGCGATGTTGCCGTTTCGGATGCCGAGGCGGGGGGGATAAAGCTCTGGGTCAAGCCCCGGACAACTCAGTCAAGAATCATTGGCTGCCCATCGCGCAATCGACCTAAGTTGTCGAAGTCTTGCGCGTCAGTGTCCCACGCGACACCGTGAATCGGCACCAACATCCGCGGCTTCATGGCGCGCGCGAAAGCTTGAAGGTCGGCCACAGAAGCATGGCCCGAGGTGTGGATGTGATCTGCCGTAGAGCCGCCATCTTCAAACCATCGAGACAGCTTCTGGCCATTCGGTTCACGCAAGTAACCGCGCCACTGCGAAAAACTCCATGCGTCATGCGGACCCGGTGTCACGCCTTTGGATTGCAAGTCTTTCATCAGCGACGGCCGGATCATGACGACCCAGCGCTGTGCATCGCGCGCCAGCGCAGCTGCCGAGATGCCGTGTTGAGCCATCCGTTCAACAAACTCACCGCGACCCTTGCTCTTGTAGAGCCGTGAGAAGGCTTTGGTGATCACGACCTTGAGACCATCCCACCCGGGTTGCGGCAGGCGGCCCGCGTCTGCCAGCAGCTGAAGTACTTCGGCCGTATAAAGGTCAACCACCAACGTGCGGCCGCTGCGCAGCGCTGAGCGGTACAGCGTGACTGTGCGATCCAGGTTTTGTGCGGACCAGCTGACGAACACGCGACCTGCCGTACGAGCGAATAGAGCCACAAAATCGATTTCCAGGTCGGATTCCGATTTGGTTGGCTTGTCGCTGCCCAGGTTGGTGCCCTCCATAAGCAGCACGTCCAGTGCCGGCGGCGGTTGCGCCATCAGACGCCGTACCAGCGAAGCCTTGCGCCCGTGCACGCGGAAGTCGCCTGAGTACAGGAGTTTCTTGCCATCGACTTCAATCAACAGCATGTAGGCGTCAAAAGCGGAGTGGTCGGTCAGCAGCGGCGTCACCCTGAATGCGCCAATATCGAGCGGCTTGCCGTCGCTCCAATGCCGGTGGTCGCGCTCTGGGAATGTACCGAACATGTTGGCAGTCAAGCGCATCAGCCCTGCGGCATGAGGCCCGGAGTAGACGGGCCAATCGGCCGGCGTCTCTTCCAGCAAGCCCCAGTGGTCCTGATGTGGATGGGAGATCAGGACACCCGCAACAGGCGCGCGCCGGTCAAGCGTCGCAGGCAACAGATTTTTGGCATCTCGCGGCGCGTCAAGCGGACGACCGACGTCAAGTATCAATCGCTGACCATCGCGTGCCGCGATTTCGATGCAGTTGCCCCCGATCTGCTCAGTGGCGCGATGGACAGTAAGGGTGGCCACGTCTGTAGTCAGTCAAGGGCCTTGACCAATTCCATTCGCAGCTTGATGCCCGACTTGTCCAGCTTGTCGCGATGAACGTCCCAAGCGGCTTTGCTGCGATCGGGTAGTTCGCGGTTGGGTAGCACCACTAGTAATCCCGGCTGATCCGCAAGGACCAGCTTTTTCCCCGCCGCAAGGGCGCGTATCTCTGATCCAAGACGCTCCTCGCCACCGATTGACCGGGCCAAAGAGCACAGCAAGTTGGCGCAGTGCTGGTACGCCGAAATGACCTGGCTGGCGCGCTCGGAGTCGGCCAGAAACTTCCTGTAAGCACCCATCTGCGCGAGTATCCCGACGTCCACGGGCAGTTCACCGCTGGTGCGAATACGTGCATCGTCAAATGTCTTAACCTCCCAAAACATCAGCCGTGTGGTCGCATCGTCTACGCACTCCAAAGACACCATATCTATGCGGGATGCTGACTTCTGGTCAACACCAGCAGGGAGACCCATCTCCAGGTCGATCACATTGGCGTCGCGGTCCAGGATTTCATCAATGGCCTTCTTTTCACGCCCAGCCTTTTCCTCCGCAGCCCTCACCCACTTCGGCAGTTCGACATTGACTGGGGCAGGCCGGTATAGACTGCCGGCGTCCAGATCATCTTGTCCCTCATCGCCCAGGTACTTCCGGTGCAATGTCCATTGCAACTGACCAGTTCGGGCCTGCTTTACCTGCGCCACTGACTGCCCCTTGCGATAGAGATTCAGATAGCCATTGCGAACCGCCAAGCGCAGGCCAAGATCGTCCGACGGCATTCCTGCGGGCCGCCACAGCGACAGCAATTCGCGCCACCACGCTGGCGGACTGAGAAGAACTTGGTCCAGGAAGGGAAGATCGCGACCGAAGGCGCTGATGTTCTTGATGGTGCTCATCAGAACATTATGGCGGGGCCACTTCGGTTTCTTGAACAGCGCCAGCAGCAGCGCGATGCCTCTGCGGAGCAGCATCTGATGCCCGCTTGCAGCGCGTCGATCACGGCTGGGTGCTACTGCGCTTGCTTTTAGGCAACCCCACCCTCACCCCTTCTCCCGCGTCAGCCTCTCCGCAAACGAGATGCCGATGGCAGACAGCACAAACGTGAAGTGGATGACGGCCACCAGCGTCACCACCTGGATGTTTTCCAGGCTCAGGTCGCCGCTCAGGTAGGTCTTCAGCGCGTGCACGCCAGAGATGGAGATGATGGCAAAGGCGAGCTTGAGCTTCAGGTTGTAGGTGTTGACGTGGTCCAGCCAGTCGGGCTTTTTCATGTCTTTCTTGTCAAAGTGGCCGGTGGTCACAAACAGCGACACGCCCGCCAGCGCCACCACCCACACCAGCTGCGCCACCATGGTCATATCCACCAGCTCCAGCACCTTGATGATCAGGTCGATCTTTTCCAGGTCGCCCAGCAGCAGCGTGTTCATCAGCTTCCACGTCTCCAGCAGGAACTTGCCCAGGATGCCAAAGATGATCCCGACCAGCCCCACATAAAAGAACAGCATGGTGAACCGCATGCCGTACAGCAGCGAGCCCACCCCGGAGAGCAGCTTTTCCATGGTTGCCTTGTTTGTATAGATGTGTGCTTACCCGCCGCCCACCAGCAGCCAGGCCATGCCGGCGCCCACGCCGGCCGGGATGGCCACGCGCTCCAGCGCTCCCGCGGGCGATCCGCAGATCACCTCCACCGGCACCGGCGCGTTCTCCAGCAGCTGGCCCGCCAGTGAGTTGCCGATGGCGCGCGCCAGCGGGCTTTTGCGCGATGTGCCGATGACGATGCGGTCGCAGCGCAGCCGCCCGGCGGCCTCTGCGATGCAGCGCGCCTTGTCGCCCACCTCGGTGTGCACGCGGCAGGGCACCCCGGCGCCGTCCAGCAGCGCCCGGGCTGCCGCCAGCGCCTGGGCGGCCCGTTCGCGGTGGAAGTCGGCCCGCACCGCGCTGGGGATGTGGCGCGCCACATAGGCCGTGAAGGGCGGCTGCACATTCAGCAGATGCACCATCAGCGGCTCGCCGTGGCGCTGCAGGGTGATCGCATGGCGCACCGCCAGCAGCGCATTGGGCGTGCCGTCGCACGGCACCAGCAGCGTGGTCGTTGGGTGAGCGTGTGGACGGAAGGTCATGGGGCACCCCGGCTGGCGTGTGCGGCTCAGGCCTCTTCTTTACGCGGCTTGGAGCCAAACGGGTAGGCGCCGCCGGACGTGCCCTTGGGCGGGATCTTGAGCGACAGCACCATCGTCACGGCCAGCGTCACCGCGGTAAAGCCGAGCGAGAACACCACGGGGATCTTGTACACGTCGATCAGCAGCATCTTGGCGCCGATGAACACCAGCACAATCGCCAGGCCATAGCTCAGCAGGTGGAAGCGCTCGTGCATGTTGGCCAGCAGGAAATACATGGCGCGCAGGCCCAGGATGGCAAACACGTTGGACGTGAGCACGATGAACGGGTCGGTGGTGATGGCAAAGATGGCGGGGATCGAGTCCACCGCGAACACGATGTCCACAATGCCGATGAGCAGGATCACCACAAACAGCGGCGTGGCCATCTTGACGCCATTCACCCGGGTGAAGAAGTTCTCACCGTCGTAGTGGGGCGCTATCTTGAACCGGCTGCGGATCCACTTGAGCGCGGGGTTGTTGTCCAGGTCGGGCTCCTGGCCGGCGGCCCACCACATCTTGATGCCGGTAAACAGCAGGAAGGCGCCAAACACATACAGGATCCAGTGGAACTGCGCGATCAGCCAGGCACCCACCAGGATCATTGCCGCGCGCAGCACCAGCGCACCCAGAATGCCGATCATCAGCACCCGCTTCTGGAACTCCGCCGGCACCGCAAAGTAGGTAAACACCATCAGGAACACAAAGATGTTGTCTACCGCCAGCGCCTTTTCAATCAGGTAACCGGTCAGGAATTCAAGCGATTTGGCATTGGCCAGCGAGCGTGCGGCCTCGTCGGTGCCGGTGCCGCCCAGGTACCACCACAGCCAGCCCATGAAGACGAATGACACGCCGACCCAGACGAGCGACCAGATGGCGGCCTCGCGCGTGCTGACGCGGTGGGCGCCCTGTTTGCTCATGGCAAAAAAGTCCACCAGCAGTGCCACCAGCACAAATGCCGCGAACAGGGACCACATGAGTGGGGAACCAATGGTTTGCATGACCGCCTTTGAATTGAGTTTCCATGGACTCTAGGGCCCAGCGGCCTGTTTGAAAATCAGATTGATGCGCTGCGATCATTCGAAAATCCCGAACCATCGGCGCTTTGATGGCCTGCGCGCGCAGGCTGTGGCCCGTCAGCGCAGCATCAGCCGCTCGATCTTCTGGTTGGCGCCCTTGAGCTTCTTGAACAGCGCCAGCAGCAGCGCCTTGTCCAGGCTGACCATGGCCTGGGGGTCGGCCTGCAGCGCCTGGATCACGGGTTGGCTGAATTCGGCCACGATGATCTTGTCGTCGGCAATGACGGTGGCTGACGTGGTGAGGGTGCCGTCGGTGAAGAAGATGCCTTCGCCAAAACAGTCGCCGGTTTCAATCGTGCCCACCAGCTTGCCGTTGCGGTAGGCCTCGGCCGCGCCATACAGGATCACATAGAAGGCCTTCATGCCGTCGTCCTGCGTGGTGATGCTCACGTCGGAACGGAAGGTCTTTATCTGCGCCATGCCGCAGATGCGTCGCAGCCATTCGTCCGGCACCGGCTGGAAGAAGGAACAGCTGCGCAGCGCATCAAACCGCGCGGCGGGGTCGTCTGCCAGCTGGCGGGCATGGCTGGCAAAGTGGTCGTCGATGGCGTCAAACTCGTCCATGCATCTTCCCTGGCGTCTTGCGGTGCGTCACGCCTTGGGCGGCGGGGGCGGGGGGATGTCTTCCAGCAGCAGCTCCAGCGGCTGCGCGGGTTTGGCGGCGGGCGCCGGCGCGGGGGCAGGTTTCGGTGGCTCCGGCTTCTTGACGTTGACCACCAGCGGGCCCGTGCTTTCTTCCGCTTCGGGTTCCTTGTCCATCTGCAGCGACAGGCCGCCGGTGGCAGCCTCACCGCCGGGCAGCTCTTCACGGATGAAGCGTTTGCTGTTGAGCTTCAGCCGCAGCATCAGCTCGCTCTTGGCGTCTGAATTGACCTGCAGCTCCTGCAGCGAGATGTCGCCCGCGTCGTACAGCTCGTACAGGCACTGGTCAAAGGTCTTCATGCCCAGCTCGACCGACTTTTTCATGATCTCCTTGAGCTGGCCGACCTCGCCCTTGGCGATCGCGTCGCGCGAGGTGGATGTGGACAGCAGGATCTCCACCGCAGCGGCGCGCCCGCCCGATACCTTGCGCACCAGCCGCTGCGAGATGATGGCGCGCATGTTCAGCGCCAGGTCGTTGCGCACCTGCTCGTGCTTTTCAATGGGGAAGAAGTTGACGATGCGGTCAATCGCCTGGTTGGCGCTGTTGGCATGCAGCGTGGCCATGCACAGGTGGCCGGTCTCGGCAAAGTTCAGCGCGTATTCCATGGTTTCGTGATCGCGGATCTCGCCGATCAAAATCACGTCGGGCGCCTGGCGCAGCGTGTCTTTCAGCGCGTCAAACCAGCCCACGGTGTCGATGCCCACCTCGCGGTGCGTGACGATGCAGTTGCCGTGCGGGTGCACGTATTCCACCGGATCTTCGATGGTGATGATGTGGCCGTGGCTTTCACGGTTGCGCACGCCCAGCATCGCCGCCAGCGTGGTCGATTTGCCCGAGCCGGTGCCGCCCACCAGCAGCACCAGCCCGCGCTTTTCCTGTACCACCGTCTTCAGGATGGGCGGCAGGTTCATCTTGTCAAAGTCAGGGATCTCGGTGGTGATCACGCGGATCACCATGCCGCAGCGCTGCTGCTGGGTAAAGATGTTGATGCGAAAGCGGCCAATGCCCTCCAGCGATATCGCGAAGTTCTGGCCCTTGGTGTCGATGTAGGCCTGCCACTGCTTTTCAGAGGCAATCGCGCGCGCCATCTTGCCCGTCTGCTCGGCCGTCAGCACCGTCTCGTTCAGCTTGGTCAGCTTGCCGTTGAGCTTGATGGCCGGCGGAAACCCCGCCGTCAGAAACAGGTCCGACCCCTTCAGCTGCACCATGGCGCCCAGCATCTTGTGCACGACGGCCTGGATCTGCTGCCTTTCCTGCTGTTCCATGGTTTCTCCTCATTGGTCCCGGGCCCGACGGCGGCGTGTAACCAATGTAAGAGAGTTCAGCGTTCCGCGAAAGGGGTGGTCAGCAGCTGTTCCAGCCGCTCGATGCGGTGGCGGTGCGGCGTGGTGATGGCGTAGAAGTTTTCCTGCAGCTGGGTGGACCGGCCCACGGTCACCAGCACGCCGCTGCGCAGCTCGTCCTGCACCACCACCTCGGGCAGCACGGTGAGCCAGCCGCTGTCTCGCGCCACCAGGCGCAGCATGGCCATGTCGTCCACCTCGGCGCGCAGCCGGGGCTGCACCTGCGCCGTCACGCACAGCGCATCAAACTGCGCGCGCAGCGCATGGCGCGGGCCGGGCAGCGCCAGCTCCAACCCGTCCAGGTCTTCCGGGATGCGCAGCGTGCGGCCGTGCCACGCAGCGGCCGGGCCGACCAGGCAGATGGCCTGGCTATCCAGAAAGCGGCAGTGCAGCGGCCGGTCGGGCGCGGCGGGCACGGCGTCGTTGGCCAGCACCACGTCCAGCTGGTGCTGCATCAGGCGGTGCAACAGGTCCTCCAGCACGCCCGATTCCAGTGACAGCGTGATATTCGCGTCCGTCAGCAGCGGGCGGATCCAGTTCTCCTGGTAGTTGCGTGACAGCGTGGCCACGCTGCCCACGCGCAGGCGCACCATGCCGTCGCTGTAGCCCTGCAGCCGGCCCAGCAGTTCCTGGCCCAGGCCAAAGATGTTTTCCGCATACGACAGCGCCAGCCTCCCGGTGTCGGTGAGCACCAGGCGGCGGCCGGTGCGCTCAAACAGTGTGTCGCCCAGCCGGTCTTCCAGCTGGCGGATCTGGCTGGACAGGGCTGATTGCGACACGTGCAGCTCCTCGGCCACGCGGGTCAGGTGGCCCGTCTTGGCCACGCGCCAGAAATAGAACAGATGGTGGAAGTTGAGCTGATCGATGTCCATTCAATCTATTTTATAGATTGATAAGTTCTTATCAATGTATTTTACAGAACTACTTGTGCGCTGCATCATTCGGCCGTCTTCACCCAGATCGCCACCCATGCCGCCCTTGCACACCGTTCCCGCTCTCAGTGGCCTGCTGACCTTGTTGCCTGCCGTGCTGATGCTTCTGGCCCTTTGGCCCGCCCACCGCGCGCAGGGCCGCGTTGGTCCCGATGGTTCCGTGGCCTGGCGACGCTTTCGCTTTCTTGCCCCGGCGGCGCTGGGCGCGGCGGTGCTGGCACTGGCCTTGCAGCTGCTGGGCCAGCCTGCGTGGTTGCCCTATGGTCTGGATGTTTCATTGACCGGGGCCTGGGCGGCGGTGCTGGTGCAGCTGCTGGGCACGGTGATCGGCAGTTTTTCGTCGCGCTACCTTCAGGGCGAGCCGGGCCAGCCGCGCTATGTGGCGGCGCTCGCCACCGTGCTGGCGGCGGTGCACCTGCTGCTGCTGGCCGGCCACTGGTTGGTACTGATAGCAGCCTGGGCCGTGGTGGGCATGGCCCTGCAGCGCCTGCTGTGTTTTTACCCCGACCGGCCGTTTGCGCTGCTGGCCGCACACAAGAAGCGCCTGGCAGACCGGTTGGCCGATGTGCTGCTGATCGTGGCGGCGGCGCTGGCCTGGCAGGCGGTAGGCTCGGGCGCGTTCAGCGACCTGTGGCGCCATCTGGCGCAAACCGGCACGCCGTCGCTGGCGCTGCAGGCCAGCGCCATCTGCCTGGCGCTGGCGGTGGTGCTGCGCACCGCGCTGCTGCCGGTGCATGGCTGGCTGATGCAGGTGATGGAGGCGCCCACCCCGGTGTCGGCCCTGCTGCATGCCGGCGTGGTGAACCTGGGCGGCTTTGTGCTGATCCTGTTTGCGCCGCTGCTGCAGGCGGTGCCGGTGGCGCGCTGGCTGCTGGTGGGCGTGGGCCTGGCCACGGCGGTGCTGGCCGGGCTGGTGATGCTCACGCGCATCAGCATCAAGGTACGGCTGGCCTGGTCCACCTCGGCGCAGATGGGCTTCATGGTGATGGAGTGCGGGCTGGGCCTGTACACGCTAGCCTTTCTGCACCTGATCGGCCATTCGCTGTACAAGGCCCATGCCTTCCTGGCCGCGTCTGGCGCGGTGGAGGACGCCCGGCTGCGCATGATGCGCTGGCCGGCAGCGCCGGCGGTGGCCAGCCTGGTGCTGGCGCCGCTGGTGGCAGGCGCGGTGGTGGGCCTGCTGCTCCGTGCCGCGCCTGCTGCGGCCTGGCCGCAGTGGTGGAGCGCCGCGCTGGCGCTGGCCTGGGCCCCGCTGCTGTGGTGGCCGGCCACCTTGCCGGCGGGCGCGCCGGGTCTGGGCCGCCGCGTGCTGGCCGGCGCCGCCATGGTGGCCGGGCTGACGCTGGCCGCCCTGCTGGGCCATGCCCTGCCGTTTGGCCTGCACGACGCGCCCGACCACGCGGCCGGCGGGGTTGCGCTGGCCGGCGCGGTGCTGCTGTATGTCTGCCTGGCGCTGCTGCAGGCGCGCCCGAATGCAATGGCCGGCTGGCGGCGCTGGAGCTACGCGGGGTTTTACATCGACGAGCTGGCCACCCGCGCAGCCCTGCGCCTGTGGCCCGTGCGCTGGATGCCGCAAAACAACCACTGACTTGCCAACAGAGAGGAACCGCTTTCATGGACAGCTTGCTTGCGCCCGAGGCCCCGCCTGCGGCCCACACCTTCCACCTGCTGGACGCCAGCGTGATCGAACACGCCTGTACCCAGGCCTGCCGGGCCATCGCCCCGGCCTGGCCGCTGGACCGCGCCATTGCCGTGAACCCGCACTGGGAACGCGTGGACCGCCCGGTGCGCGAGGTGGCCGCGCGCATGGCCGTGCTGGGCGACATGCGCGTGTTTGCGCCGCGCGCCATGGTGCGTGAGGCCTGGCACGCGGGCCGCATCACCGCAGCGGACCTGGCGGCGGCGCTGCGGCAACTGGGTGAACCGAGTGGGGCGGCCCAACAACAGGCCATTGCACAAGCCATTGCTGCGCTGGACGAAGCGCCCGCGGTGCGCCGCCTGCCGCTGCTGATTGACGTGCTGGACGACGACCCCCAGGGCCGGCGCCGCCTGTCGTGGCGCCAGGCCGTCACGCACCAGGTCAGCCAGGTGTGCGCCGCGTATTTCGACACGCACCAGGCCGACTGGCAGCCCGACCGCACGGGCGGCCTGTATGCCTTCTGGCGCGAGACGCTGACGCACGACCACTCCATCGGCATGCTGATGGGCCTGCCGCAGATCGCGCGCGGGCTGGCCGCGCTGCCAGCCACGCGCGCCGAGGCCGAGCGCTGGGTGTTGCAGCGCCTGGGCCTGCCGCCAGCCTGCTGGGCCGATTACCTGGAGGCGGTACTGCTGACGGTGAACGGCTGGGCGTCCTGGTGCGCCTGGCTGGGCTGGGAGGCCCGCCAGGCCGGTCGCGAGGACGCGCACCTGCGCGACCTGCTGGCCATCCGCCTGGCGTGGGGCGCCATCCTGCTGGAATGCCGCGACAACGCCGCCGCGCAGCGCGCCTTCAGCGCCTTGCAGGACGAATGGGAACGCGCCCCGGCGCTGCTGGCGCAGGCCCGGCAGGCGCTGCGGGTGGATGAAGTCTGGCAGCTGGCGCTGGAGCTGGGGTACCAGCGCGAGCTGGCGCAGCGCCTGGTCGCCGCCGCGCCCCCGGTTGCGCAACCGGGCGCCGTTGCAGCCACACCTGAGGTCCAGGCCGCGTTCTGCATTGACGTGCGCAGCGAGCCGCTGCGCCGCGCGATCGAATCCGTCTGGCCCGCCGTGCAGACGATTGGCTTCGCGGGCTTCTTTGGCCTGCCGGTGGCCTATACGCCACTGGCCACGGCGGCCCGCCGCCCGCAGCTGCCCGGCCTGCTGGCCCCCGCGGCCGAGGTGACCGAACGCATTGCGCCAACGCCAGCCGACTTTGGCGCGGCGGGCGACGCGCTGCAGGAACCGGCACGCCAGCAGCGCCTGCGCGGCCTGGCACGGGCCGACCAATGGGACGCCGGCAGCCGCTGGCCCAGCGCGGCGTTTTCGTTCGTCGAAGCGGTGGGCGCGGGCTACCTGGGCCAGCTCGCGCAATGGATGCGCCCACCGGCTGCGCCGCGCCGTGTGCTGGACGCAGCCGGTCTGCCCGCGCGCTACCGGCCGGTGTGCCGACCGCTGCTGGCCGGGCTGGATGCACAGGCCAAGGTGGAGCTCGCGCGGCGCGTGCTGCATGCCATGGGCCTGGAGCGCGGCTTCGCGCCGCTGGTGCTGCTGGTGGGCCACGGCAGCCAGAGCGCCAACAACGCGCAGGCCGCCGCGCTGGACTGCGGCGCCTGCTGTGGTCAGACGGGCGAGGTCAACGCCCGCGTGCTGGCCCGGCTGCTCAATGACCCGGCTGTGCGCCAGGGGCTGAAAGACAGCGACATCGCGCTGCCGCCGGCCACCACCTTCGTGGCCGCGCTGCACAACACCACCACCGACGAGATCGAGGGCTTTGACCTGGACCTGCTGGACGCCGACGCGCGCGCGCGCTGGGAGCGCCTGCAGGCCGTGCTGGCCCACGCGGGCGACCAGGTACGGCGTGAGCGCGCGGGCTTGCTGGGGCTGGACCTGCGTGCGCCCCATGACGTGCTGCTGGAGGCGTACCGCCGCCGCGCCAACGATGGCGCGCAGACCCGGCCCGAATGGGGCCTGGCGGGCAACGCGGCCTTCATCATCGCGCCGCGCGAACGCAGCCGCGCCGCGCGCCTGGGCGGGCGGGTGTTCCTGCACGACTACAGCGCCGCCGATGACGCCGACGGCAGCGTGCTGGAGCTGCTGATGACCGCGCCCATGCTGGTCACGCACTGGATCAACTGGCAATACCACGCGTCCGCCAGCGACCCGCAGCACCTGGGCAGCGGCAACAAGCTGCTGCACAACGTGGTGGGCGGACGCATCGGCGTGTTCGAGGGCAATGGAGGTGACCTGCGCATCGGCCTGAGCCGCCAGTCGCTGCACGACGGCACGCGCTGGGTGCACGAGCCGCTGCGCCTGACGGTGGTGATCGACGCACCAGCCAGCAGCATCGAGCGGGTGATCGCCGCCCATGCGGTGGTGCGCCAGCTGGTGGAAAACGGCTGGCTGCACCTGTGGCGGTTTGAGGAAGGAGGCTTTGCGCGGTACAGCAGCGGCGGCGGGTGGCACAAAGTCGAGTGCTGAAACGCGTGCGCCGCCGCGGGTGGAAACCCCGCAACGGGTTGGCGGCAACAGTGTTTCAAACCTCCGGCACAAATTGTCGCTGCATGCACCTGAAATGCCGAACCGCATCCAGCAGCACCTCGCCCTGGCGCTGATCCTTCGGGCGCTTGGCCGGGTTGCGCTCTGGCTTGCGCGCGAGTCAGAGCTTGTGCAGGCCCATCCAGCGCGGGTACGGCACATAGAGCGGACAGGCCCGGCCCCGGAGGGTGGCCACCACCGCTGACAGCGGCCGGCTTTCCAGCAGCCACTCCTGCTCCACGCCAGAAAATCTTCCAGCTGCGCCTAGGTTTCAGGCCCGCGTCGCCCCAGGGAGCTTCCAGAGTCGCTGGAATGGTGTTTGACCGCAAGATAGTCGACGCCATCCTTGCTTTGCCAGTACATGGAAACGGGCAGCGCCTCCAGCTGGCGGCGTGCGTCAAGCCAGGCGTCGTAAGCCTGCTCGAGGTTGGCCGCCACGCGCTGTGCATCGGCTGAAAAAGCAATGAAAGTCTTTTGATAGACCATAAGTCATTGATTCCATTGGGTTTCCACCATCGACGCGAGAATTCCCGCGTCGATGGTGGAAAACGCCAGCAGCCTGCGGTCAGTCCGGTTCTTGTTGCGCCTTGGCCTTCGCCTCTTCCCTGTCCCGCGCCTGCGACTTGCGCAGCGACCGCAGCTCCCACACGGCCAGGCCCAGCACGATGCCGAACACCAGCACCAGCTCCACCAGGCCAAACAGCGATGAATCCATCAGGGTCCGGCCTTGGCCAGCCCCATGCCTTCGGCGCGGTCGCGCCGCTCCAGCCGTTCAAACAGCTCCAGCACGCGCACATAGCGCGCGGCCAGCCGTTCGTCGATGCGCCACCACGCGGCCTGCGCCGCCGCCACGGCGGGGTTGGCTTCGGGCAGCGCGGCGCCCAGGGCCGCGTTCACCAGGAACTGGTTGGCCGCCAGGCAGGGGGCGCTCTGGTGCGCCCGGCCCGGTGCGACGTTGAGCAGCGCCCTGGCCAGCAGCCGGGCCTTGCGTGCGCGCGGCACCACGGCGCGCTGGTCGACTGAATTCATGCCGCGGCGCGCCACCTCGTGGCCGATGGCCGCATACAGATAGCGCGCAGCGTTGATGCCCGGGCGGCAACCCAGCGGCAGGCGGGCCACGCCGTCGTCCACCCGCTCGTACAGGCGGTCGGCCTCATCCAGCAGGCGGCCCACCACGCTGCCGATCGCCACGTTGAATGTGGGCTGCGCCAGCCAGGCGTCGGGCTGCACGCCGGCCTCACGCAGCCACTGCAGCGGCAAATAGACGCGGCCCATGCGGGCGTCTTCGCCCACGTCGCGCGCGATGTTGGACAGCTGCATCGCCACGCCCAGGTCGCAGGCGCGGGCCAGCCCCTCTTCACTGCGCACGCCCATCAACAGGGCCATCATCGCGCCCACGGTGCCGGCCACGCGCGCGGCGTAGCCGTGCAGCTCGGCGATGGTTTCGTAGCGGCGGCCTTCGGCGTCCCAGGCAAAGCCGTCCAGCAGCGCCTCGGGCAGCTCGCGCGGTATGGCGAAGTGCTGCACCACCGCGGCCAGCGCGCGGTCGCAGGGCTGGGCGCGCGCGCGGCCGCTGTACACCGCGTGCAGGCGCTGGCGCAGCTGGGCCACGGCGGCCTGCTGGTCGGCGCCGGTGTCCACCTCGTCGTCGGCCATGCGGCAAAAGGCATAGAGCGCGGATGCGGGCTGGCGCACCGCGCGCGGCAGGATCAGCGACGCCGCATAAAACGTGTACGAACCCTCGCGCAGCGTGGCGCGACAGGCGTCCAGGTCGGCCTGCGCATCGGGGCCCAGGGCGTGGCGCGGGAGCTCAAAGACCGGGGGTTGTGCGCTGGATGGCATCTGCATGGGGAACGATGGTGTCCAGCACACGGGCTGATGAAAGTACGCCGGGCAGACCGGCGCCGGGGTGGGTGCCTGCGCCCACCAGGTACAGCCGGTCCAGCTCTTCGCTGCGGTTGTGCGGGCGGAACCACGCGCTTTGCGTCAGCACCGGCTCCAGGCCAAAGGCCGCGCCGCGGAATGACGACAGCCGGTCCTGGAAATCAAGCGGCGTGAGCACGCGCGAGCTGATGACTTCGTCTTTCAGCCCCGGCAGCAGGGTGTCCTGCAGGCGGCGCTCCAGCGCCTGGCGGTAGGGCTCGGCCATGGCCTGCCAGTCGGTGCCGCTTTGCATGTGCGGCACGGGCGACAGCACATAAAACGCATCGCAGCCCGGCGGCGCCAGCGACGGGTCGGTCGCGGTGGGCCGGTGCAGGTACATGCTGAAGTCCTCGGCCAGCAGCTTGCGGTCAAAGATGTCGCCCAGCAGCTCTTTGTAGCGCGGGCCCAGCGCGATGGTGTGGTGGGCCACATCGGGGTACTGGCGGCGCGTGCCAAAGTACCAGACGAACAGGCTCATGGAATAGCGGGCCTTCTCGATGCGCGTGTCGGTCCAGCGGCGCCGGTGCTCGGGCGCCACCAGATAACGGTAGGTGCTGGCCGAATCGGCGTTGGACACCACCACGTCGGCCGACATCAGCGCGCCGCTGGCCAGCCGCACGCCGGTGGCGCGCCCGGCCGTCACGGTGATCTTGTCCACGGCCTGGTCGCAGCACACCTGGTTGCCCTGGCCCTCAATCAGCTTGACCAGGCCATTGACCAGGCTGCCGGTGCCGCCCATGGCAAAGTGCACGCCCCAGCGCCGCTCCAGGAAGGCGATCAAACAATAGACCGAGGTGGTGGAAAACGGGTTGCCCCCCACCAGCAGCGACTGGAAGGTCAGCACCACGCGCAGCTTGGGGTCGCGCACATGCTTGCTGGCCAATGAATATACGGTGCGGTAGCCCTCCAGCTTCAGCAGCGCGGGCAGCACGCGGGCCATGTCGGCCCAGGAATCAAACGGCACATGGCCCAGTTGCTCAAAGCCCACCTTGTAGATGGCCTCGCTGGCTTTCAGGAACCGCTCGTAGCCCGCCACGTCGTCCGGCGCAAAGCGGGCCACCTCGGCGCGCATGGCGTCGGCGTCGCCGCAGTAGTCAAACACGCTGCCGTCGTCAAAGCGGATGCGGTAATAGGGCGACACCGGCCGCAGGTCGATGTCGTCGGCCATCTTCTTGCCGCACAGGGCCCACAGCTCTTCCAGCAGGAACGGCGCGGTGATGACCGTGGGGCCGGCGTCAAAGGTAAAGCCGTCCTGGCGGTACACATAGGCGCGGCCGCCCGGGGCGTCGAGCTTTTCCAGCACCGTCACGCGGTAACCGCGCGCGCCCAGGCGCACGGCGGCCGCCAGCCCGCCAAAGCCGCTGCCGATCACGATGGCATGCGGCCGGGTCGCCAGAGAAGCCCTTGCAACCGAGGGCATGCCAGTTTGTGTGTACATGAATCGCATGATATAAGTGTCAACTTAATCTGACAACATATTTAGACAGATAAATGGACACACGCCGGAACACCGCTGTTTTGCACCGGTTGGCCAGGCTTGGTGGGGCGGTCTCATGACCGCCGCGCTGGACCTGGTGGACCTGGCCTGCGTGCGCGGCGGGCGTGCCTTGTTCAGCGGTGTGAACCAGCGCCTGCGCGGCGGCGAGCTGCTGCGCGTGAACGGCGCCAACGGCGCAGGCAAGAGCAGCCTGCTGCGCATGGTGTGCGGCCTGCTGGCCCCGGCCGGCGGCCAGGTGCTGTGGCGCGGCGAGCCGCCCGCGCGCCAGCGCGAGGCCCTGGGCCACGACCTGGTGTACCTGGGCCATGCGCCCGCGCTCAAGGACGACCTGGGCGCCCTGGAAAATCTGCAGGCCGCCGCCACCCTGGCCGCCCGCCCCGCCAGCCGCGCCGATGCGCTGCGCGCGCTGGCCGACGCCGGCCTGCGCGGCCACGAACGCATGCCGGTGCGCCGCCTGTCGCAAGGCCAGCGCCAGCGCGCCGCGCTGGCACGCCTGGGCCTGGCCGCAGGCGCCGCGCTGTGGGTGCTGGACGAACCCTTCAACGCGCTGGACGTTGCCGCCACCGGCTGGCTGGCCGCGTTGGTCCGCGCGCAGCTCGCGCGCGGCGGCATTGTGGTTCTGACCAGCCACCAGGGCGTGCCGCTGGACGACGTGCCCCACCAGGTGCTGGCGCTATGAACACCACGGCGCTTGCGGCCCCGCCCGCGCTGGCAGCGCCGCAGCCCGGTTTGCTGGACGGCCTGCGCTGCATCTTTGTGCGCGACATGCGCCTGGCGCTGCGCCGGCGCACCGACACCCTGGCCGTGCTGGTGTTTTTTGTGATGGTGGTCAGCCTGTTCCCGCTGGGCGTGGGGCCCGAGCCGCAGCTGCTGCGCAGCATGGCGCCCGGCGTGGTGTGGGTGGCGGCGCTGCTGGCGTCCATGCTGTCGCTGGCGCGGCTGTTTGCGGATGACCACCACGACGGCACGCTGGAGCAGATGCTGCTGTCGGCCCACCCGCTGGCGCTGCTGGTGCTGGGCAAGGCGGCGGCGCACTGGGTCAGCTCGGGCCTGCTGCTCGCGCTGCTGTCGCCGCTGCTGGCGGTGCAGTTTGACCTGACCGGCAGCGCCACCGGCGTGCTGGTGTTGTCGCTGCTGCTGGGCACGCCGGTGCTGAGCCTGGTGGGCGCACTGGGCGCGGCGCTCACGGTGGGGCTGCGCGGCGCGGGCGTGCTGCTGTCGCTGCTGGTGCTGCCGCTGTGCATTCCGGTGCTGATTTTTGGCGCTGGCGCGGTCGATGCCCACAACGCCGGCCTGGGCGTGGCGGGCCATTTTTCATTGCTGGGGGCGTTGCTGGTGCTGTCGCTGTTTGCGGCGCCGCTGGCGGCGGCGCTGGCGCTGCGCATATCGGTGGAGTCATGAACAACATCAACTGGTTTCACTACGCGGCGCCCCAGCGCTTTTACCCGCTGGCCGGCCGCCTGGTCCCGTGGTTTGGCGCGCTGGCCGCGCTGCTCACGGCCGCGGGCCTGTACATCGGCCTGTGGCTGGCACCCACCGACGCGCAGCAGGGCGAGGCCTACCGCATCATCTTTGTGCATGTGCCCGCCGCCTGGATGTCCATGGTGGTCTACCTCGCCATGGCCGCCTGGGCCGGCGTGGGGCTGGTGTTCAATTCGCGCCTGTCGTCCATGATGGCCTGCGCGCTGGCGCCCACCGGTGCGCTCATGACCTTCCTGGCGCTGTGGACGGGCGCGCTGTGGGGCAAGCCCACCTGGGGCGCCTGGTGGGTGTGGGACGCACGGCTCACGTCCGAGCTGGTGCTGCTGTTCCTGTACATCGGCTTCATGGCGCTGCACGCGTCCATCGACGACCCGCGCCGCGCCGACCGCGCCGCCGGGCTGCTGGCGCTGGTGGGCGTGGTCAACGTGCCCATCATTTATTTCTCGGTGAAGTGGTGGAACACGCTGCACCAGGGTGCATCGGTCAGCCTGACCAAGGCGCCCAGCATGGCCACGCCCATGCTGCTGGGCATGCTCATCATGGCGCTGGCGTTCTGGATGTATTGCATTGCCATCACGCTGGCACGCGTGCGCGTGGTCATGCTCGAGCGTGAACGCCACACCGCCTGGGCACGCCAGGCACTGGAGGCCGCATGAACCACTGGTCCAACTTTGCAGAATTTGTGCACATGGGTGGCTACGGCCTGTATGTGTGGGGGTCCCTCGGCATGTGCGCGGCCGTGCTGCTGGCCGAGGTGCTGATGCTCAAGGCCCGCCGCCGCGCGCTGGCCAATGACGTGAATGGCGCGCCGGCCGATGATGTAACTGCCAGCGACGTCTACAGGAGCACACCATGAAGCAGCGCACACGCCGCGCGCTGGCCGTGCTGGTCGGCCTGGGCGCTTTGGGCGGGGCCAGCGCGCTGGTGCTCAATGCCTTTCAGAGCAACCTGGTGTTTTTCTTCAGCCCCACGCAGGTTATGGCCAATGAGGCCCCGCGCGAGCGCAGCTTTCGCGTGGGCGGCCTGGTGGAAGAAGGCAGCATCCAGCGCGACCCGAACAGCCTGGCCCTGCGCTTTGTGGTGACCGACCGCGCGCAGAAGATCCCGGTGACCTACACCGGCCTGATGCCCGACCTGTTCAAGGAAGGCAAGGGCGTGGTGGCCCAGGGCAAGCTGGGTAGCGACGGTGTGTTCCGCGCCGACCAGGTGCTGGCCAAGCATGACGAGAACTACATGCCGCCCGAGGCCGCCGCCGCACTGAAGGCTGCGCAAGGCCAAGGCATGAAGGCAGCCCCATGATCTACGAGCTGGGCCATTTCAGCCTGATCCTGGCGCTGGCCATGGCGCTGGCGCAGGCGGTGCTGCCGCTGGCGGGCGCACAGCGCAACCGCGCGGCCTGGATGGCCGTGGCCCGGCCGGCCGCGCGCGCGCAGTGCCTGTTTCTGGTGGTGGCCTATGCCTGCCTGACCCATGCGTTTGTGGTCAGCGACTTTTCCGTGGCGCTGGCGGCCAACCATTCCAACACCGCGCTGCCGCTGGTCTACCGCATCACCGCGGTCTGGGGCAACCACGAGGGTTCCATCCTGCTGTGGTCGCTGATCCTGTCGGGCTGGACGGTGGCGGTGAGCTTCTTTTCGCGCCAGCTGGACGACGCCACCGTGGCGCGCGTGATCGGTGTGATGGGGCTGGTCAGCTGCGGCTTCTTGCTGTTCACGCTGGCCACGTCCAACCCGTTTGCCCGCATGCTGCCCGCGCCGCCCGACGGGCAGGACCTGAACCCTTTGTTGCAGGACCCGGGCATGATCATCCACCCCCCCATGCTCTACATGGGCTATGTGGGCTTTGTGGTGGCGTTTGCGTTTGCCATCTCGGCGCTGCTGTCGGGCCGGCTGGACGCCGCCTGGGCGCGCTGGTCGCGGCCCTGGACCACGGTGGCCTGGTGCTTTTTGACGCTGGGCATTGCGCTGGGCAGCTTCTGGGCCTACTACGAGCTGGGCTGGGGCGGCTGGTGGTTCTGGGACCCGGTGGAAAACGCGTCGTTCATGCCCTGGCTGGTGGGCACGGCGCTGATGCATTCGCTGGCCGTGACCGAGAAGCGCGGCGGCTTCAAGGTGTGGACGGCGCTCTTGGCGATCATTGCGTTTTCGCTGTCGCTCCTGGGCACCTTCATCGTGCGCTCGGGCGTGCTGAGCTCGGTCCATGCGTTTGCCACCGACCCGGCGCGCGGCGTGTTCATCCTGATCTTTCTGGCGCTGGTGGTGGGCAGCTCGCTGGCGCTGTTTGCCTGGCGCGCGCCGCGCGTGGGCATGGGCGGCAGCTTTGCGCTGGTCTCGCGTGAATCCATGCTCATGGCCAACAACGTGCTGCTGCTGGTGGCCGCCGCCGCCGTGCTGCTGGGCACGCTGTACCCGCTGCTGATCGACGCGCTGGGCATGGGCAAGCTGTCGGTGGGCGCGCCCTACTTTGCCGCGGTGTTTGTGCCGCTGGTGGCGCCGGCCCTGTTCCTCATGGGTGTGGGCCCGCTGGCGCGCTGGCGCGAGGCCCGCCTGGGCGACCTGGCCCACCGGCTGCGCTGGGCTGCGGGCGTCAGCCTGGCCAGCGCGGTGCTGGCGCCGCTGGTGCTTTCCAGCTGGTCGCCGCTGACCGGCCTGGGCCTGTTGCTGGCTGTGTGGATTGCGGCCACGGCCGTGCTGAACCTGGTGACGCGCCTGCGCGAGCACCCTGCTGCAGGCTGGGCGGCGCGCGTGCGCGCACAGCCCGGCAGCTACTGGGGCATGCTGCTGGCGCACTTTGGCGTGGCGGTGTTCATCGTGGGTGTGACGGCCGTGGGCAGCTTTCAAAGCGAATCCGATGTGCGCATGGAGGTGGGCGACACCACGCGCCTGGCAGGCTACAGCCTGCGCCTGGAGCAGGTGCAGGAGGTGCGCGGGCCCAACTATGTGTCGGCCCGCGCGGTGCTCAGCGTCAGCCGCGACGGTGAGGCCGACCACGCGGTCACCACCCTGATGCCCGAGCGGCGCATCTACACCGTCAGCCGCATGCCGATGACCGAGGTGGCGATAGACCGCGGCGTCACGCGCGACCTGTATGTGGCGCTGGGCACGCCGGTGAGCGACACCGCCTGGAGCGTGCGCGTGCACCACAAGCCCTTTGTCAACTGGATCTGGGGCGGCTGCGTGCTGATGGCCCTGGGCGGCGTGCTGGCCGTGCTGGACCGCCGCTACCGCGTGCGGCGCAGTGCAGCGGCACCGGCGGCGGTGAACTCTGCAGCCCCGCCGATGAAGCCCGCGAATCCCCTGTTGGCCGGCAAGGGCGCGCTGCCATGAAGCGCTACCTGATCCCGCTGGCGGTGTTTGTGGCGCTGCTGGGCTTTCTGGGTGTGGGCCTGGGGCTGAACCCGCGCGAGGTGCCGTCGCCCCTGATCAACCGGCCCGCGCCGGCCTTCAAGCTGCCCACCGTGGGCGCGCCCGAGCGCATGGTGTCAGCGCAGGACCTGCGCGGGCAGGTGTGGATCCTGAACGTGTGGGCGTCGTGGTGCGTGGCCTGCCGGCTGGAGCACCCGGTGCTGGTGGAGTTTGCCAAGACCAGCCCGGTGCCGATTTATGGCCTGAACTACAAGGACAAGCACAGCGACGCCGTGCGCTGGCTGGCCAACTTTGGCGACCCGTACCGGCATTCGCTGTCGGACACCGACGGCATGGTGGGCATTGACTTTGGCGTCTATGGCGTGCCCGAGACCTTTGTGATTGACCGCGACGGCGTGATCCGCCTGAAGCTGACCGGACCGGTCACGCCCGAGGCATTGCGCAAGACCATATTGCCGCTGATTGGACAACTCGGTGCTTAAACCACTCGCTTTCATGCTGCTGCTGGCCCTGGGATCGCACGCCGCCGCCAAGGAAGCCGCACCCGCGTCGGCCGACCCCGCGCTGGAAGTACGGGTGATGGCCGTGGCCGAAGAGCTGCGCTGCCTGGTATGCCAGAACGAAACCATTGCCGCGTCCAACGCCGACCTGGCGGTGGACCTGCGCAAGCAGATCCGCAGCCAGCTGGCCGACGGCCGGTCGCAGCAGCAGATCCTGGACTACATGGTGGCGCGCTACGGTGATTTCGTGCTGTACAACCCGCCGCTCAAGGCCAGCACGCTGGTGCTGTGGGGCGGACCGTTTGTGCTGCTGCTGGTGGGGCTGGGCGTGATGGGGGCCAGCATCCTGCGCCGGCGCACCACGGCGCAGCCGCTGCTGGGCGAGGCCGAGCGCGCGCGCGCCCAAAGCCTGCTGGACGGCCAGGCGCCGGGCCGGGTGGGCGCGCCATGATGACGTTCTGGCTGCTGGCCACGGTGCTGATGGCGCTGGCGCTGGCCATGGTGCTGCCGCCGCTGCTGCTGCAACCACGCAGCGCGGCGCCAGCGCGCACGGCGCAGCCCGGCCATCTGGCCATCCTGCGCGAGCAGCAGGCGCAGCTGGACGCCGAGCGCGCCAGCGGCGCCATCAGCCCCGCCGAATATGAGCTGGCCCGCCTGGAGCTGCAGCAGCGCGTGCTGGAAGAAGACGGCGCGCACAGCCACCCTGTACGTCACCCGGCCTCTGCCGCCCACGCGGCCGCTCAAACCACCCCCCGCGCACCGCGAACCGCCGTGCTGTTGGGTCTCGCCCTGCCCGCGCTGGCCGTGGCGCTGTACCTGCAGCTGGGCAACCCGCAGGCCGCGCTGCTGGCGCCGGCCGACAAGGACAACGCCGTGTCCATGCAGGCGGTGCAAGACATGGTGAGCGCCATGGCGCAGCGCCTGAACAATCCGCCGCCCGGCCAGCCACCCGGCGCGCAGGACTGGGACATGCTGGCGCGTTCCTACGCTGCGCTGCAGAACTTTGCCCAGGCCGACGCCGCCTATGTGCGTGCCATTGCGCTGGCGCCAGGCAATGCCCAGCTGCTGGTGGACCGCGCCGATGTGCTGGCCATGCTGCAGGGCCGCAGCGCCGCCGGTGAGCCCACGCGCCTGGTCGACCAGGCGCTGAAGATCGAGCCCGACAACCTCAAGGCGCTGGCCATGGCCGGCAGCATTGCGCTGGACCGCGGCGACTATGCCGGCGCCGTGCGCCACTGGTCGCGCGCGCGCGCGCTGTCGCCCGCAGGCAGCGAATTTGCCACCGGGCTGGACCGCTCGCTGGTGGAAGCGCGCGCGGGGCTGGCGGCGTCGGGCGGTGCACCACCAGCAGCGCAGCCCATGGTGATGGCACAGGCCACCACCCCGGCAGCCACGCCAGCCCGTGCCACCGGTGCATCCATCAGTGGTGAAGTCCACCTGGCCCCCGCACTGGCCGCCCGGGTGGCCCCCGGCGACACGCTGTTCATCTTTGCGCGCGCCGCCAACGGCCCGCGCATGCCGCTGGCCATCGTGCGGCGCACGGCGGGCGAGCTGCCCGTGCGCTTCACGCTGGACGACAGCACGGCCATGACGCCCGAGATGCGCCTGTCCAATTTCAAGGAAGTCGTGGTCGGCGCGCGGATTTCAAAGTCGGGCAACGCCATGCCGCTAAGCGGCGACCTGCTGGGCCAAAGTGCGGTGATGAAGCCCGGTGCCGCGGGCCTGCGCATCACGATCAGCGACGTTCAGCCCTGAGCCAGCGCGGCCGCATTCGACGGCCTGCCCGAAGGCGTACCCGACAGAGCGCCGTAGTGCGCACACACCACCTGCGCCACCAGGTCGGCGCGTTCCTCATGCGCCAGGTGGCCCAGACCGGGCAGCGTGGTCAGGGTAGCGCCCTTCACAACCGACATCACCTGGCCGGCCTGCGCCGGCGGCACGGTCGCGTCATTGGCGCCGACCACCAGCACCAGCGGCACCTTCAGGCGCGGCAGGTCGCGCCAGAGCGCGGCCAGGTCCCAGTTGGCCATCATGCCCAGCGCCCCTGCGGCATGGCCGGGGTTGCGCACCAGCCGCCCGTACAGCGCCACGCCCTGTGCGTCCAGCGTGGAGCCGGTGCCGTCCAGCAGGCGCTGCAGCACGGCCGGGTCGCCGGCGCGGCGGGCAAACACGCGCGGCACCAGCGGCACCGCCGCCAGCAGCTTGGCCGCCGGCGAAAACAGCCGCCCGGCCACACCGCCCAGCGGCACCAGCGCGCCGTTCAGGCTGGCCACCATGCGCGGCGCGATCAACCCGTCCAGGCACATGCGCACCGCAATGGCCGCGCCTGCCGAATGCCCCACCACCAGGGCGGGCCGGATCTTGATCAGGGCCAGCAGGGCCGACAGTGCGCGCGCCATGCCGGGCAGCGACAGGCGCGGCGACGTGGGCCCCTCCGGCGGCATGCCGGTGAAGGCATGGCCCGGCAGGTCCACCGTCAGCACCTGAAACTGCGCGCGCAGCAGCGGCGCGAGCGTGCGCCACGAATGGGTGGACGCACCGGTGCCGTGGATCAGCAGCGCCACCGGCGCCTGCCGGTCGGTGGCGGTGAATTGCTGCACATGCCAGCGCAGCCCGCCTGCTTCCACAAAGCGGCTGGCGCCGCGGTGCGGCCAGTCGTGCCCGTCGGCCTGCCAGTCCATGCGCGTACCCATGCCGGCGGCCATCAGGCCAGAGCCGGTGTGGCCAGGCGCACCGCCTGCGACAGCGTCTGCGCACCCGCGTGCGGCAGCGCCACATAGGTGGCGCCCATGGCCTGGGCCAGCGCCCGGGCGCTGTCTTGCGGCTGGGGCGAGGTGTCCAGCAGCAGCGCGGTGAGCCCCGCCTGGCGGAACAGCCGGGCTGCCGCCAGCGCGTCGTCATGGGCGCGGGCACGGCCCGGCGCGCCGTCGCGCGCAATATTGGCGCGCCCGTCGGTGAGCATCACCGTCACCGGTGTTTCACCGGTGCGCTGGATCAGCGCGCCCAGCGCGCGCGCGGCGTCGATCGCAGCAGCCAGCGGCGTGCCGCCGCCGCCTGGCAGCGCTGCCAGGCTGCGCTTGGCGCGCGCCAGCGAGCGCGTGGGCGGCAGCAGGGTTTCAGCCGTCTGGCCGCGAAACGCCAGCACCGCCACGCGGTCGCGCCGCACATAACAGTCCGCCAGCAGCAGCTCCACCGCGCCTTTGGCCTCGGCCAACCGGTGCAGCGCCGATGAGCCGGATGCGTCCACCACAAACACCGTGGTGGTCTGGCTGAGCTGCTTGTAGCGGCGGATGTGAAAGTCCTCGCGGCGCACGTGGATGCGCCGCGCGGCGCCCGCGGGCGGGGATGCGGGTGCGGCGGCGCGCAGGGCCTGCTGCTCGCGCAGGCGCTGCCAGGGCGCGGCAGCGCGCAGTGTTTCCATCACGTGCAGCCGGGCGCCGCCGCGCGGCTCGCCCCGGCGCGCGCCCACCGGGCGGCCCCGCGCGCGGCTTTTCTGCGCGGCGCCGCTGCGCCCTGCGGCCTGTGCCCGGGC
>JBEIPU010000175.1:0-8036 GCA_040376925.1 Caenimonas sp. | reverse complement strand
TTTCCCTGGGGTTGCGCAGGCGCCTGCCGGTGATCCTGCAGACCGAGGCCGCCGAATGCGGCCTGGCCTGCCTGGCCATGGTCATGGGCTACCACGGCGTCATCACCGACCTGGCCACGCTGCGCGCGCGCCATGCCATCTCGCTCAAGGGCATGTCGCTGGCGTCGCTGGCCAAACTGGCGCAGGACGAACGCCTGGGTTTTCGCGCTGTGCGCCTGCAGCTCAAGGACATGGCCAACCTGAGCACGCCGGCCATCCTGCACTGGGACCTGAACCACTTTGTGGTGCTCAAGTCCGTCAGCGGCAACCACGTGACCGTGCACGACCCCGATGTGGGCGAGCGCCGCTACACCATGCAGGAGGTCAACGAGCACTTCACCGGCGTGGCACTGGAGCTGTGGCCCGACCCGGGCTTTGAGCCGCGCAAGGAGGCCGTGCCCATTGCGCTGGGCCAGCTGATCGGACAGGTCACGGGCTTCTGGCCGGCCCTGGCCAAGATCCTCACGCTGTCGCTGGTGCTGCAGATTTTTGTGCTGACGGGGCCGCTGTTCATGCAGTGGATCCTGGACCACGTGATCGTCTCGCGCGACACCAACCTGCTCACCACGCTGGCGCTGGGCTTCTTGCTGCTGCTGCTGATCCAGCAGGGCGTGGGCATCATGCGCACCTGGATGCTGCTGGCCATCAACACCTCCATTCGCGTGCAGTGGAAGGCCAACATCTTCACCCACCTGCTGCGCCTGCCGCTCGATTATTTCCAGAAGCGTCACCTGGGCGATATCGTCTCGCGTACCAACTCCATCGACGAGATCCAGCGTGTGCTGACCAGCGCCTTCGTGGAGTCGTTGCTTGACGGCCTGATGATGGTCCTCACCCTGGTGATGATGTTCATCTACAACCCCACGCTGGGCTGGATCGCGCTGATGGCCGTGGCGCTGTACCTGGCATTGCGCCTGCTGTGGTTCAAGCCGCTGTACCTGGCCACCGAAGAGCAGATCGTGCGCGGAGCCACGCTGTCCACGCACTACCTGGAAACCATCCGCGGCATGCGGACCATCAAGCTGTTCGCACGCCAGCTGGTGCGCCGCAGCGCCTGGCAGACGCTGCTGGTCAACGAGACCAACGCCACGCTGCGCATCCAGAAGCTGAAGATCCTTTACGGGCTGGCGCGCTCCATGTTGAGCGGCGTGTTCAACATCGTGCTGCTGTGGATGGGCGCCACGCAAATCCTGTCGGGGCAGCTCAGTGTGGGCATGCTGATGGCCTTTCTGGCGTACCGCAGCCAGTTTGATGCACGCGTCACGGGCCTGATCGACCAGTTCATCGACCTGAAGATGCTGCGCCTGTACGGCGAGCGGCTGGCCGACGTGGTGCTGACCCCGGGTGAAGAGGAAGTACGGCGCACCCTGACCGATCACGTGCCCGACACCGCGCCCGAAATCGTGGTGCGCGACCTGCGCTTTCGCTACGCCGAACAGGACCCGTGGGTGCTCGACGGCGTGAGCTTCACCATCCAGCCGGGCGAGGCCGTGGCCGTTACCGGCCCGTCGGGCTGCGGCAAGACGACGCTTGCCAACCTGCTGCTGGGCGTGCTGAAGGCGCAGGAAGGCACCATCCTGGTAGGGTCAGTCCCGCTGGAAAAGATGGGCAACGACGCGTGGCGCTCCATGGTCGGCACGGTGATGCAGGACGACACGCTGTTTGCCGGCTCCATCGCAGAAAACATCTGTTTCTTCGACCCGCGCCCCGACAACGAACGCATCGAGGAATGCGCCCGCCTGGCTGCCATCCACAAGGACATCGAAGCCATGCCCATGGGCTACCAGACGCTGGTGGGCGACATGGGCACCGTGCTGTCGGGCGGCCAGAAGCAGCGCGTGACCCTGGCGCGCGCCCTGTACAAGCAGCCCCAGGTGCTGTTGCTGGATGAAGCCACCAGCCACCTGGACGTCAAGCGCGAAGCGCAGGTCAATGAATCCATCGCCGGGCTGAACGTGACGCGCATCGTCATCGCCCACCGGCCCGAAACCATCGGCTCGGCCCAACGGGTGATCGAGATGAAGCGCGGCAAGGTCGTGTACGACGGCCCGCCTGACGGTTACTTTGAGCGGCTGGGCGTGCCCCGTCCCGCCGCCGCCGCGTGAAGCCCCTTCGCGCCCGGTTCACGCGGGTGGCAGCCGCCGCCATGCTGGGCTGCGGCGCGCTGGCGCCCTTGCCCGGCACCGCGCAGACCGGGCTGGAGCAGGTGGCGTCGTCGCTGCCAGGGCGCGGAAGCTGCCGCGAGCTCACGGGCCAGACCCTGCAGGAGCTGACGCTGATGGCCGCCGTGGAACACGTGCTGTGCAAAAGCCCCCTGCTCAACCAGGCGCTGCTGCTGGTGGACGAGCAGCAGGCCGGGGTGGACATCGCACGCGCCGCCTACCGGCCCCGGGTGTCCGCCTTTGCCGAAGTCGCGAGCAACCGCATCCCGTCCAGCAACAGTGGCTCTGGCTCGCTAAGCTCCAGCCTCACGGGATCGCTGGGGGTGAGCTGGGTGTTGTACGACGCCGGCGTGCGCAATGCCAACCTGGAGCAATCGCGCCAGTTGCTGGCATCGGCCCGCTCGGCGCAGCACGTGTCGTCCATCAACGCCGTCAATGAGGCGCTACGGTTGTATGTGGAGGCCGCCACCGCCTGGGCACGGCTGGAAGCACAGCGCGACACCGAGGCCGTCGCCCGCCAGAGCCTGGAGGCGGCCGAGGCCAAGCATGCCGCACAGGTTGCGTCCTTGTCTGAGAAACTGCAGGCGCAGACCGCGCTGGCGCAGGCCACGCTGGACCGCGTGCGCGCCGAAGGCGTGTGGGAAACAGCGCGGGGCCTGCTGGCCGTGGCCATGGGCTTGGCGGTAGACACGCCGCTGTCGCTCGCCCCCATCAGCGCAGCATTTCCAGCGATCAGCGCACGCGGGCCGCTGGACGACTGGATCGCCGACGCCCGGCGCGAGCACCCCCGCGTGCGTGTGGCGCGCGCCGACGTGCTGGCGCTGAAAGCCCGCGTGGAGGCCGTGCGGGCCGAAAGCAGGGGCAATGTGCAACTGTCATTGGGCGCGGGCAGCACCCGCGAGCTGGGCGCGCCCGGCGCGCGTTTTGAGCACAGCCTGAGCGGATATGTGGTTGCGAGCATCCCGCTGTTCAACCACACCGAACAGCAAGCCCGCGAATCCCAGGCCCAGGCGCAGGTGGCAAGCCGGGAAGCTGCGCTGACGCAAGTGGAACGCGACATCGAGTCGGACCTGTGGCGCAACGCCAAGCTGCTGGAAACCGAGACGCAGAACCTGACGGCCGCCAAGATGCTGCTGCGCGCGGCCACCCAGAGCTACCAGATCACGTTTGGCCGCTACAAGGCCGGCGTGGGTTCCATCCTGGAGCTCATCAGCACACAGGTCGCCCTGTCCAATGCGCGCTCACAGCTCACGCAGGCCCAGCTGGGGCACGCCCAGGCCCGGCTACGGCTGGAGGTGGCGTCAGGCCGCGTCGTGTTGAACAAATAAAAAGCCCCTGCGAGCAGGGGCTTTTGATATCACGGGGCCGATCAGGTCGGCGGATCCTCCGGGGGAGGAGGCGGGGGAGGCGGGGGAGGCGGGGGCGGAGGCGTGGTGCCACCGCAGCCCGAACGACCGCTGCTGCTGGAGCCACCGCTGCTGGAGCCGCCACCGCAGCGACCGCCACGGCCACTGCTGCTGCCCTTGCCGCTGCTCTTCTTGCTGGATTTCTTCTTGCTGCTCTTGCTGGAACAACCCCGCCCACCGGCGACCTGTTCCATTTCTTCGAGAGTCAAAACACGCATGCTGAACTCCTGGTTATCAAAACTGTTACCGGCTTTCTTGCCTCAACTGCCGACCGAAAACCCGGTGCGTCTTATTACGTTGAGAGCCTGTTACACCCTGCAACTTGTTGTAATGGCTGGAGTGTAGCCAGTTACGCCTACTGTAACAAGCCTGTAACGAAGTATTTTTCGTGAAATTTCTCGCACAAACTTCGATTTGAAACAGATTTGTTACAAATCAATCTGTAGCGAATCGACTTCATACGTGAGCCTGATTTCACGCGTCAGCCGCCGCGCAGCGAAAGCGCGCGTGAGCTGCGGGTTCGCGAAGTCCCGCAGCAATGGCGGGCGGGCCGAGCTGAAATAGACTGGACCGTTGTCATACATCTCACTGGAGCCGGCCAGGCCCACGTCTTCCCAGTGGGCACAAACCTGGATCAGACAGGGGGCATGGGTCACGCCCGCCTCGCGCAGGGCCAGGGCGCGGTGGTAGCCGTTGTTCAGCACAACCCGGGTGCCGTAGCGCACCACGTTCAGCACATTGGTGGTAAAGCCCACGCTCAGCGCCAGTACAGCCTGGGGATGCCCGTTGACCTTCAGGCCCTTGATGTCCGCCGGGTTGACCAGCTGGGCGCCCAGGAAGCGTGTGTCGTGCGTGTCTGACACAAACACAAACCGCTCGCCGTCCTGGTGGGCCACCTTGAAGCTGGCATCACCAGCGGTCAGCGGCAGGCAAACAGCCGCCAGGGCCGCATCAGACGGCGGCCTGGGCAAGCTGGACACCATGCGGTCCACACTGGCCCGACCAATGTGCTGCTGGCTGACGATCAGCTTGTCCAGCTCGACCATGCCAAAGGCCACGGGCACCGCCGAGAAAGTCTGCTGGAAGCTGGTGAGCTTGACCAGCTTGCTGACATGCGCCTGCAAGGCCTTGGACAGCGGCAGGATCTGCGGCGCGTCGGCAGCGCCCGCCTCGGTCGTCTGAAGTTCATTGAACACCACCGAGGCTTCGCGCCACATGTCCGCCAGGTCACCCCGGTCCATGTCCCTGCCCCCAATGGCGCGTTCGCGCACGAAATCAATGAAGTCCGCCATGCGGGTGGCGCCCATCAGGCACAGCTCCTGATCGAGCACTTCGACTGGCCGCGGCGCCGCGGGTAAGGGGGGTTTAGGGATCATGGGCCGCATTGTAGGGAGCAGCCTGTCATGAGCTGGGCACATGACCACATTGGAAATCGGCACCAACCCTGTATTGCCAGCGACTGCGGGATGGGTTACCTTGTGACGGCCTGCAAGCTGGCATCAACTTTGCGAGCAGGCTCACAACATGACAAGGAGTTCAGCCATGAACACCAAGCGACGGACGGTATTGGGAATGGGCCTGGCGGGGCTGGGTCTGTGCGGTGCGGGGATGGTCCACGGCCAGGCGAAACCATCAACGGGCCGCAAGGTGGTGCTGGGGCAATCCGTGCCGCTGACTGGCGCCGCCAGCGAAATCGGTCTGGCGTTTGCCGCCGGCGCCAAGCTGTATGTGGACGCCTTCAACGCCCGCAAGAACAACCCCGGCTGGAATTTCGAGCTGCGCCAGCTCGACGACGGCTATGAACCGGCGAAAGCCACCGCCAACGCCAAAAAGCTGCTGGAAGACGGCGCCGATGTGCTGTTCGGCTTCGTGGGTACGGCAAGCTCGGATGCCGGTGCTGCGGTGGCCAAGGCCGAAAACGCCATTTTCTTCGGCCCTTTTGCGGCGTCGGACACGCTGCGCGATGCCACCCACACCAACGTGTTCCATGTGCGCCCCAGCATGGCCGACGAAGCCTTCAAGATGGTGCGCCATTGCGCCACGCTGGGCCAGACCCGCATCGCCGTACTGGCCGAGGACGACACCATGGGCCGTGCCGGCCTGGCGGCCGTCAATCAGGCCATGAGCGAGCTCAAGCTGCCGCCGCTGGTCGCATCGGCCTTCGTGCCGGTCAACAGCGACAAGGTCGATGCAGCCGTGGCCAGCCTCTTCAAGGCGCAGCCACAGGCCATCATCCAGGTGTCGCTGTTCAACTCCACGGCGGCATTCATCCGCAAGATGCGCAAGGCGGGATACGCCGGGGCCTTCATGAACTTCTCGGTGGTGGGGATTGACCCCCTGTTCACGGCACTGGGCAAGGAAATCGGCGGCGTGGTCGTGTCGCAGGTCGTGCCGTCGCCGCGCAGCTCGGCCACCCCCATCGTCAAGGAATACCTGGCCGCCATCGACAACTCCGACCAGTCACCCTCATATGAAAGCCTGGAGGGTTTCATCGCCGCCAAGACCCTGGCCGAGGCGGTGCGCCGCGCCGGCAAGGGCTTTGACAAGGGCAAGCTGCAGGCCAGCATGGCCGGCATGACCGACTATGACGTGGGCGGCTTTCGCATCAACCTGCGCGCGGGCATGCGCGACTCGGTGCGTGCAATCGACCTGGTGACGATCACGCCGGACGGCAAGATCATCCGCTGACCTTGCTCAGGCCCGCTCGGCCACCCAGGCTTGCACGGACTGCAATGCGCCGGCGAGCTTGCTCGCGTCCGTTCCACCGGCCATGGCCATGTCGGGCTTGCCGCCGCCCTTGCCGCCCACTTGCTGGGCCACAAAGTTCACCAGCTCGCCGGCCTTGACCTTGCCCATCACGTCGGCCGTGGCGCCGGCGGCGATCTGCACCTTGCCGCCGTCCACCGCCGCCAGCACGATGGCGGCGGTCTTGAGCTTGTCTTTCAGCTTGTCCATGGTGTCGCGCAGTGTCCTGGCATCCGCGCCTTCCAGCCGCGCGGCCAGCACCTTGATGCCCTTGACATCCACCGCCTGGCTGACCAGCTCATCGCCCTGCGAGGAAGCCAGCTTGCCCTTGAGTGCGGCCACTTCTTTTTCAAGCGCGCGCACCTGGTCCATCACCTGGCCGATGCGGCCCTGCAGTTCAGCCGCCGGCGCCTTGAGCGCGCCCGCGGCCTGGGCCACGGTGCTTTCCAGCTGCTGCAGGTAGGCCAACGCATTGCCGCCGGTAATGGCCTCCACCCGGCGGATGCCCGCAGCCACGCCGGATTCACCAGTGATCTTGAACAGGCCGATGTCGCCGGTGCGCTGCACGTGCGTGCCGCCGCACAGCTCGCGGCTGCTGCCGATGTCCAGCACGCGCACGGTCTCGCCATATTTCTCGCCAAACAGCATGACGGCGCCGGTCTTCTGCGCGGAATCAATGTCCATCACGCGCGCCTGCGTGGCGGCGTTGGCCAGGATTTCCTCGTTCACGCGCTTTTCAATCTCACGGATCTGCGCGTCGGTGACCGGCGCGTTGTGCGTGAAGTCAAAGCGCGTCTTGTCGGCGTCCACCAGGCTGCCCTTTTGCTGCACATGGCTGCCCAGCACTTCGCGCAGGGCCTTGTGCATCAGGTGCGTCACGCTGTGGTTGCGCATGGTGGCATGGCGCCGGGCCATGTCCACGGCGGCGGTCACGGCGTCGCCAACCTTCAGCGTGCCTTGGGTCTGCACGCCGTGGTGGCCGAACACATCGGACTTGATCTTCTGGGTGTCTTCCACGCCAAACTGCGCGCCCTGCGCCGTCAGCAGGCCGCTGTCGCCCACCTGGCCGCCCGATTCGGAATAGAACGGCGTGGTGTCCAGCACCACCACGCCCGCGTCGCCCTCGTTGAGCTGCTGCACGGGCGCGCCGTCCTTGTACAGGGCCACGACCTTGGCGGGCTCTTCCAGCCTGTCGTAGCCGCTGAAGACATTGCCCGCGCCGGTGTAGTCCAGCGCACGGTCCATCTTGAACTTGCCGGCGGCGCGGCCCGCGGCCTTCTGCTTGTCCATGGCGGCATGAAAGCCGGCTTCGTCCACCGTCACGTCACGCTCGCGGCACACGTCGGCCGACAGGTCCAACGGGAAGCCAAAGGTGTCGTGCAGCTTGAAGGCCACCTCGCCGGGCAACACCTTCACGCCGTTGGCCAGCGCCGCGTCCAGGATCTCCATGCCGTTTTCAAGCGTTTCAAAGAAGCGCTCCTCTTCCACCCGCAGCACTTCCATGATGCGGTCCTTCTGGGCGGCCAGGTTGGGGTAGGCGTCGCCCATCAGCTGGACAAGGTCGGGCACCAGCTTGTGGAAGAACGGCGTCTTCTTGCCCAGCTTGTAGCCGTGGCGGATCGCGCGGCGCACGATGCGCCGCTGCACATAGCCGCGGCCCTCATTGCTGGGCACCACACCGTCG
>JBEIPU010000166.1:0-8717 GCA_040376925.1 Caenimonas sp. | reverse complement strand
GGTGGTGGCCGGCCCCAAGGCGGCCAACATTTTCCAGCCAGGCAACCATGGCACCACTTTTGGTGGCAACCCGCTGGCGATGCGCGCCGGGGTCGAGACCATCCGCATCATGGAAGAAGACGGCCTGCTGGACAACGCCGCCACGGTCGGCGCTCACCTGAAGGGCGCGCTGGCACGCGAGCTGGGCGGGCTGAAAGGCATCAAGGAAATCCGCGGCCAGGGCCTGATGATCGGCGTGGAGCTGGACAAGCCCTGCGGCGTGCTGACCATGCGCGCGGCCGAGGCGGGCCTGTTGATCAGCGTCACGGCCGACAGCGTGATCCGCCTGGTGCCCCCGCTGATCCTCACGGTGGCCGAAGCCGACGAGATCGTGGCCATCCTGGCGCCGCTGGTCAAACAATTCCTGGCGGAATGACCATGACGGCCCCCATCCGGCACTACCTGCAGTTCAGCGACTTCACGGCGGACGAGTACGCCTGGCTGTTCGAGCGCGCCGCCCTCATCAAGAAGAAGTTCAAGGCCTACGAGAAGTACCACCCGCTGGCCGACCGCACGCTGGCGATGATTTTTGAAAAGGCCTCCACGCGTACGCGCGTGAGCTTTGAAGCCGGCATGTACCAGCTGGGTGGCAGCGTGGTGCACCTGACCACCGACGGCAGCCAGCTGGGTCGCGCCGAGCCGATTGAAGACAGCGCCAAGGTCATCAGCCGCATGGTGGACCTGGTGATGATCCGCACCTTCGGCCAGGACAAGATCGAGCGTTTTGCAGAGCATTCGCGCGTGCCCGTCATCAACGGCCTGACCAACGAATTCCACCCCTGCCAGATCCTGGCGGACGTGTTCACCTACATCGAACACCGCGGCTCGATCAAGGGCAAAGTGGTGGCCTGGGTGGGCGACGGCAACAACATGGCCAACACCTGGCTGCAGGCGGCCGAGCTGCTGGGCTTTACCGTGCATGTGAGCACGCCCAGCGGCTACGAGGTGGACCAGGACGTGGCCGGCATCCGCAGCAGTGACAGCTACAAGGTCTTCAAGGACCCCATGGACGCCTGCCGCGGCGCCGACCTGGTGACCACTGACGTGTGGACCAGCATGGGCTACGAGGCCGAGAACGAGGCGCGCAAAAAGGCTTTTGCCGACTGGTGCGTGGACACCGAGATGATGAAGGTCGCCAAGCCCGACGCCCTGTTCATGCACTGCCTGCCCGCGCACCGTGGTGAAGAGGTCGAAGCCGACGTGATCGACGGCCCGCAGTCGGTCGTGTGGGACGAAGCCGAAAACCGCATGCACGCGCAAAAGGCGCTGATGGAGTTTTTGCTGCTGGGCCGGGTTACCTGAACCACACCTGCTGCGCGGGCGTGACCTGCGCGGCGAAATCGGCGTAGCCGGGGATGCGGGTGCGAAATTCGCTGTAGCGGTTGCCATGGGGTTCGCGCACCACGTCGGTGAACGGCAGCACACGCTCGGCAAAAGCCCCGTCAAGCTGCTCCCAACCGCCCTCGCCCAGGCGCTGCAGAGCGTCAAACTGGTCCCGGCAGATCACCTGGATGGCGGATTCGGCAAAGCCCCAGCGCGGGCACCACATGGCCGTCCAGCCTGCCGTGCGGCCCATCAGAAAGCCGTGCATGCGCCGGGTCAGCACAAAGGCGTCGGACTCGATGTGCACGATGCGGCGGCAGCCATAGTGCCGGGCCAGCGCCACAGAATGCACAAAGCTGCGCCACCAGCCCGGAAAGCGCCGGCCGGGATGCAGACCCAGGTGACCATCAAAACGCACCATCAGTGGCAAGCCCGGCGCCACAGGCAACGGCGCCGAAGCCGCCACGGCAAGCACTTCGCTGCGGGGCGGCTGCCAGGGCGAGGCATCGTCTACCAGACAGAACAGCGTTGCGTCCCAGGGCATCGCCCGGTGATGGTCCAGCCAGCGGCGGTAGCGCGCGGCCCACACGGCGGGGCCGGCAACATGGCTCGTGCAGAACACCAGGGTTTCAAAGGAAGGCATGGCTCGACAATCGGCAGAACGCCAATATAGTCCGCCCATGGTCACCACCCCTTCTGCCTGCCTGAGCTGCGGCGCCTGCTGCGCGGGCTTTCGCGTGGACTTTTCCGTGCATGAATCCGAAGAGCATGGCGGCTGCGTGCCCGCGGGGTTGTCGGTGCCGGTTACAGACGGCATCCTGCGCATGCGCGGCACTGACCATGCCCGACCGCGTTGTGCCGCACTGACCGGCCAGGTCGGCCAGCAGGCCGCCTGCGGCATCTACGAATGGCGCCCCTCCCCCTGCCGCGAGTTTGAAGAGGGCAGCGACGCCTGTGCCCGCGCCCGTGCGCGCCACGGGCTGGCGCCCCTGTAAACGCCAGATGCTTTAGGCCTGAAGTATTTTTGCGGGCTGTTGGAAATAACCGACACCACTGATTTTGGGGCGGGTGCAAACTTTCGCCCATGACCCGCCCATCGCCTCAGCTCTGGGACATCTCCCCGCCGGTGCAACCCGGCTCGCCGGTGTTTCCGGGCGACACGCCATACCAGCAGCAGTGGGCCGCGAGCATCGGCCCGGGCTGCCCGGTGAACGTGAGCAGCATGACGCTGTCGCCCCATGTGGGCGCGCATGCGGATGCGCCGCTGCACTACGACCCGCAGGGCCAGGCCGTCGGCGCGCTGGACCTGTCGCCCTACCTGGGGCCGTGCCGCGTGATTCACGCCATCGGCTGCGGCCCGCTGGTGCAGTGGCAGCACCTGGCGCACGCGCTGCACGACCTGCCGCCGCGCGTGCTGGTGCGCACGTATGAGCGCATGCCGGTGGACCAGTGGGACGGCTCCTTGAGCGCCTTCGCACCCGACACCGTCGAGCGCCTGGCCGCGCTGGGTGTGACGCTGATCGGCATCGACACCGCCAGCATCGACCCGGCCGACAGCAAGACGCTGGACAGCCACCAGGTGATACGCCAGCGCAACATGCGCGTGCTGGAGAACCTGGTGCTGGACGAGGTGCCCGAGGGCGACTATGAGCTTATCGCGCTCCCCCTGAAACTGATGACGGCCGACGCGTCGCCCGTTCGCGCCATTCTGAGAAGCCTATGACCAACCTGCAAGACTGCCGCGCGCTGGACGCGCAAGACCCGCTGCGCACGCTGCGCGACCTGTTCAGCATCCCGCCCGGCGTGATCTACCTGGACGGCAATTCGCTGGGCGTGATGCCCAAAGCCGCGCCCACGCGCGTGGCCGCCGCCGTGACGCAGGAATGGGGCACCGGCCTGATCCGCAGCTGGAACAACGCGGGCTGGTTCCAGCTGCCGCAGATGCTGGGCGACAAGATCGCGCAACTTGTCGGCGCACGCCCAGGTGAAGTGGTGGCCACCGACAGCACCTCCATCAACCTGTACAAGGTGCTCAGCGCCGCGCTGAACATCGCCGCGCAGGACGCACCGCAGCGCAAGCTGATCGTGAGCGAGCGCAGCAACTTCCCCACCGACCTGTACATCGCCGAAGCCCTGTGCAAGGAGCGCGGCTTGCGCCTGCAACTGGTCGAGCCTGAAGAGATCGCCGCCGCGCTGACACCAGACGTCGCCGTGCTGATGCTCACCCACGTGAACTACCGCACCGGCGCCATGCACGACATGGCCGCGGTCACCGCCGCAGCCCACGCGGCCGGCGCGCTGACGGTGTGGGACCTGGCACACAGCGCGGGCGCGGTGCCGGTGGACCTGAACGCATCGGACGCCGACTTCTCGATTGGCTGCGGCTACAAATACCTCAATGGTGGCCCGGGCGCCCCGGCCTTTGTGTGGGTGAACCCCCGGCACGCCGAACGCTTCTGGCAGCCGCTGGCCGGCTGGTGGGGCCATGCGGCGCCGTTTGAGTTCACACCCGACTACCGGCCCGCGCCGGGCATCACCCGCTACCTGTGCGGCACGCAGCCCATCCTGAGCATGACCGCGCTGGACTGCGGGCTGGACACCGTGCTGGCCGCACAACCGCTGGGCGGCATGGCGGCGCTGCGCGCCAAATCACTGGCGCTCACCGACCTGTTCATGGCGCTGGTCGAAGAACGCTGCGCGGGCCACGGGCTGCGCATGGTCACGCCGCGCCCGCATAGGCAACGCGGTTCGCAGGTCTGCATTGCAAGGGACGAAGGTGCCTACGCCATGGTGCAGGCCCTGATCGCGCGCGGCGTCATTGGCGACTACCGCGCACCCGACATCCTGCGCTTTGGCTTCACGCCGCTGTACATCGGGTTTGAAGAGGTATGGAATGCCGTGGAGCAGCTCAGGCAGGTGCTGGACAGCGGCGAATGGCAACGCCCGGAATTCAACCACAAGCATGCGGTGACCTGATGACCGGCAAACCTGAACACATCGTGCACGAGGAAAAGGCCAAGCTCGACTTCAGCCGTGACATGAGCTATGGCGACTACCTGCAGCTGGACGCGATCCTGAACGCGCAAAAGCCGCTGTCGCCCGACCACAACGAGATGCTGTTCATCATCCAGCACCAGACCAGCGAGCTGTGGATGAAGCTGATGCTGCACGAGCTGCGCGCGGCCATTGCAAACGTGGCCGGTGACGAACTGGGCACGGCCTTCAAGATGCTGGCGCGGGTGAGCAAGATCATGGAGCAGCTGGTACACGCCTGGGACGTGCTGGCCACCATGACGCCGCCCGAGTACAGCGCGATCCGCCCGTACCTGGCGAACTCCAGCGGCTTTCAGAGCGCGCAGTACCGCTGCATTGAGTTTGCGCTGGGCAACAAGAACGCCGCCATGCTCAAGCCCCATGCCCACCGCCCCGACCTGCTGGCCCAGGTACAGGCCGCGTACGAAGCACCGTCGCTGTACGACGAGGCGCTGCGCCTGCTGGCCCGCCGTGGCCTGGTCGTGCCCCCCAGCCACACCCAGCGCGACTGGGCCCAGCCCTACGCCGAGAGCGAGGCGGTGGAGCAGGCCTGGCTGGTGGTGTACCGCGACCCCAAACAGTACTGGGACCTGTACCAGCTGGGCGAGGAGCTCACCGACCTGGAAGACGCATTCCGCCTGTGGCGCTTTCGCCATGTGACGACGGTGGAGCGTGTGATCGGCTTCAAGCGCGGCACCGGCGGTACCGGCGGCGTGAGCTACCTGCGCAAGATGCTGGACGTGGTGCTGTTTCCGGAAATCTGGAAGCTGCGCACCGATCTCTGAGACGCCCCGGCCGCCCCGCCCCTCAGCCCGCGTACAGCCACGGAACGTCCAGCACGCGCGGCCCCAGCAGGCGCAGAGACAGGTCGCGCCCGGCCTGCATGACGCCGGTGGCGTGAAAGATCCGCCCGTTGCGCAGCGACCGGGCCTGCACCCGCGCCACCCGCTGCCAGCGGTTCAGCGCATAGCGGCTCAATGCCAGCGGCACATCCAGCGCGGCGGCGCTGGTCATGGTCAGCAGGCTGCCGAGCTCGGCGGCGTCTTCAATCGCCATTCCGGCGCCCTGTGCCAGATAGGGCAGCATGGGGTGCGCTGCGTCGCCCAGCAGGGCCACACGACCACGCGCCAAGGCCTCGGGCGCGCTGACGGGCGCGCGGGCATTCAGCACCCACAGCCGCCAGTGCGCCAGGGCCTGCGCCAGCTCACGCACGGCGGCGCAGGTGGCCCCCATGGCCGCCTGCAGCTCAGCCGCCACGGCGGCCTGGTCCCAGTCCTGTGGCTGGCCACGGGGCTGGCCCTGCACGATGGCCACCACATTCAGCAGCTCGCCCCGGCGCACCGGGTAGGCCACCACATGCAGCCGCGGGCCCAGCCAGGCCGTGACCTGCTGGCTGCGCAGCGCCGCCGGCAGGGCCTGCTGCGCCACCAGCGCGCGGTAGGCCACATGGCCGCTGGGCGTGGCCGCGCCGTCATCCAGCAGCTGCTGGCGCACGGTGCTCCACAGGCCGTCGGCGCCGACCAGCAGGTCGCCTTCCACCTCCAGGTCGGCTGCCAGCGACAGGCCGACGCAGCCCGCGTCCTGGCGCACCGCGCGCACCGGGCAGGCCGTCTTGAGCCGCACGCGGTCGTCCTGCGCCAGCGCAGCCAGCAACACGCCGTGCAGGTCGGCCCGGTGGACGGTGCAGTACGGCGCGCCATAGCGCGCGGCCATGCCGGGGTTCAAGGGCAGCGCAGCCAGCTCGCGCCCGCTGACCGCATGGCGCACCGACAGCCGGTCAGGCTGCGCCGCCACTGCATCCAGCGCCGCGCCCAGCCCCCAGGCCTGCAGCCGCCGTACCGCATTGGGCCCCAGCTGCACGCCCGCGCCCACCTCGCTGAACGCGGCCGCCTGCTCGTACAGGCGCACGCCGCACCCGGCACGCGCACAGGCCAGCGCCGCCGCCAGCCCGCCGATGCCGCCACCGGCAATCAGGGCATGGGTGGTCACGCGGCCAGCAGCTGACGCAGCACGAAAGGCAGGATGCCGCCGTGACGGTAGTAGTCCACCTCGATCGGCGTGTCGATGCGCAGGATCACCTCCACCTCGTCGCGCGAGCCGTTGGCGCGCGTGATCACCAGCCTGGCCACACTCTGCGGCTTGAGGTCCGGCGCGGGGATCACGTCCACCAGCTCGTCGCCGGTCAGGCGCAGTGTCTGCCAGGTGTCGCTGCCCTTGAACTGCAGCGGCAGCACGCCCATGCCCACCAGGTTGCTGCGGTGGATGCGCTCAAAGCTCTTGGCCACCACGGCCTTGATGCCCAGGAGCTGCGTGCCCTTGGCCGCCCAGTCGCGGCTGGACCCGGTGCCGTACTCCTCGCCGGCAAAGATCACGGTGGGCCGGCCCTCGGCCATGTACTTCATGGCGGCGTCATAGATGAACATCTTCTGGGCCTGGCCGTCGGCGCCGCGGTACAGCGTGACGCCGCCCTCCTCGCGCGAGCCGTCGGCCGCTGCGGGGATCATCAGGTTCTTGATGCGCACATTGGCAAAGGTGCCGCGCATCATCACATCATGGTTGCCGCGGCGCGCGCCGTAGCTGTTGAAGTCGGGCTTGGCCACGCCGTTGGCCAGCAGCCACTGGCCCGCCGGCGAGCTTTCCTTGATGGAGCCGGCCGGCGAGATATGGTCGGTGGTGATGGAGTCGCCAAACAGCGCCATGATGCGTGCGTCCTGCACGCTCACCGCACCGCCCTGCGCGGCTGCCGGCTCCATCGTGAAGTCCGCAAAGAACGGCGGCTCGGCGATGTAGGTGCTGTGCGGCCAGGTGTAGGCATGGCCCTGCACGCCCTTGATCTTTTCCCAGAGCTTGCCGGGTTCGCTTTTGACCTTGGCGTAGTTCTCGCGAAAGGCCTTGCCGTTCATGGCGAACTTCATGAGCTTGTGGATCTCGTCGCTGGTCGGCCAGATGTCGCCCAGGTACACGTCGCGGCCGCCCTTGCCCTGGCCCACGGGCTCGGTCATCAGGTCCTTCAGCACGGTGCCCGCAATCGCATACGCCACAACCAGCGGCGGGCTCGCCAGAAAGTTGGCCTTGAGGTTGGGGTGGATGCGCGCCTCGAAGTTGCGGTTGCCCGACAGCACGGCCGCGCACACCAGGTCGCTCTGGGTGATGGCCTCGTTGATCTCAGGCGTGAGGTCGCCCGCGTTGCCGATGCAGGTGGTGCAGCCGTAGCCTGCCAGCGCAAAGCCCAGTTTTTCCAGGTAAGGCATCAGGCCGGTCTGCGTGAGGTATTCGGTGACGATGCGCGAGCCGGGTGCCAGCGATGTCTTGATGTGCGGCTGCACCTTCAGGCCCGCTTCCACCGCCTTCTTGGCCAGCAGGCCGGCAGCCAGCAGCACGCTGGGGTTGGAGGTGTTGGTGCAGCTGGTAATGGCGGCGATCAGCACGTCGCCGTTGCCGATGGTGATGCCCCGCGACGTTTTGACCGGCGCGGACGCCTCGGACTGCGCGGCCGCGAGCTTGGGCTTGTTGCTTTCCATCTCGCCCATGGTGCGCGGCGCGCCTTCGGGCGACGGCGGGTTGTCGGGCACCTTGGGGTTGGGCGTGTCGCCCGAGGGGTGCACCAGGTGGCGCGTGAGCAGCACCTCGGCCGGCCGGTTGAAGCCGTTGTCAGCCGCCGGCCGGCTGAACAGCGACGTGAACTGCTGCGCCACGCGGCCCAGCTCGATACGGTCCTGCGGCCGCTTGGGGCCAGCCAGGCTGGGCGTCACGTCGCCCAGGTCCAGCGAGATGGCCTGCGAATAGTCGATGTCGCCCGCCTTGGGCACGCCAAACAGGCCCTGCGCGCGGAAATACGCCTCAAACGCCTCGATCTCTGCCTTCGTCCGGCCGGTGCCGGTGAAGTAGTCGATCGTTTTTTCGTCGACCGGGAAGAAACCCATGGTCGCGCCGTATTCAGGCGCCATATTGGCAATCGTGGCGCGGTCGGGCAGCGCCAGCGTGCGCGTGCCTTCACCAAAAAACTCGACGAACTTGCCCACCACCTTATGGCGACGCAGGATCTCGGTCACGCTGAGCACCAGGTCGGTGGCGGTGCAGCCTTCGCGCAGGCGGCCGGTCAGCTCAAAGCCCACCACGTCGGGCGTGAGGAAGTACACCGGCTGGCCCAGCATGGCGGCCTCGGCCTCGATACCGCCCACGCCCCAGCCCACCACACCGATGCCGTTGATCATCGTGGTGTGGCTGTCGGTGCCCACCAGGGTGTCGGGGTAGTACACGCCGTCGGCCGTCTTGTGCACGCCGCGCGCCAGGTACTCCAGGTTGACCTGGTGCACGATGCC
>JBEIPU010000155.1:0-10008 GCA_040376925.1 Caenimonas sp. | reverse complement strand
GACAGTGTGGGCGTCACGGGCACGGGCACAGGCAGCTTTGCCAACAAGAACGTGGGCACGGCCAAGCCGGTGACTGTGACCGGCTACAGCCTCACCGGCGCGGACGCGGGCAACTACAGCATCGTGCAGCCCACGGGCGTGCTGGCCAGCATCACGCCGGCCAGCCTGGTGGTCAGCGGCGTCAGCGCCGTCAACAAGGTGTACGACACGACCACGGCGGTCACCCTGGCTGGCACGGCCGTGGTGAGCCCCCTGCCGGGTGACGGCGTGAGCGTGACCGGCTCGGGCACGGGCGCCTTTGCCGACAGGCACGCGGGCGACGCCAAGCCCGTGACCGTCACCGGCTACAGCCTGACGGGTACGGACGCGGCCAACTACACCATCGTCCAGCCGGCAGGCCTGACGGCCCGCATCACGCCTGCGAACCTGGCAGTGACTGGCGTCACGGCGCTGGACAAGGTTTATGACGGCGGCGTGGTCGCTGTGCTGGGTGGCACCGCTGCCGTGACGCCCCTGGGCGCCGATACCGTGAACGTGGTGGCGGGCAGTGGTGCGTTTGCCGACAAGAACGTCGGCAATGCCAGGCCGGTGACCGTCACCGGCTTCACCCTGAGCGGCGCGGACGCGGGCAACTACGCCGTGGTGCAGCCTGCGGGCGTGACAGCCAGCATCACGCCCGCGCCGCTGGCAGTCACCGCCGACGACAAGGTCAAGGAAATTGGCACGCCTGATCCGGCATTCACCTTCAGTACCGGGCCGCTGGCCGGTGGCGATACGCTGGCGGACGCCCTCACCGGGGCGTTGAGTCGCGCGGCGGGCGAGGGCCTGGGCACTTATGCGATCAACCAGGGCTCGCTGGCCGCCGTGGCGGGCAACTACGCCATTGCGTTCACACCGGGCGAGTTGCGGGTGCAGGAAACACCGCCGCCTGCCCCGCCGCCGCCGCGCCCACCCGTGACGCCGCCACCGGTGTCTGGCCCCGCGCCGGGCCCGGCGCCCGTGCAGCCCGTGCCGCAAACGCCGCCGGCGCCACCGCCCGTGGGACAGGGGCCGGACGTGCCCGCCGCTCCCGCGCCGCTGCCCCAGGGCCCCGCCCTGGTAGCCCTGCTGCGCGCGGCAGACAGCGCCGCAGCCACGGCGGGCGCAATCAGCAGCGAGCCAACGCAAACCCGCAGCAGTGAGAGCCGACGCGGTGGGCAGGACAACCCGGGCGCGGGCCTTGCGGATCTGCCGATCAGCGTGACCGGCGCTGGCATGCAGATGCCCTGACGCAGACCCTGACGCAAGCCCTAACGCAGCGCCATCAGCGCGCCCATCATCACCGGCTGGTGCAGCATGTACCAGCTCAGGCTCCAGCGGCCAAGCCAGGTGAGTGGTGCAGCGCCTGCCGGCAAGGCAACCGCCACCCAGGCCGGCCGCCGCGCCAGCAGCCACTGCCCGGCCGCCATGCCCCACCACATCACGCCCAGCCAGGGGATCAACGGCACATAGTCTTCTGTGACGGGCTTGCGCCCGATCAGGCCCAGCCAGTTCAGCGCCGGCGTGTTGAGCACGTCGGGCAGCAGGCCCGCGCCATGCAGATGCCAGGCAATGAACTTGGCGGCTATGGCCAGTGCCCCCAGCAGCCACAGCCAGGCGCCCCACCCCGCCGTCAGCCGCACCACGATCAGCATGACGGCAATGCCGTGCAGCACGCCAAAGTAAATGAAGCTCTTGGGGTACATGAAGTACGAGCCCGCGGTGACCAGCAGCGCGCAGCCGGCCACCTGCGCCCAGCGTTTCCAGAACCGGGCCCAGCTCTGCCCCTGCACCACCGCCACCGCCTGCCCCAGCCCGGCGCAGAACAGGAACAGGCTCACGATGGCGGTGCGCTGCCCCGTCCAGAACGGGTCACGGTAAAAATCTTCTTTCAGCCAGCCGAAATGGTTGAGGTCAAAGCAGAAATGAAAGACCGTCATCCAGACGATGGCGACCCCCCGCAGGGCGTCAATGGCGTCAAGGCGTTGGGCGGTCATGGCGGCAAGTGTAGAACCCATGTGAGTCTTTGCCCGCTTTAAAATCCGGCCCCATGTCCCTGCTCAGCCACCAGCTGGAATTGCTGGCCCCCGCCCGCGACGCCGACATCGGCATCGAAGCCATCAACCATGGCGCCGACGCCGTGTACATCGGCGGCCCCGGCTTTGGCGCCCGCGCCAGTGCGGGCAACGACCTGCGCAGCATCGAGCGGCTGTGCAACCATGCCCACCGCTTTGGCAGCCGCATCTTCATCACGCTCAACACCATCCTGCGCGACGACGAGCTGGAACCCGCGCGCCAGATGGCCTGGGATGTGTACAACGCCGGCGCCGACGTGCTGATCGTGCAGGACATGGGCCTGCTGGAGATCGACCTGCCGCCCATCCAGCTGCATGCCAGCACGCAGACGGACATCCGCACCGTGGACAAGGCCCGCTTTCTGCAGGACGCGGGTTTCTCGCAGATCGTGCTGGCGCGCGAGCTGACCATCGAACAGATCCGCGAGATCCATGGCGCACTGGACGCCGAGCGCTGCAAGCTGGAGTTTTTCGTGCACGGCGCGCTGTGCGTGGCCTACAGCGGCCAGTGCTTCATCAGCCATGCCCACACCGGCCGCAGCGCCAACCGGGGCGACTGCTCGCAGGCCTGCCGCCTGCCCTATGAGGTGATCGACAGCCAGGGCCGCATCGTCGCCCACGAAAAGCACGTGCTGTCCATGAAAGACAACAACCAGAGCGCCAACATGGCCGCACTGATTGACGCCGGGGTGCGCAGCTTCAAGATCGAAGGCCGCTACAAGGACATGGCCTACGTCAAGAACATCACGGCCCATTACCGCCGGCTGATCGACGAAGTGATCGAATCGCGCGAAGGCTCCACAGACCCCAGGCGGCCCCCGCTGGCGCGCGCCTCCAGCGGGCGCACGACCTTTACCTTCACGCCCGACCCCAACCAGAACTTCAACCGTGAGTTCACCGATTACTTCGTCAACGGCCGCAAGGACGACATCGGCGCCTTTGACACCCCCAAGAACCCGGGACAGGCCATCGGCTGGGTCAGCAAGGTGGGCACGGATTGGGTCGAGCTGGAGTGCAGCGACGCCGCCACCGTGCTGCACAACGGCGACGGCCTGTGCTACTACGACCTGCAGAAGGAGCTGGTGGGCCTGGCCATCAACCGGGCCGAGCCGGCAGGCGCCAACGGGCAAGCCAAAGGCCACTGGCGCGTGTACCCCAAGGACGCCATTGCCGGCCTGAAGGACCTGCGCCGCGGCACGCAGATCAACCGCAACCGCGACATGGACTGGGTGCGCACGCTGGACAAGAAGTCCAGCGACCGGCGCATCGGCGTGTGGGCCAGCCTGTCGGAAACAGCCGGCGGCCTGCGCCTGACGCTGACCGACGAAGACGGCTGCACCGGCACCGCGGAAGTGGCACAGGCCAGACAGCCCGCCCGCGACCCGGCAACGGCTGAGGCCAGCCTGCGTGAGCACCTGGCGCGCTTTGGCGGCACGATCTTTGAGCCGCTGGACATCCAGCTGGACCTGTCGCAGCCCTGGTTTGTGCCCGCCTCGGTGCTCAACCCGCTGCGCCGCGATGCCGTGGCCGCGCTGGAGGCGGCGCGCGCCGCCGGCTACCAGCGCCCGCAACGGGCACTGCCTGTGCGGCCGCCCGTGCCCTACCCCGAAGACACCCTGACCTACCTGGCCAATGTGTTCAACAGCAAGGCCCATGACTTCTATGCCAGGCACGGCGTGAAGGTGATTGGCGCGGCCTACGAAAGCCACGAGGAAGAAGGCGAAGTCAGCCTGATGATCACCAAGCACTGCGTGCGCTGGTCCATGAGCCTGTGCCCCAAGCAGGCCAAGGGGGTGATCGGCGTCAAGGGCACGATCAAGGCCGAGCCCATGCAGCTCATCAACGGCAAGGAAAAGCTCACCCTGCGCTTTGACTGCAAGCCCTGCGAGATGCACGTGGTGGGCCGCATGAAAAAGTCCGTGATGAACCAGCGCGAGCGCGAGATGGCCGAGGCCACCGCCGTGCCCATGACGTTCTACCGCACCCGGCCCGCGGCCCCGGCCGGCCGCGCCTGACGCCAACGCACGGGCCGCTCAGCCCGCCGGCCCCCCAGGGGGCGGCGCCTTGGGGTGTTCGTGGTCACCGGGCGTGGGAACGCCCGGCTCGGGCGTCGGCGGGGCTGGCGGCGGCGGCGTTGACATGGTTCACTCCTTTTGCAGCGACATCATGCGGCGCTTTGGCCGGGGTGTGTTGCAACTGCTTCAGCCCGACGTGTCGCAGAACGTCAGCCGGTTGCCAAACGGATCGGTGATGCGCATGTCCCGGCCCCAGGGCATGGCCTCAATGCCCGGACGGGCGTATATGTAGCGTTTGGCCAGCAGTTCCTGCTGAAAGGCTTCAAGCGCCTCGGTCTCGATGCGCACGGCCGCGCCGGGGCTGCCGTCGCCATGGTGGGCCGACAGGTGCAGCACGCAGCCGGCGCGCGACACCTGCAGGTACAGGGGCAGACCGGGCTCAAACCGGTGCTCCCAGTCCAGCTTGAAGCCCAGGAAGTCGATGTAGAACTCGCGGGCCTTGGCCTCGTCGAAGATCCTGAAAACGGGTGTGGTTCCGGTAAAGCGCATGACGATCCTGTGGGTTATCTGACACTGGCCCCGCAGGGTGAGGCACTTAGGTTACATCAGTGGGGCCCGTGCCGCGCTGCCGCGCACCAGTTGCCTGAAAACGGATTAGGATGACCTTTATGTTGCAGTGCAGCATGCACTGCAGGAAAGGCATCTATGGCGATCCCGATGGACGAAATGTTGCGCGCAACGGCGCTGACCCGCAGTGGCAACCTGAGTGAGGCCACACGGGTCATCCAGCGTGCTTTGGGGTTGCACCCGGCCCCCGCCGCGCAGCCACCGGCGCAGCGCAGCCCGCACAGGCCCGCGCACGATGAGGTGGTGGATGTGGCGTTCAGGGAGGTCAGCCCGCCCCCGCTTGCAGGCATCGCCCGCGAACCTGTGCCGCCAGCCGCCGCTGCCCCCTCGCGCACCGATGCTGGCACATTCACCCAGCATTACTTTGTGTCCCATGGTGAGCGATACGTCTACCGGCTGTACATACCGGCGGGCGGGCAGGTGGCACAGCCGCTGCCTGTGGTGGTAATGCTGCACGGCTGCAAACAGGACTCTGCGGATTTCGCCCGAGGCACCGGCATGAATGAGCTGGCTGACGCGCATCAGTTCCTGGTGGTCTATCCCGAGCAGCGGCAAAAGGCCAATGCCATGCGCTGCTGGAACTGGTTTGAGCCCGCGCACCAGCAGCGCGGCAAAGGGGAGCCCGCCATGATCGCCGCGCTGGCCGCGCATGTGGTGGCGGCCCACAGCGGTGATGCGTCCCGGGTCTACCTCGCCGGCCTTTCCGCGGGGGGCGCCATGGCGGCGCTGGCCGGGCAGCTTTACCCGGAGGTGTTTGCCGCGGTCGGCGTGCATTCGGGGCTGGCGCCAGGCGCGGCCGTGGACATGCCGGGCGCTTTCAGTGCCATGCGCAAAGGCCGCAAGGCAGGCGCAGGCACCTCGCCTGGCGGCGCGGCCAGCCCGCCCACGATTGTGTTTCATGGCACGGCAGACACCACCGTCCACCCCGGCAATGCCGATCATGTGCTTCAGGCGGCCCTGGCCGGTTTGCGCGCCAGCGGGGTGCCGTTGACCGAGGTGCCGGCTGCACAGGCCGAGCCGGGCAGCCGCAACGCAATGCGCACGGCGTGGATCAGGCCGGACGGCACACCCGTGGTAGAGCATTGGGCGGTGGCGGCCGGCCCGCATGCCTGGTCAGGCGGCAGTGCGGCGGGCTCGTTCACGGACCCGCAAGGGCCGTCGGCGTCGCGGGCCATGGTGGCGTTCTTTTTGCGGCACCGCCGCGCTGCGTAGAGTCCGTCAGCGGATCAGGGTGGACTTGCCAAACAGGCTGCCCACCAGGTCCACAGCCAGCTGCGCGGTGCGGTTGCGCGTGTCCATGGCGGGGTTGACCTCCACCACGTCCAGCGAGCGCAGCCGGCCGGTGTCGGCAATCATTTCCATGCACAGCTGCATCTCGCGGTAGGTCGGGCCGCCGGGCACCGCCGTTCCCACGCCGGGCGCGTCACCCGGGTCCAGGCAGTCCACGTCAAAGCTCACGTGCAGGTGGGTGTCCTCGTCCACGTCCTGCAGCACTTCGGTCATGGTGTTGCGCATGCCGTGCTCGTCCAGGTGGCGCATGTCAAACACCTGCAGGTCCAGCTGCTGGATGGCGCGGCGCTCGGCGGCGTCCACCGAGCGGATGCCCACAAAGTCAATCGCATCGGCGCCGATGGCGGCGCGCTGGCCGCTCCAGCCCACCAGCGCGCCGGGGCCATGGCCCAGCAGGCACGACACCGGCATGCCGTGCAGGTTGCCGCTTTCGCTGCTGTCCGCCGTGTTGACATCGGCATGGGCGTCCAGCCAGATCACGCGCAGCAGCTTGCCCTGCGCCCGGCAGTAGCGCGCCACGGCGCTGATCGAGCCGATGGCCAGACTGTGGTCACCGCCCATGAGCAGCGGCACAGCGCCCGCGCCCAGCGCCAGCGTCACGGCGTCGTCAATCGCGCGGTTCCAGCCCACCACCTCGTCCAGGCCGCGCGCGGTCGCGGCCACATCCGGCGGCACCGCGCCCGGCGCGGGCATGGGCAGGTTGCCCCAGTCTTCCACCTCGGCATCCTGCGCGCGCAGGGCCTGCGCCAGGCCAGCCACGCGCAAAGCATCGGGCCCCATGCGGCAGCCCGGCACACTGGCACCTACATCGGCCGGTGCGCCGATCAGAACCACCTTGGTCATCTGCACCCTCTTGTCAATCAATTTCGCGGCCGTCCAGCAGGCGCCGCAGGCCTTCGGATTCCTGCAGCAAGGTGGGCGCGGATTCCTCGTAGCCCTCTACCAGCCATTGCGTGGCTTCGCGCTCGTCGGCAAATACACGCAGGCGTACACCCAGTTGCTGGGCCGCGCTCTCGCTGCGGCGGGTGATGCGCGGCGGCGGCACCACGGATGCCAGCCGGTCCAGGTGCGACAGGTTGCGCCCCGCCAGCTCGCCCAGGAACACCTGCTCCTCGGGGGCCAGCTCGCCCTCGATGCCGCGCAGGTCAAACAGCGCGTTGCGATCCGACCAGAAGACCGTCTCGGCCTCCACCGTCTCCACCAGCTCGACAAAATCCTGGATCGACGCGCTGCCCGTGGGCGCAAAGCGCACGTATTCGGGGCGGCGATCGATGGAGACGGCGAACGGCATGGCTGCCTTGTGTGGCCAGAGGTGCCACATGCTAGACCGGATTGGGCCTGCGCGGGTGTGATGGATTTGACAGCTTTGGGCGGGCGCCGCGCCGCAAGCCTAGAGTGCCGGCGGATCACGCCGCACGCTGCCCCGGTAGGCATGCCAGCTGGCGTGCCCGAGCCACGGGCCGACCAGCAGCACGCCCAGTGCCCAGGGCGCCGCCATGGCCGCCAGCAGCAGCGCCACGATCAGCGCACCCCACAGCAGCATCACGCCCGGGTGGCCCAGTACCACCTGGATGCTGGTGAGGCCGGCCGTGATGGCGTCGGTGTCGCGGTCCAGGATCATGGGGATGGACACCACGCAGGTGGAAAACACCAGCGTCGCAAACACCCCACCCACCACCGAATACACCGCCACGAATTCCCAGTTTTCCGGGTTGAAGATGGCCTGCACCACGCCCGTGGTCGACGGCATGCCGGTGTTGAAGAACACCGCAAACACCACCAGCGACGCCCGGCCCCACAGCAGTTCCAGAACCACCAGCACCAGGACCAGCATGCCCATGCTGCCCAGGTGGGTGTCCCAGCAGGTCAATGACGCGCCCAGGTCCTGGGGCTGGCCGGCGGCGCGGCGGCGGCTCGATTCATACAGGCCCATGGCCAGGAACGGCCCCACCAGGAAGCAGCCCGACACAAACGACATGGTGTATTCGGGCAGGTTGCGAAACACCGCACCCAGCACCACGGCCATGAGCCAGAAGCACACGCCAAACACCAGCGACACACGCCACGCCGCGGCCAGGTCCCGGGCGCCTGCGGCCAGCCAGGCGAACGGGTCGCGCCAGCGCAGCGTGTGCAGCCGGCTGTCGGCCTGCGGGCCGGAAGGCAAGGGGTTGGTCGTGGCGTTCATGGTTGATCTTGCAGGGCCAGCGGCGATCTTGCCGGCCCGTACCCAGACGTCAATCGGTGATTGCCACGAGGCCCAGGTCACACCACATATGCACCTTGCTGACAAATCCATCACCCACAGCCACCGCGCGCGGCTCCACGCCGAACGCCACGAACCCGCAGCGCTCGTACAGGCCCTGGGCGGCGGTGTTGCCCTGGGTGACCGTCAGCATCACCTGACGGACGCCCGGGCGCTGGCGGGCCTGGGCCAGAGCAGCCTGCACCAGCTGGCGCCCGATACCGGCCCCTCGCTGCGCTGGCGGCACATACATGCCAAACAGCGTGGCCTTGTGGCGGGCCTTGTCGCGGGTGTCGAACGACAGGCCGGCGGCGCCGGCCAGGGTATCGCCGGTGAATGCACCCAGTACCAGTTCCGCCGCCTGCGCGTCGGTGGACAGGCGGGCCTGCCACCAGGCCAGCGGCAGGGCGTCGCGCTCGGCCACGCTGGAGGTGAACGCGTCAGGGTGGCGGGCGTAGGCATCCAGCATCAGCGCGCGGTAGGCCTCGGCATGGCCGGGCTGCAGGCGCTGGATGGACGCCACGCCGCTTAGCCCACCCAGCGCCGGGCGTTGTGCCAGATCTGCATCCAGGGGCTGTGGGCGTTCTTGTCGCCCGGCGTCCAGCTCATCTGGATGTTGCGAAACACCCGCTCGGGGTGCGGCATGAGCGCGGTAAAGCGACCGTCGGCCGTGGTCACCGCCGTCAGGCCGCCTGGGCTGCCGTTGGGGTTGAACGGGTAGGCCTCGGTCGGCGCGCCGGTGTTGTCCACATAGCGCATGGCGGCGATCACCTGGGCGGGGTCGCCGCGGTACGCGAAGTTGGCGTAACCCTCGCCGTGCGCCACGGCAATCGGCAGCCGGGCACCGGCCATGCCCTGCAGGAACAGGCTGGGGGATTCAAGCACCTCCACCATCGACAGGCGCGCCTCAAAGCGCTCGCTGCGGTTGGTGGTGAATCGCGGCCAGGCTTGCGCGCCGGGGATGATGTCGGCCAGCTCGGCAAACATCTGGCAGCCGTTGCACACGCCCAGGCCGAAGGTGTCGGCACGGCCAAAGAAGGCCTGGAACTGGTCGGCCAGCACCGGGTTGAAGGTGATGCTGCGCGCCCAGCCGATGCCCGCGCCCAGCGTGTCGCCGTAGCTGAAGCCGCCACACGCCACCACGCCCTTGAAGTCCGACAGGCGCGCCCTGCCCGTCTGCAGGTCGGTCATGTGCACGTCGTACGCGTCAAAGCCGGCCTCGGTGAAGGTGTACGCCATCTCCACATGCGAATTGACGCCCTGCTCGCGCAGGATGGCGACCTTGGGGCGGGCGGTGTGGATGGCGGGGGCTGCGGGCACGGCGTCCGGCAGGAAGACGTGCAGGCCCGGGTTGGCCGGGTCGCCCGCGGCCGCGTGCTCGGCATCGGCGCCTGCGGGGTTGTCGCGCTGGCGGCAGATCTTCCAGCTCACGCTGTCCCACACCTGGTGCAGGTCGGCCAGCTTCGCGCTGAACACCGCCTTGGTGTCGCGCCAGACCTGCAGCTCGCCCTTGCCCACGTCCATGGCGGAACTCGCCGGACGGGTCTTGCCGACGAAATGGCTGAAGGCGCTCAGGCCGTGATCGCGCAGGGTCTGCATGACCTCGTTGCGCTGCGCGGTACGCACCTGTAGCAGCACGCCCAGCTCTTCGCTGAACAGGGCGCGCAGTGTCAGTTCTTCACGGCGGGCGCCGACCTGGCCGGCCCAGTTCTTGGCGTCGCCCGTGTCCATGCGGCTGTCG
>JBEIPU010000104.1:0-14341 GCA_040376925.1 Caenimonas sp. | reverse complement strand
GCGCGCGCCGACGACCAGCACACGGTGGTGCTCAGCCACATCGGCACCATGGCGGTCAACCCGTTCATCTACAGCCGCCTGCCCTATGACGCCGACAAGGACTTCCGTCCGGTGTCGCTGCTGGCCAAGGTGCCCAGCCTGTACCTGGTGCACCCCGACCTGCCGGTCAAGAACCTGCGCGAGTTCATTGCGCTGGCCAAAAAGAGCCCCGGCAAGCTCAACTACGGCAGCGCCGGCAACGGCAGCGCGGGCCACCTGGCCATGGAATACCTGAAGATGGCCAGCGAGACCTTCATCACCCACGTGCCCTACCGCGGCACCGGCCCTCAGCTGACCGACCTGCTGGCCGGCCGGCTGGAGGCCGCGTCCGTCGGCGCGGCGGCGGTCATGCAGTTCATCAAGACCGGCAAGCTGCGCTGCATTGCCACCGGCACCACCCAGCGCATTGCGCAGCTGCCTGACGTGCCCACGGTGGCCGAGCAGGGCTTCCCCAATTTCGAGATGACGCAGTGGTACGGCATGCACGCGCCTGCCTCCCTGCCACAGGCCGCGATCGACCGCCTGGCCACCGCCTGCGCCGCTGCCATCAAGGCCCCGGCCACGGTGGAACGCCTGGCGCTGGACGCCGCCATTCCCGTGGGCAGCACGCCGGCGGACTTCACCAGGTTCATTGCGACGGAACGCACGCGCTGGAAGGCCGTTATCGCCCGCGCCGGCATCAAAGCCGACTGAGCAATAACGATTTCACAACGCCTGGCGCAGCGTCAGCGCTGCCAGCCTGCTCTCGGCCATCAGCCGCGCATTCGCCGGCGCGGGTGCCAGCAGCAGGTGGCGCACCAGCGGCTCCATCACGGTGGCGTCGGGGTCGGCCAGCAGCAGGTAGCGGGTGGCGGCTTCGTCCTCCACCTCGTTCAGGCGGCCCACCCAGTCCAGCGCCGTGAGCGTTTCCAGCACGGGTACCAGCTGCAGCGTATCGACCTGCAGCGCATGGGCCAGCTCGTCGCCACTCAGGCCGCGGCGCGCCGTGGGCCGGGCACGCTCCAGCTGCTGCAGCACCTCCAGCGCCAGCTGGAACTGCCACCCATGCCCGCCGCCGCGCCGCGCCACGCCCTGCATCAGGCTGGGCAGATAGGCCGCCACCACCGCGCCCAGCAGCACGATCACCCAGGCCATGTAGATCCACACCAGCAGGATCGGCAGCGTGGCAAACGCGCCATACACCGCTGAATAGGTCGGCACCATGGCGATATAGACCGCCAGCAGCTTCTTGGCCAGCTCGATCGCCACGGTGGCAAACAGCGCGCCGGCCAGCGCATGCCCGCGCTTCACATGCGTATGCGGCACATAGCGGTACAGCGCCGCCAGGCCCGCCCACATCAGCGCAAATTCCACCACGTCCAGCAAAAAGCGCACGCCGCCCGGCATCGCCCCCACCAGCCCGCGCGAGGCGCTCACCACATAGGACGTGAGCGCCAGGCTGGCGCCCAGCAGCAGTGGCCCCAGCGTCATGGCGGCCCAGTACACCAGCACGCGCTGGGCAAACGGGCGCGGGCGCTTGACGCGCCAGATGTTGTTCAGCGTGCGGTCGATCGTGAGGATCAGCGCCAGCGCCGTGACGAACAGCACGCCCAGGCCCACCACGCCCAGGCGGCTGGCCTTGCCTGCAAACTGCGTGAGGTAGCCCAGCACCTGGCGCGCAATGGCGTCGGGCACCAGGCTTTGCACCAGCCAGGTCTGCAGGGTGCCCTGCAGCTTGCCGAACATGGGGAACGCGGTGAACACCGCCAGCGCCACGGTAAAAAATGGCACCAGCGCGATGGTGGTGGTGAATGTGAGGCTGCTGGCCGTCAGGCCCAGGCGGTCTTCGCGAAAGCGCTCGCCCAGCGTCAGCGCCGTGGTGCGCCACGGAAAGACCGACAGGTCCTGCAGGAGTTCGCGAAAGTTCATCGCCGCTATGATGCCATCGCGATGCCCCACGACCCGACCCACCCCACCCCTGCCCCCGCCGCCGCTGAAGAAGCGCACGTTGTACTGACCCGCCGCCTGGCCGTGGGCAGCCTGCTGGGGCTGATCGTGCTGGGCCTGCTGTGGGAGCTGTGGCTGGCGCCGGTGCGCCCCGGCGGCTCGCTGCTGGCCATCAAGGTGCTGCCGCTGTGCCTGCCGCTGGCGGGGCTGCTCAAGAACCGCATGTACACCTACCGCTGGGTCAGCCTGCTGGTGTGGCTGTATTTCACCGAAGGCGTGGTGCGCGCTTACAGCGACCGCGCGCCCAGCTCGTACCTGGCCATGGTGGAAATCGCCCTGTGCCTAGCCCTGTTTGCCGCCTGCGCGCTGCATGTGCGGCTGCGCTTGAAGACCGCCCGCCATGAAGAAGCCGCTTGAACCCGCTTTGGTCCAGGCTTTGCTGGACACCCTGCGCGCCGCCGTCGGCGCCGCCCATGTGCTGACGCACGACGATCCCGCTGCCGACCTGAGCGCCTGGGAACAGGACTGGCGCAAGCGCACCCGGGGCCGCGCGCTGGCCGTGGTGCGCCCGGCCAGCACCGCCGAGGTCGCCGCCGTGGTGAAGGCCTGCGCCGCCAACGGCACAGCCATCGTGCCCCAGGGCGGCAACACCGGGCTGGTGGTGGGCTCCACACCCGATGCATCGGGCACGCAGGTGCTGCTGAGCCTCACGCGGTTGAACGCCGTGCGCGGCATCGACGCCGCCAACCTGACCATGACGGTAGAGGCCGGCTGCATCCTGCAGACACTGCAGGAGGTGGCCGGGAAAGCCGGGTTCCTGTTGCCCTTGAGCCTGGCGGCCGAGGGCAGCTGCACCATCGGCGGCAACCTGGGCACCAACGCCGGCGGCACGCAGGTGGTGCGCTATGGCAATGCCCGCGAGCTGTGCCTGGGGCTGGAGGTGGTGACGGCCCAGGGTGACATCTGGAGCGGCCTGACCGGCCTGCGCAAGGACAACACCGGCTACGACCTGCGCGACCTGTTCATTGGCAGCGAAGGCACGCTGGGCATCATCACCGCCGCCACCCTGAAGCTGTACCCGCTGCCCGCGGCCACGCTTACCGCCTGGGCGGCCGTGCCCACGCTGGACGACGCCGTGACGCTGCTGGGCATGGCGCACAAGCAGCTAGGCGCCGGGCTCACGGGCTTTGAGGTGATGGGCCAGTTTGCGCTGAGCCTGGTGGCCAAGCACTATGCGCAGATGCGTGTACCGCTTTATGAACAGTCGCCCTACTGCGTGCTGCTGGAAACGTCGGACAGCGAGAGCGAGGCCCATGCGCGCGGCCGCTTCGAGGCGCTGCTGGAAGCCGCCTTCGAACAAGGCTGCGTGAGCGACGCCGTCATTGCAGAGAACCTGGCGCAGGCCCACCAGCTGTGGCACATCCGCGAGAGCATTCCACTGGCGCAGGCCGAAGAGGGCCTGAACATCAAGCACGACATTTCGATTCCCGTGTCGCGCATTCCTGATTTCTGCGCACAGACGGACGCACTGCTGCAGGGTGAGATACCCGGTGTGCGGCTGGTCAATTTTGGCCACCTGGGCGACGGCAACCTGCACTACAACGTGCAGGCCCCCGCGGGCGGCGAGGCCGCGGCCTTCCTGCGCGACTGGGAGGACAAGGTCAATACGCTGGTGTACGACCAGGTCCACGCGTTCGACGGCTCCATCTCGGCCGAGCATGGCGTGGGCGAGCTCAAGGCCGGCAAGCTGCCGGGCTACAAGTCACCGGTGGCGCTGCAGATGATGCGCGCCATCAAGCAGGCGCTGGACCCGCAGGGCATCATGAACCCGGGGCGCGTGCTGGAATCGTGAATCGCCGGACAGCGGCCGGGGGAGAGGGAACGTCATGACTGAAGCTCAATGGATCACGCTGGGCCTGGTGCTGGCCAGTGTGGGGCAGTTCGCGGCCTGCCTGTGGTCGGCACGCACGCTGATGGGCTGGACGGCCGCGTGCGGCATGGTCGCACTGGCCGTGCCCATCGGCTGGTTTGCCGAGCAGATGGGTTCGTCGCGCGGCTGGTTCTTTGGCAGCTACCACTACACCGATGTGCTGGGCCCGAAGATCGGCGACGTGCCCTTCACCATCCCGCTGATGTGGTTTGCGCTGACCTGGCTGGCCTGGGTCATGGCCAACCTGATCCTCTGGCGCAAACCCGTGGCGCGCGATCCGGGCTGGCCCCGGCGCATCCTCACGGCCTGGCTGGCCGCCCTGATCGTCACGGCCTTCGATCTGGGCGCGGACCCTTATTTCGTCTTCACCCTGCACGCCTGGATCATGACCAAGACCGACGGCGGCTGGTTTGGCGAGACGCTGCAGGGCTTTGTGGGCTGGATGATCGTGAGCTTTGCCATCGTGCTGCTGGCGCAGTGGCGTGTGCGGCCGCAGCAGCCGCCGGGCAGCGCAGCCGCGCAACGCAACGCCGCGCTGCTGCCGCTGCTGCTGTATGCCTTCAGCCTGGTGTTTCAGGTGCTGTTCGGCAGCCCCATCGAGACCAAGGCCATCGCGTTCTTCGCCATGGGCATTCCGCTCACGATCGCGCTGGCCGCCTGGTGGCCCTGGCGCGCCGGGGCGGCCCCGGCAGCGCAGGGCGCCTGGCCCGTCGAGGCCTCGGCGTACCAGGCCGACCCGCTGGCGGACGCGACCGTGGCCCGCATCGTCGGCCCCTGGCCTGAAGGCGCAGGCAGCGCCGGCGCGCCGCCCGCTGACGGCCTGGTGCGGCTGAACCAGGCCACGCGCTGCATGGCGCAGTGGCGCTTCAATGGCGAGCTGTCAGGCTGGGTGCCGGCGCCCGCCGCCACCGGCCCCGCGCTAGACGCCGACGTGGCCGCGGCCCTGCAGGCCTACCTCGCGCAGGGCAGCGTGCTGCCCGCCTGGGCCGACGCGGCCAAGGTCGCGCGGGCCGAAGAGATCTTCATGGATGAAGGCCCGCTGTCGTGCACGCTGCTGTTTTGCGCGAGCCTGCCGCAGTGCTATGTGCTGCCCTGGCTGGCCGAGGTGCTGCACATTGCCGGCCAGCTGGAGGCGCACACCGAATACCGCATCCGCCAGACGGCGGCCATGATCTTCCCCGTCATGATGAAAGGCGGCCTGATGGACCCGCAAGGCAGCGGCGTGGCCCAGGTGCTGAAGGTGCGGCTGGTGCACGCCAGCATCCGCCACCTGATCCTGCACGGCAACCCGGCCGCCGTGCAGCGCAGCGTGCCACCGTCCAGCCCACAGGCCGCCGCGAACGACATGCATGCGGCCTTGCTGGCCCATGGCTGGGATCTGGACGCGGGCGGCCTGCCCTGCAGCCAGATGGAGCTGGCCTACACCTTGCTGACCTTTGGCTATGTGTTCCTCAAGGGCATGCGCACGCTGGGCCTGGGCCTGTCGCGTGCCGATGAGGAGGCCTGCCTGCACACCTGGAACGTGATGGGCCATGTGCTGGGCATCCAGCCCGGGCTGATGGCCCACACCATGGACGAGGCCGACGCGCTGTTCGCGCAGATGCAGGCCTATGGCCGCGCCCGTGCGGTGCAGCCCGACCCGCGGCCGCCGCTGGGCATGGCGCTGGTCAACACGCTGGCGCGCGTGATCAAGGTGCCGTTCGTGCGGCAGCTGCCCGTGCCGCTGACGCAATGGCTGATCGGCGCGCAGGCCGCACAGGACATCGGGGTGGACAAGCGCGTGCCCTGGCTCACCCGGCTGCTGTTTGTCACCGGGCGCGCCGCGGTGGGCTGCATCGACGGTATAGGCCAGCTGTTTGCACCGGGGTTCTCGCTGGCGCGGCTGTTCACCCGGGTGATCGGCTACCACATGCTCAGCCAGTTCCTGCTGGACCAGACGCGCCCCATCGGGCTGCCGGTGCATGTGCTCAACCCGATGCAAGCCACAGTGGCCCAATGGAGCGACGAGCCGCGCGCGCCGGGCTGGCTCAACCGGCTTGAAGACCGGCTGACCACCCGCGGCGCCTGGGCGGCTGCGCCGCGCACACCGTGAGCAGGCGTCAGATACACACCGTAAGATTGCGCCATGCTTCGCGCCCTTGCCTTCTGGCTGTTCTGCCTCGTGGCGGCAGCCCAGCCCCAGGCTGCCGTCCCGGCGGCGGGCGGGGACGTCACCGCAGCGGCACACTACTGGGTAGACGCAGGGGGGCAGACCGGCATTGACGCGGTGGCGCAGCTGCCGCCGCAGGCGTTCAAGCCCATGGCCGGCGCGGCACCGTTTGACGTGGGGCGCGGCGCGCTGTGGCTGCGCTACGAACTGCCGGCGCTGGACGCCGGGCGGCGCTGGTACCTGCTGGTCGAAGGCCCCGCTTTCATCAACCGGGCCACCCTGCACCAGCGCGACAGCGCCGGTGCATGGCAGGCGCAGCACGCCGGCGACCGGCTGGCCATGTCGCAATGGGCCCAGCCCGACCTCACGCCCCGCTTCGCGCTGGCCCCGGCGGACAGCGGCGCCGCGGCGCGCACGGTCTGGTTGCGGCTTGAGAACTTCCCCGCCGCGCTGAACCCGGGCCTGACGCTGCTGGACGAACAGCAGGTCGAGCACCGGCGCAACGCCACGCTGCTGGGCATGGGCGCCTACCTGGGCTTCGGGCTGCTGGTGATGTTTCTGGGCCTGGTGCACGTGCGCCTGTACACCGACCGCGCGTTTGTGCCCTACATGGGCTATGTGGGCTGCATGCTGGCCTTCCAGACGGCCTACACGGGCCTGGGCGCGCTGTTCTTCTGGCCTGAATGGCCGCGCTGGAACGACGCCGCGCCGGCGCTGTTCATGCTGTGGCTGACGGCTTCGGGTATCTGGTTTGTGCGCGAGGTCAGTGCGCTGCACCGCCTGAGCCGGCGGCTGAACCGCTTTGCGCTGCGCTGGGCGCAGTTCGGCCTGGTGTTCCCCGTGGTGTACCTGCTGTTCACCGGCCCGGCCACGCTGGCGGTGCTGAACCTGTACGGCCTGCTGTCGGTGCTGCTGAGCGTGGGCCTGTGCGTGTGGGCCTGGCGCAAGGGCGAAACCTACGCGGGCTGGATGGCGCTGGGTTTTGCGCCGCTGCACCTGGCCTACCCGTTTGCCGCACTGCGCACGGCCGGCGTGCTGGCCGACGGCTGGGTCACGCAGTACGCGGTGCTGATCGGCTCGGCGCTGGAGATCCCCATCCTGCTGTACATCCTGCACCGCCGCGCCAAGGACTTCAACGAGAACCGCGCACGCATGCGCGCGCTGGACAGCACCGACCCGCTGACCGGCCTGCCCATCGTGCCCGTGCTGCTGCTGCGCCTGGGCGACGCGCTGCGCCGCGCGCGGCGCAACCGCGGCCACTGCGGGCTGGCGCTGGTGGAGCTGGCCAACCACGCCGAACTGGCCGACGACGAAGGCCGCCCGCTGGGCGACCGGGCGCTGGTGATCGCGGCGTCGCAGCTGACCTCCATCGTCAAGGACGTGGACACCGTCTGCCGCGTGGCCGACAACCGCTTTGCCGTGCTGCTGGAAAGCGCCCGGCGGCCCGAGCTGCTGCAGGTGTTTGCACCGCACATCGTGGCCAAGGGCCTGGCGCAGACGCCGGCGCTGCCCGCCCATCTGTCGCTGCGCTACCGCGTGGTAACCATTGCCCTGCCCGACTGGACGCAGGACACCCCCCCGGCCGAGGAGCTGGACGTGCAGCGCCTGATCGCGCGGGCCAACCTGGCCATGGACCACCTGGAGCCCCGACGCGTGATCCTGCACCTGCCACTGACGGACGCCCAGCAGTCGCAGCCGCTCGCCGCATAATTCCATCCATGACCCGCCCCGTTCGCTCCCAGTACGAAGATTTCATGCGCCATGTGTACACCCATGGCACACCCAAAACCGACCGCACTGGCACCGGCACGCGCAGCGTGTTTGGCTACCAGATGCGGTTTGACCTGAATGAAGGCTTTCCGCTGGTGACTACCAAGAAGGTGCACCTCAGGTCCATCATCCAGGAACTGCTGTGGTTCCTGACGGGCTCGTCCAACAACAACTGGCTGCGTGAGCGCGGCGTGACCATCTGGGACGAATGGGCCCGTGAAGACGGCGACCTGGGCCCGGTGTATGGCGTGCAGTGGCGCAGCTGGCCCACACCCGACGGCGGGCACATCGACCAGATCGCGCAGGTCATCCACACCCTCAAGACCAACCCCGACAGCCGCCGCATCATCGTGAGCGCCTGGAACGTGGCCGAGCTGGACAAGATGGCGCTGATGCCCTGCCATGCGTTCTTCCAGTTCTATGTGGCTGACGGCAAGCTCAGCTGCCAGCTCTACCAGCGCAGCGCCGACATCTTCCTGGGTGTGCCGTTCAACATCGCCAGCTATGCGCTGCTCACGCACATGGTGGCCCAGCAGTGCGACCTGGCCGTGGGCGACTTCATCTGGACCGGTGGTGACTGCCACATCTACAGCAACCACCATGAACAGGTTGAACTGCAGCTGAGCCGCACGCCCTTCCCGTACCCGGTGCTGAACATCAAGCGCAAGCCTGATTCGATCTTTGGCTACGAGTACGAAGACTTTGAAGTTCTGGACTACCAGTGCCACGGCGCGATCAAGGCGCCGGTGGCGGTCTGAGCCCCGGCATGAGCCTGAACCTCATCTGGGCCCAGGCCCGCAATGGCGTCATCGGCCGCAACAACGCCATGCCCTGGCGCCTGCCCGAAGACATGGCGCATTTCAAGCAGACCACACTGGGCTGCCCGGTGATCATGGGTCGCAAGACCTGGGATTCACTGCCGCCGAAATTCCGCCCGCTGCCGGGGCGGCTGAACATCGTGGTGACGCGGCAGGCCGATTGGCAGGCTGAGGGTGTGTTACGCGCCGGATCGTTGGCCGAAGCCCGCGCTTTATGCCCGCCCGAGGCACCGGTCTGGGTGATCGGCGGGGCGCAGATCTACGCGCAGGCATTGCCGCTGGCCGCGCGCGCCGTGGTCACTGAAATTGACGCCGACTTTGAAGGCGACGCCTATGCGCCGGCACTCGATGCGGGCTGGCGTGAAACGGCCCGCGCACCGCATGTGTCGGCCACCGGCCTGCCATTCGCCTTCGTGACCTACCAACGGAACACCTGACCATGCAGATCGCGACCTGGAACGTCAACTCCCTCACCGCCCGGCTGCAGCATGTGCTGGACTGGCTGGCCGCCAATCCGGTGGACGTGCTGTGCCTGCAGGAGCTGAAGATGACGGACGACAAGTTTCCGTTCGAGGCGCTGCAGGCCGCGGGCTACCACGCCGTGGCGTTCGGCCAGAAGACCTACAACGGCGTGGCCATCCTGTCGCGCCAGCCGGTGCGCGATGTGGTGAAGAACATCACCGGCTTTGAGGACGAACATTCGCGCGTGATCGCCGCCACGGTGGACGCACCCGGTGGTGAGCTGCGTGTGGTGAATGGTTACTTCGTCAACGGACAGGCGCCGGACAGCGACAAGTTCGCCTACAAGATGAACTGGCTGGGTGGCCTGCACCGCTACATTGCCGATGAGCTTACGCGCCACCCGCGGCTGGTGCTGCTGGGTGATTTCAACGTGGCGCCCGAGGACCGGGATTCGTATGACCCGGTGGGGCTCAAGGACACGATCCACCACACGGTGCAGGAGCGCGACCATTTCCAGCGACTGATCGGTCTGGGCCTGAGCGACAGCTTCCGCCTGTTTGACCAGCCCGAGAAAAGCTACAGCTGGTGGGACTACCGCATGCTGGGCTACCAGAAGAACCGCGGCCTTCGCATCGACCACATTCTGGTGAGCGAGCCGCTCAAGCCCCTGGTCAAGTCCTGCCGGATCGACCGTGTGCCCCGCAAATGGGAAAAGCCCAGCGACCACGCACCGGTGGTCGTGGAGCTACTCCAGACCTAATTCCTGGATTTTCCGGGTGATGGTGTTGCGGCCGATGCCGAGCTTTTGCGCGGCCTCGATGCGGCGCCCGCGCGTGTTGGCCAGCGCGGTCAGGATCAGCTTGGACTCAAACCGCTTGGTGAGTTCGTCCCACACGTCGTGGCGGCCGGTGGCCAGAAGCTCCAGTGCTTCCGCTTCCAGGCCGGTTTCCCAGCCGGCGCCGCTGAATACCACGGCGCTGTGCACGCCAGTTCCGCCGGGCGCCGCGTGCGGCTCGGCGGCATCATCTACAGAAGGCGCGCGGGCAGCGTCGGTGCGCAGCACGGTATCAGCGGGCGCTGCGGCAAAGATGCCCGCGACTTCGGGCGGCAGGTCCTTGGGTTCGATCACCTGCGCCGGCGCCATCACGGTCAGCCAGTGGCAGATGTTCTCCAGCTGGCGCACATTGCCGGGGAAATTGAAGCCACCCAGCTGCGTCAGCGCCTGGTCCGAGATGCGCTTGGGCTCCACACCCAGCTGCTTGGCGCTTTGCTGCAGGAAATGACGCGTCAGCATGGGCACGTCCTCCTTGCGCTCGCGCAGGGCCGGCAGGCGCAGGCGGATGACGTTCAGGCGGTGGAACAGGTCTTCGCGGAACACGCCTTCCTTCACGCGCTGCTCCAGGTCCTGGTGGGTCGCGGCGATCACGCGCACATTGGCCTTGACGGCGTTGTGCCCGCCCACGCGGTAGAAATGCCCGTCGCTCAGTACGCGCAGCAGCCGCGTCTGCAGGTCAAACGGCATGTCGCCGATTTCGTCCAGGAACAGCGTGCCGCCTTCGGCCTGCTCAAAGCGGCCGCGGCGCATGGTCTGCGCGCCGGTGAAGGCGCCGCGCTCATGGCCAAACAGTTCGGACTCCAGCAAATCCTTGGGGATGGCGGCGGTGTTGATCGCCACGAACGGGCCGTTGGCGCGCGGTGAATGCTTGTGCAGCGCGCGCGCGACCAGCTCCTTGCCCGAGCCGGATTCGCCGGTGATCATGACCGTCACGTTGCTCTGCGAGAGGCGGCCAATGGCGCGGAACACGTCCTGCATGGCGGGCGCCTGGCCCAGCATTTCGGGGGCTGCGGCCATGCGTTCTTCGGCCACTTCCTCACGCTGGCTTTCTTCCACCGCGCGGCGGATCAACTCCACCGCCTTGGGCAAGTCAAACGGCTTGGGCAGGTATTCAAACGCGCCGCCCTGGAAGGCCGACACGGCGCTGTCCAGGTCGGAGAAGGCCGTCATGATGATGACGGGCAGGCCAGGGTGTTTTTCCTTGACCTTGGACAGCAGGTCCAGGCCCGAGCCACCGGGCATGCGGATGTCGCTCACCAGGATCTGCGGGCCGTCTTCGTCGGTGCCGGCGTCCAGCGCGGCCAGTACTTCGCGGGGGTTGGTGAAGCTGCGCGTGGGCAGGTCTTCACGCAGCAGCGCCTTTTCCAGCACGAACCGGATGGACTGGTCATCGTCAACTATCCAGATCGGCTTCATACAGTGCCCGCCCGGCCGCCCGAAGGGCACTGGCGGCCCCCTCGGGGGGCGGCGAACGCAGTGAGCGTGGGGGCAGTCATTATTTTCGTCACCTCAGGTCATCGAAATCAAAAAATCATGGCAACGGAATCAGTATCTTGAAATCCGTCCTCCCGGGAACGCTGTCACACTCGATCAGGCCATGGTGCTGCTGCACGAAGGTTTGCGCCAGCGTCAGCCCCAGCCCTGAACCGCCTTCACGCCCTGACACCAGCGGATAGAAGATGCGGTCCTTGATCGAGTCCGGCACGCCGGGCCCGTTGTCGATTACATGCAATTCCAATGCCAGTCGGTACCGCTGCTTACCGAATGTCACTTGCCGGGCGATGCGCGTGCGAAACACCAGCTGCGCGTCCCCCGCGGCTATGCGCTCGGACAGCGCCTGGCAGGCGTTGTGCGCAATGTTGAGCACCGCCTGGATCAGCTGTTCGCGGTCACCGCGAAATTCGGGAATCGAGATGTCGTACTCGCGCGAGACCTTCAGGCCACGCGGAAACTCCGCCAGGATCAGCGAGCGCACGCGCTCGCACACCTCATGAATGTTCACATCACCCACCACATGGGGCCGGCGGTGCGGCGCCAGCAGGCGGTCCACCAGCGTCTGCAGGCGGTCGGCCTCGTGGATGATGACCTGGGTGTATTCAGTCAGGCTGGCGTCGATTTCCAGCTGCAGCAGCTGCGCCGCGCCGCGGATGCCGCCCAGCGGGTTCTTGATCTCATGGGCCAGGTTGCGGATCAGTTCCTTGTTGGCCTGGGCCTGGTCGATCAGGCGCTCCTCGCGGTCCTGCTTGGCCTGCTGCTCCAGCGGCAGCAGCTCCACGATGATTTCGCCGGGCCGCTCGGTCTGGGCGACGATCACGTGCACGGGCAATGGGTCGTGGTTCAGCCGCTTGAGCCAGGCGTCGTAGCGCAGCGCGGCAAATTCATTGCTGCCCGCGCCTTCAAGCGCGTTTTGCAGGATGTGGGGTTCGGTGAAACAGTCCGGCAGCTGCGAGCCCTCGATCGTGCGGCGCGAGGTGCCTAGCGCGTCTTCAAGGGCGGAATTGGCAAACAGGACGGCGCCGTCACTGTGGACCACCGCCACCAGGGTGGCGAGCAGGTCAAACGACTGGAAGCGCTGGATGACAGGGGTGCGGGTGGGTTTCAAGCCGCCTATTTTGGCCCAGCCGCGTTGCCGGCGCGGCCCAATTCGCGGCGGATGCCGGCAATGTCGCTGTCATTGCGGGCGATGCTGGCCTTGAGCTCGGCCACGCGGTCCAGGTACTTCTGGTAATTGCGCGCCTCCGCGCCCTGCTTTTCAGGCTCGCCGTTGTTGTATTCCTTGAGCAGTTCGGCGCGGCGCGCCTCGGCCTTCTTGAGCTCGGACTCCAGGATGGCGCGGGCGTCGTTGTCGCGCGCGCGCTGCTCGGTGTTGTCCACCCGCTGGGTGGCCTGCGGTGCGTTGGCCACGCGCACCGGCGTGGGCGTGGTGGCCACGCGTGTGCCTTCGACCACGGTGACGTTGCCGCCCTCCACCACCTTGCAGCCACGGGCCTGGGCTTCAGAGGCGTTGTTGGTGTATTCGTTGCCGCAGCGGAAGATGCGGCTCTGCGCAAAGCTGTTTGCTACCAGAAACATAGCAAGCAACGGGATCAATACAGGGTACTTCATGCTTTCTCCTCGCATCACGGAAATGCAGGGACGGTCTGCCAGTATGCGGCAATCGGGGGCATTTTCAAACTACGCCGGTATACCCCTGTTGTGGGCCCAATGAAAAAGGACGGCTTGCGCCGTCCTTTTCACTCCACAAGCTGTATGGAATTACAGCGAGTAGTACATGTCGTATTCCACCGGGTGGGGCGCCATGCGGAAGCGAGTGACTTCCTGCATCTTGAGTTCGATGTAGGCGTCGATCATGGAATCAGTGAACACGCCGCCCTTGGTCAGGAAGCCGCGGCCCTTGTCCAGGTACTCCAGCGCCTGGTCCAGGCTGTGGCACACGGTCGGCACCTTGGCATCTTCTTCGGGCGGCAGGTGGTACAGGTCCTTGGTGGCGGCTTCGCCGGGGTGGATCTTGTTTTCCACGCCGTCCAGGCCGGCCATCATCAGGGCCGAGAAGGCCAGGTACGGGTTGGCCGAAGGATCGGGGAAGCGTGCCTCGATGCGGCGGCCCTTGGGGTTGGCCACAAACGGGATGCGGATGGAGGCCGAGCGGTTGCGCGCGCTGTAGGCCAGCTTCACCGGGGCTTCAAAGCCGGGCACCAGGCGCTTGTAGCTGTTGGTCCCGGGGTTGGTGATGGCGTTCAGGGCGCGGGCGTGCTTGATGATGCCGCCGATGTAGAACAGCGCAAAGTCAGACAGGCCGGCATAGCCGTCGCCTGCGAACAGGTTCTTGCCGTCCTTCCAGATCGACTGGTGCACGTGCATGCCTGAGCCGTTGTCGCCGGCGTAGGGCTTGGGCATGAAGGTGGCGGTCTTGCCATAGGCATTGGCCACGTTCCACACCACGTACTTCAGGACCTGGGTCCAGTCGGCGCGCTCGACCAGCGTGCTGAACTTGGTGCCGATTTCGTTCTGGCCGGCGCCCGCCACTTCATGGTGGAACACCTCGACCGGGATGCCCAGCGATTCGAGGATCAGGGACATCTCGGCGCGCATGTCCTGCGTGCTGTCAACCGGGGGCACCGGGAAATAGCCGCCCTTGACGGTCGGGCGGTGGCCGCGGTTGCCGCCTTCCAGGACCTTGCCGCTGTTCCAGGGGGCTTCGTACTCTTCGATCTCGAAGCTCACGTGGCCGGGTTCGTTCGTCCAGCGCACGCCGTCGAAGATGAAGAACTCTGGCTCGGGTCCGAAGTAGGCGGTATCGCCCAGGCCCGAAGCCTTCAGGTAGGCTTCAGCGCGCTTGGCGATGGAACGCGGGTCGCGGTCGTAGGCCTTGCCGTCGCTCGGCTCGATCACGTCACACTGCAGGAACAGCG
>JBEIPU010000075.1:0-18524 GCA_040376925.1 Caenimonas sp. | reverse complement strand
TGTACACGCGGGTACACACACCGCGACGCTGCGGTGAGTTTTGCATCGCAGGGCTTTTGGACTTGGTCTTTTCGACCTCGCGCCCCTGACGCACCAGTTGATTGATGGTTGGCATTGAAAAACGTCCCTAAAACGTCAAAATTTGAGAAACTTCCCCGCCCCAAAAGCGGGAAAGCCTTCCAGTATAGCCTTGCGCGGGAAATCCCGCAATCTACGCCCCGCAAAGTCAGCAAACGCTCACTTGGGCATCACTTGATCCAGAGGCGGATGCCATCCCAGGCACGGCCCAGCAAGCCGGCCTGGTCCACCGGTTCCAGTGCCATCAACGGCACATCCAGCAGCGGCTGGTCGTTGGCCAGCACCTTGAGCGTGCCCACGGCTTGCCCCTTGGCAAAGGGCGCCACCAGCGGGTCGGGTCGTACGACCTGGGTCTTGATGCGCCCCGCCGTCCCAGCCGGTACGGCCACGACAATGGCGCCCGGCCGGCCCAGCTTGACGCTGCCGGCGGCCCCCTTCCAGACGGGTGGCGTGGCCACTGGCTGGTTGGCGTCGAACAGCTTGACCGCTTCAAACGCGGTATAGCCCCAGTTCAGCAGCTTCTGGGATTCATTGGCCCGGGCGTTTTCGCTGGCCGTGCCCAGCACGATGGACAAAAGGCGGCGCCCGCCCGGGGCCAGGTTGGGATAGTCGCGCCGGGCCGTAGCGATCAGGCAGTAGCCAGCGGCCTCGGTGTGCCCGGTTTTCAGGCCGTCCACCGACGGGTCGCGAAACAGCAGCAGGTTGCGGTTGGTGTCGTTGGCAGCCGGCGTGCCTTCGTAGCGGTATTTTTTGATCGCGTAGTAGCTCATGTACTCCGGAAAGTCCTGCATGAGCCGTGTGGCCAGGATCGACAGGTCGCGCGCGGTCGTGGTGTGGCCCGCCTCGGTCAGGCCCTCGGGGTTCCTGTAGCTGGTGGATTTCATGCCCAGCACCCTGGCCTGCTCATTCATGAGCTGCACAAACCGCTCGACGGTGCCGCCCACGCCCTCGGCCAGCGCCACGGTCGCGTCGTTGCCCGACTGCACCACCATCCCCTTGATCAGGTCGTCCACCGGCACCTTCATCTTGGGGTCAATGAACATGCGCGAGCCGGGCATGCGCCAGGCGCGCTCACTCACCGGCAGCGCCTGCTTGATGTCAATCTTTTTGGCCCTGAGCGCGTCAAACACGAGGTACTGCGTCATCAGCTTGGTCAGCGACGCCGGCTCCACCGGCGAATCAATGTCCCTGGCCGCCAGCAGCTGGTTGGCCGTCAGGTCCATCAGCAGGTAGCTGCGGGCCGCGATTTCGGGGGGCTGGGGTGCCTGGGCCAAAGCGGCAGCACATAGCGTGGCCAGGAAGGGCGCGCACAGCGCCTGCAGAAAACGTTTCATTCGGGAAGATTCAGGAACAGAGGTGGCGGACCACCAGATTTTTCAGAAGCGGCAATTGTCCGTGAAAGAAGTGCCCGCCCCCCGGTACAACCGTAACAGGCAGCGACTGCGGCCGCGCCCAGTCCATGACCGAGGCCAGCGCCACGGTATCGTCCTGCTCGCCGTGGACAACCAGCGCGCGGTCATGGGCTTCAAGCGGCAGCGGCTGCACGTCAAAGCGCGACGCAGCGGTGCCCACAAGCACGATTTTGTCGATGGCGCGCTGCGGCCACAGCTGTGCGATGGCGCCGCAAGTGACGTAGGCGCCAAACGAAAACCCGGCCAGCGCAAGCGGGCCTTGCGGCGCCACGGCCTGCACCACCTGCAGCAGGTCGCCCGCCTCGCCGGCGCCGCCGTCATGCACGCCGGCGCTGGCGCCCACGCCGCGAAAGTTGAAGCGCACCGCGGTCCAGCCGCATTGGGTGAACGCGCGCGCCAGCGTCTGCACCACCTTGTTGTCCATGGTGCCGCCAAACAGGGGGTGGGGATGAGCGATCACGGCCACGCCCCTGGTCGGCACGTCGCCCGCCGGGTCATCGCGCAACGCTTGCACAGCACCGGCGCCGCCGGCCAGCGTGAGCTTTTGGGTCTGCGCGTTCACGGCTTCAGCGGCCCAGGTGCGCGGGCGTCACCAGGCGCTCCACGACCTTGCCGTTTTTCAGGTGCGATTCGACGATCTCGTCGATGTCGTTGCCGTCCACATAGGTGTACCAGACCGCTTCGGGGTACACCACGGCCACCGGGCCGCCGGCGCATCGGTCCAGGCAACCGGCCTTGTTGACGCGGACCTTGCCGGGGCCGGCCAGGCCTGCGGCCTTGACCTGCGCCTTGCAGCGGTCAAAGGCTTCCTTGGCGTGGTGGTTGGCGCAGCAGTCCTCGCCGTTCTGGCGCTCATTCAGGCAAAAGAAGATGTGGCGGCCGTAGTAGGAATGCGGGTCAGTCATGCGCCGATTCTAGTTTTTGGGCTCTCGGCGCGACAGGCCGAGCAGCACATAGGCCAGCGCGGCGTAAGGCCAGAGCCAGCCCAGCCACTGTGCCAGACCGTTGAAGCGGATGAAGCGCCCCTGCTCCCAGGTCTGCAGCGTCTGCGTGAAGTACGCGCTGGCCGGCGCCTGGTTCAGCAGGCTCAGGTGCACCGCCAGCGCCAGCAACAGCACCGCAGCGCTACCCCGGCGCGGCAATGGCAGCGCCAGCAGCGCCAGCACCAGGCTGGCCACCAGCCCCGCGCGCACCGGCGCGCTCAACCAGGCCCAGGCATGCACCGGGCCCCAGCTCAAGGCCGCGGACAACGCGGTGGCCAGCACGCCGACGGCCAGCGCCAGCAGCATGACCAGCAGGCGCCGCGCCATGGTGCGCACCACGCAGTACGCCAGCAGGCAGGGGATCAGCGCGCCCAGCATCACGCACAGCAGCTCCACGCCGGGCACCAGCGGCTGCAGTTCGATCTCGCGCACAGGCATCCATTCCAGGAACGGTGTGTCTGCCAGCCACTCGGCCAACGCGGCCTCCAGCCGCTCGAACACCTGGCCCAGGCCGAAGGGCACCGAGGCGGGAAACAGCAACGCGGCGGGCCACAACGCCAGCAGCACCAGCGCACCACGCGCATCCTGCACAAACCAGCGGTCGCGAAAGCGGCTCCAGCGGTCGATGGCACCCAGACGCTCCAGCACCCAGGCAATGGACGCGCCCAGCCAGGCGCCCGCCACATTCAGGGCCAGGTCCACGTTGGAAGCCACCCGCACCGGCAGGTAGCTTTGCAGCGTCTCCATGGCCAGCGACAACCCCAGCGCCGCGCCGGTGGCCAGCAGCACGGCGCGCACCTGCGTCCCGCCGCCGCGGCGCATCGCGCTCAGCGCCAGCAGCACACCCAGCGGCACATACCCCGCCACATTGGCGGCGACGTCAAAGCCTGTCCAGTACTTGGGCAGCGGGCTGGCCAGAAAGGCCCAGGGCGCAATGCCCTGGTCGCGCCAGCCGTCAAACGGGTACAGACTGGCATAGACCACCAGCGCCGCATAAATCAGCGCCAGCGGCCAGGCGGAGGTCTTGTGCTGCACCGGTGCGTCAGAAAGGCTTGACCACCACCAGCACCACCGCCGCCAGCAGCAGCAGCACCGGCGCTTCGTTGAACCAGCGGTACCAGCGATGGCCGCGCCGGTTGGCACCCGCCGCGAACTTGCGCAGCAGCACCGCGCAGACATGGTGGTAGCCAATGGACAGCGCCACCACCACCAGCTTGGCATGCATCCAGCCGTTGCCCGGGCCGCGGCCGATGCCGTAGCCCAGCCACAGCCACAGACCCAGCGCCAGGGCCGGCACGGCCAGCAGGGTGGTAAAGCGAAGCAGCTTGCGCGCCATCAGCAGCAGCCGTTCGCGCTCGGCAATGGACTCGGGCGCCACCATGGCCAGGTTCACAAAAATGCGCGGCAGGTAAAACAGGCCGGCAAACCAGCTCGCGACAAAAACAATGTGGAGGGCTTTGATCCAGAGCATGCGCCCGAGTGTAGTGGGGGCATTCTGGTGGGGCCCAAAAAAAACCCCAGCACAGGGCTGGGGTGGGAAGCCTTTTTGCTGTCACACATTAAGGCACCCGCTCAGGGAGGAAAAGCGGGGAGCGGCGAACCGCCCACAGCTAATTTAACAAACCGGCCGGTCGGTTTCAAGGGGGAAAGCGCCCTTTACCTGTCTGGACCGTGACAGTTTTGGCAACAGCGTACCATCAGACAGAACAATCTTTCAGGCCGGCGCCGCGCAGGACGCGCGGCGCTCGGCAACTCAATCAGGCACAATTTTCTCCATGAGCCTGCATGCCCCCTACCCCCATGGCCGTCCGCGGCGGCTGCGCCGCGACGATTTCACACGTAACCTGGTCCGCGAGCACGCGCTGACGCCGCACGACCTGATCTACCCGGTGTTCGTGCTGGACGGCAAGGGCCGGCGCGAAGCCGTGCCATCCATGCCCGGCGTGGAGCGCGTGAGCCTGGACCTGCTGCTGCCCGTGGCGCAGGAATGTGTGGACCTGGGCATCCCGGTGATGGCGCTGTTCCCCGTGATCGACCCGGCGCTGAAAACCCCCGACGGCAAGGAGGCGCTGAACCCCGACGGCCTGGTGCCGCGCGTGGTGCGGGCGCTGAAAAAGGAGTTCCCCGGCCTGGGCGTGATGACCGACGTGGCGCTGGACCCTTTCACCAGCCACGGCCAGGACGGGCTGCTGGACGACACGGGCTACATCCTGAATGACGAAACGGTCGAGGTGCTGACCGGCCAGGCGCTGACGCAGGCCGAGGCCGGCGTGGACATCGTGGCGCCCAGCGACATGATGGACGGCAGGATTGGCGCGATTCGCGCCGCGCTGGAGGGTCGCAGGTTCATCCACACCCGCATCATGGCCTACAGCGCCAAATACGCCAGCGCGTTCTACGGCCCGTTCCGCGACGCGGTCGGCTCCGCCGGCAACCTGGGCAAGAGCAACAAGAAGGTCTACCAGATGGACCCGGGCAACACCGACGAGGCGCTGCGCGAAGTGGCCATGGACATCGCCGAAGGCGCGGACATGGTCATGGTCAAGCCCGGCATGCCCTACCTGGACGTGGTGCGTCGCGTGAAGGATGAGTTCCGCGTGCCGACCTTTGCCTACCAGGTCAGCGGCGAATACGCGATGCTCAAGGCGGCGGCACAAAACGGCTGGTTGGACCATGACGCCGTCATGCTTGAAAGCCTGCTGGCCTTCAAGCGTGCCGGGGCCGACGGTGTATTGACTTACTTTGCACTGGACGCGGCACGGTTGCTGAGGCGCTGACGTGCAGATCGTTGAATTCACCGCCGACAGCCTGCGTTTCGCCGACGCGGTGCCGCAGCAGGTGCCGCCGGACGGCTTTGTGTGGGTCTTCCTGGACCGCGATGAATTCGAAGCCTCGCTGCCGCAGTTGCAGCAGGCCGCCCAGCAGCTGGGCGGCTCGGCCTTGCTGGACCTGCACTGCCAGGACCTGGGCAACGCCGCCCACCCCTCGCACTACGACTACACGTCGGTCTACGACCTGGTGATCTTCCGGCGACTGGCCACCCAGCTGGAAACCCGGGTCGAGACCGAGCATGAAGCGGCCATCGCCGCGTACCACGGCCAGGGCGGCGCGCCGCGCAAGCGCACCGAAGGCCCGGCCGCGTTCAGCCGCATCAGCTCGCGCGCGGTCGGCTTCGTGGTGTTTGACCACCTGCTGGTCAGCGTGCACCCGCGCGGCTGCTACACGGCGCGCAGCTTCCTGGAGCGCTTTTTGTCGGACGCCAAGTTCAGCGTGGACGCCACGTCGGCGCGCAGCCGCCTGCCCAGCAGCCCGGCCGACCTGGTACTGCGCATGGTCAACGTGATGGTGGACAGCTACCTGGACCTGCGAAAGGAGCTGGCCCAGCAGCTGGAGCACTGGCAAGCCGAGCTGCTCAAGCCCAACGCGCGCTTTTCTAACTGGAATTCAATCATGTCCGCGCGCAGCCAGCTGCATGTGCTGGAAGACCTGTGCGACGAACAGCACGACGCCATGCAGGAATGGCTGGACAGCCTGCGCGAGCAGCCGCTGTCTTCGTTTGGCGCCGACATCCGCCAGGCGCAGGCCCAGCAGGACCAGCTGATCGCCCGCGCGCGCGACGTGATCGAGCACATCCAGCGGGTGGTCCACCATGCGCGGCGGCTGGAGCAATCCGCCGAGACGGTGGTGCAGATCCACTTCAGCGCGCAAAGCAACCGCACCAACGACATCATGCGCACGCTCACGGCGCTCACGGCCATCTTCCTGCCGCTGAACCTGATTGCGGGCATCTTTGGAATGAACTTTGAATTCATTCCGCTGATCCACCGCCAGGACGGCTTCTGGTGGGCGATGGCGTCGATGGCGCTGGTCAGTGCCGCGCTGGTGATGGTGTTCTGGCGCAAACGCTACCTGGCGCGCACCAGCAAACGCTGAGGCGCCAGGCAGGCCACGCGGCTTACAGCGTGTAGGTTTCGCCGTGCGAGATCTGGCCCAGGCGCAGCGCCTCGGCAGCCTGGGCGCGCACCGTGGCGCGGTCGGTGGCGGAATTCACCGGGGCGGCCACGCGCGAGCCGGCGGGCTCGGTGCTGCGATTCTGCGCAACGGTCGCGGCTTCAGCCTTGACTTCGGCGCGCGTGCGACCCCCGTCAAACTGCACGGCGAACTGGGAGGCGTCAGCCTCGTCGGCATGGGCCACGGAGCCCAGGGCGGCAACAGCGGACAGGGCGGCAACGGCGAGGAATCTGGATGCGTTCATGATGGTTCTCTTTCAAAAGTTAAAACAGGCCAGACCATCTGGTCTTTCAGGTTTGCAGACACTGCTCTCCTGTGAGAAGCAGATGCGCATCAAGTTGCCGCTTTAAACAGCCCCAAAACGAACCAGTGCGTTTCGCCGCCGGAAACAATGGACACCCTCGAACTCATACGGACCTTCCGTGAAGTCGCCCACCGCGGCAGCTTTTCCATGGCGGCGCGCACGCTGGATGTGTCCAAGGCCAACGTCAGCAAGTACGTGGCCGAGCTGGAAACGCGCCTGGGCGTGCGACTGCTCAACCGCACCACCCGTACCGTGAGCCTGACCGACGCCGGCAGCCTGCTGCTGGCGCGCAGCACCCCGGTGATGGAAATGTTCGAGCTCACGCGGCTGGAGCTGCAGCAGCACGCGCGCAAGCCCAGCGGCCGCGTGCGGCTGACCGCACCGCACGGCCTGGCGCAGTTTGACCTGCCGCAGCTGCTGGGCGAGTTCATGCAGACCTACCCCGAGGTCCATATCAGCCTGGACCTGAACAACCGCATGGTGGACATGGTCGACGAGGGCATCGACGTGGCGCTGCGCGTGGGCCGCATCCAGGACTCCACGCTGATCGTGCGCAAGCTCAAGCTGATTGACTTTGTGGTGTGCGCCACGCCCGCCTACTGGGACCAGCGCGGCCTGCCCGAGCACCCCGATGACCTGGCCGACCATGACGCGCTGACTTATTCGCTGCTGGGCAGCCAGGCCGAATGGCGCTTCGAGATCGACGGCCAGATCCAGAGCGTGCCCGTGCGCAGCCGCATGGACGCCACCGACGCCGGCCCGCTGGTCGGCCTGGCGCTGCACGGCCTGGGCGCCGTGTGCCTGCCCCGCCCCATGGTGCAGCAGCACCTGGACAGCGGCGCGCTGGTGGCCACGCTGCAGGACTATTCGCCACGCGATGTGTGGCTGTATGCCGCCTACACCCAGCGGCGGCACAACAGCGCCGCGCTCAAGGCACTGGTGGCCTTTCTGGAAGCGAAGTGGCGCGAAGACTGACCCCCACGCTCCGCACTGCGTGTCGTCGCGGCCCCCCGGGGGGGCCGCAGCCACCTTGGGGCGGCCCGGCGGTGGCTGATCCGCCCAACTGGGCTCAGACGAATGGCGGCGCGAGTTTCTCGTTGGCGAACACGCGCTGGACGGCGGGGCGTGCCAGCACCCGCTGCAGGTACGGCCCCAGGTGCGGCCGCTCGCGTGCCGGCGCGGCGCTGAAATTGCGCGTCCAGCGGCACAGCGTGAACACATAGGCGTCCAGCGCGGTGTAGCCGGCGCCCATGAACCAGGGGCCGCCGTGGCTGGCCAGATGGGCGTCCATCTGGTCCAGCATGGCACCGATCTTCTTCTGGGCATTGGCCTTCAGCTCGGCGGTGCCTGCGGCATTGCCCTCGTTCATCCAGCGCTCACCATAAAAGTAAATGATCAGCGCCGACTGCAGCGTGTTGGTCAGCCACATGAGCCATTTGTAGAAATGCGCGCGCTGCGCCGTGCCCAGCGCGGGCGCAAGCGCCGCCTGCGGGTGCGTGTCGCACAGGTGCAGGGTGATGGCCGCCGTCTCGTACAACACCAGGTCGCCGTCGGTCATGGCGGGCAACAGGCCGTTGGGATTGAGCTGCAGGTAGGCCGGCGACTTGTGTGCGCCGGCTGCGCGGTCCACCAGCACGCGCTCATAAGGCACGCCCAGCTCTTCGAGCAGGATGTGCGGGATCATCGCGGCCGTGCTGGGATAGTAGTGCAGGTGGATCATGTCATTTCACGCCAAAAAGACTCGCGCCGTTGTCCCAGGCAATTTTCCTGGCCACATCGGCCGGCAAGTCGCCCAGCCAGACGCGGTAGCCCTGCATGAGCTCGTCGTAGTACTGCCAGCGCTGGTTGACCCAGGTGTCGCTGCCGATCATGAAGCGGCCCGGGTACTTGAGCATGAGCGCACGCCATTCCGGACACAGCTTGCCGCCGTCACAGGTCAGGCCCGGTCGGTAGGACAGCTCGCCCATCAGCAGCGGGTATCTGGCCAACAGCGCGTCCACGCGCGCCGCGCTTGCGCCGCCGATGCCGGTGTGGGCCCAGATCAGGCGGGCTTTCTGGCCCTTGCTGGGGGTGCTGGCCATCAGCAGGTCAATCGCCACGTCGTCCACATGCGCCAGGATGGCGAGGTTTTTTTCCTCGGCAAAGGCCATGAGCTTTTTGGCCACGTGGCCGTTGGCATTGGCGCTGTCGTACAGGTGGAACTCGCCAATGCCCTTGAACGGGCCGTTGGCGGTGCCGCGGGCGTATTCGGCCTGCACCATGTCATAGATGGTGTCGTCGCGGAACCAGTTGTTGTAATCGGCGCGGTTGCGGTACAGCCGGATGAACGGCACCACGGTCACGCCGGCCGCGCGCGTCTGGGGCGATGCCGCCAGCGCCTTGGTGCCGTCGTTGGGCCGGCTGTTGGCCACGATGGCCTTGACGCCGTTGCGCTGCATGCGCTCCAGCACATCGGCCAGCGGGTGCGGGCCCACCTGGCCGTTCCAGGCTTCCTCGTTGTAATGCAGGTGGGCGTCAAACAATGGGCCGGTGTAGCCCGCTGTCTGGGCGGCGGCGGCCATGCACAGCACCGCCCAGGGTGCGGCCAGCAAGGCGGTCAGGGCGCGGCGCATGGCGTCAGCCCAGGTGCTGGTTGAAGAACGCCAGCGTGCGCTCGCGCGCCAGCGCCGCCGCTGCTGCGTCGTAGGAGCCACGGTGGTCGCAGTTGAAGCCGTGGTCGGCAGCGTACACATGCACGGTCACCTCGGGGTGCGCCTGGCTGAACGCCTGGACAGTGTCCACCGGGATGTGCTTGTCGCGCTCGCCATAGTGGGCCAGCACCGGCACCCGGGGCTTTCGCGCCACCTCGGCGGCGAGGGTGGTGGTGCCACCGCCGTAGTACGGCGCGGCAGCGCTCAGGCCCTGCAGTTCGCAGGCCGCGCGCCAGGACAGCAAGCCGCCGTAGCAGTAGCCCACGATGCCGACCCTGGCGCCGTTACTGGCTTTGGCCGCATGGTCGATGGCTGCCTGCACATCCTGCAGCACGCCCGGTGCGGGCAGCGCCTCGACCGCCGCCTTCAGCGCCGAGCCGGCCTGGATGTCCTCGGGGGTGTAGCCCATCTCCACCTGGCGCTTGACGCGATCAAAGGTGGCAGGCGCCACCGCCAGGTAGCCGTCAGCCGCATAGCCATCAGCCACCGCGCGGATGTGCGCGTTGACGCCAAAAATTTCCTGCAGCACCACCACGGCGCCGCGCGGCCTGGCCGCAGGCTGCGCCACGTAAGCGGCAAAAGCGGTGCCATCCGCGGCCTTGAGTTCGATGAAATTGCCCATGGGTCAGCTTCCTTGATGCTTGAGATGGCGTTCGACAAAGTCCAGGCGGTCCTGGCCCCAGAAAATCTCGCCGTTGATGACATAGCTTGGCGCGCCGAACACGCCGGCGTCAATCGCCTGGCGGGTGTTGGCTTCATAAAGCGCCTGCACGTCCGGGCCGCGCGCCTCGTCCAGCCGCTGCGCCGGCAAAGCGCATTCGGCCAGCAGCGCCGCGAGCGTGGCTGCGTCGGCCATGTTGCGCTGCTGCTCCCAGCAGGCGCGAAACACCGCGCCGCTCAGCGCCAGCGCCGCATCAGTGCCGTCGTGCTGGTTCACCGTGATGATCAGCCGCGCCGCATCATCGGCAGCCACCGGGAAGTACTGCGGCTGGATATTCATCGGCAGGCCCAGGTGCTGCGAGAAGCGGCGCAACTCCACCAGCCGGTAGGCCTGGCGCTGGGGCGCCCGCTTGCCCAGCGGCAGCCCGCCTGACACCGAGAACACCGCCCCCAGGTCGGCCGGCAGCACACGCACCGTGGCGCCCGCGGCACGGGCGATCGCTACAAAACGCTCGTGGCCCAGATAGGTCCAGGGGCTTTGCGGGGCAAAGTAGTAGTCAATGGTCTGGCTCAAGCATGTCTCCTCAGTTATGCGGATGGCACCGGGCGTGCATGGTGCTGTAATGCGGGTTGTAGCTTACCCACGGAAGCCCTGCAGGAGACAGGTTTTGGCCACGACCGACAAAAAGACCGTTCTGATCACCGGCGCCAGCCGGGGCATCGGTGCCGCCACGGCACTGCTGGCCGCACGCAAGGGTTATGCCGTGGCCGTCAATTACACATCCAACGCCCAGGCCGCCCAGGCCGTGGTGCAGCAGATCAGCGCGGGCGGCGGCACCGCGCTGGCCGTGCAGGCCGATGTGGCCGACGAGGCCCAGGTGCTGGCGATGTTTGCCACCGTGGACGCGCAGTGGGGCCGGCTGGACGCGCTGGTCAACAACGCTGGCGTGGTGGACGTGACCAGCCGGGTGGAGGACATGAACCTGGCGCGCCTGAAGCGCATGTTCGACATCAACATCCTGGGCTCGTTCCTGTGCGCGCGCGAGGCCGTGCGCCGCATGAGCACACGCCACGGCGGCAGGGGCGGCAGCATCGTCAATGTGTCCAGCGCCGCGGCGCGGCTGGGCGCGCCGGGCCAGTACGTGGACTATGCGGCTGCCAAGGGCGCCATCGACACCATGACCATCGGCCTGGCCAAGGAGGTCGGCGCCGAGGGCATCCGCGTCAACGCGGTACGGCCCGGGCTGATTGAAACCGAGATCCATGCCTCAGGCGGGCTGCCCCACCGCGTGCGCGACCTGGCACACCAGGTTCCCATGCAGCGTGGCGGCACGGCCGACGAAGTGGCCCAGGCGATCGTGTGGCTGATGTCCGACGAAGCCAGCTACACCACCATGTCGCTTGTCGACGTATCAGGAGGCCGTTGATGCCCGCACCGCACATCACCATCTACTGGGAAGACCTGGAGCCCGGCAGCACCATGGAGCTGGGCAGCGTGACGCCCACCGCCCAGGAAATCATGCACTTTGCCCGGCAGTTCGACCCGCAGCCCTTTCACCTGGATGAAGCCGCGGGCAAGGCGTCCATCTTCGGCGGCCTGTGTGCCAGCGGCTGGCACACCTGCAGCCTGGCCATGCGCCTGATGGTGGACAACTTCCTGTGCCGTGCCGCCAGCATGGGCTCGCCGGGGCTGGAGACGCTCAAATGGCTCAAGCCGGTGTACCCCGGCGACACGCTGAGCCTGCGCCACACCATCGTGGAGTCGCGCCCCTTGCGCAAGCGCGCCGACGTCGGCCTGGTGCAGACCGTGTGGGAGATGTTCAACCAGGATGGCGACAAGGTGCTACACATGGAAGGCTATGGCATGTTCCAGCGCCGCACGCCCGACCCCACCGTGCTGGCGCGGGAGCAGTGATGGATTTCAAGCCGCTGATCACGCTGCTGGCCATCGTGAACCCGCTGGCCATCGTGCCGTTTTTCATCCACTACACGCAGGGCTTCAGCCGCGCGCAGCGCCGCCGCACGATCTGGACGGCGTCGTTCAGCGCGTTCGTCGTCATTGCCACCAGCGCGTTGCTGGGCCTGAAGATCCTGGAGTTTTTTGGCATTTCGCTGGCGAGCTTCCAGGTGGGTGGCGGCATGCTGCTGCTGATCAGCTCGCTGAACATGCTCAACGCCCAGCCGGCCGAGGCCAAGCCCCACACCAACGAAATGGAAGAAGGCGCGGAGAAAGCCGCCATGGGCGCAAGCATTGCCGTGGTGCCGCTGACCATCCCGCTGCTCACGGGGCCCGCCACCATGTCCACCGTGGTGATCTACGCCGAAAAGGCCAAAAGCTTCTGGCAGCTGGGCACGCTGGTGGGCTACGGCGTTGTGATCGGCATCGCCACAGCGCTGTGCTTTGCGCTGGCGCAGCCGATTGCGCGGGTGCTGGGCAAGACGGGCATCAACGTCATGACGCGCCTGATGGGCCTGATCCTGGCGGCGCTGGCGGTGGAGGTGATGGCCGACGGGCTGGTCAAGCTGTTCCCGGGGTTGACCCGCTAGGGCCATGAACCGCCAGCGCCTGCTGCTCGTCGAAGATGACCCCGCGATCGCCCGAACGACGGCGTACGCCCTGGAACGTGAAGGCTTCACTGTCTCGCACAGCCTGACGCTGACCGATGCGCGCGCACAGCTGCGCAGCGCGCCACCTGACCTGCTGGTGCTGGACATCGGCCTGCCCGACGGCAGCGGCCTGGACCTGTGCCGCGAACTTCGCCAGCGCGACACCCTGCCCATCCTGGTGCTCAGTGCGCAGGGCGAGGAAATTGATCGTGTGCTGGGCCTGGAGCTGGGCGCGGACGACTACGTCACCAAGCCGTTCAGCCCCCGCGAACTGGTCGCACGGGTCAAGGGCCTGCTTCGGCGTACCCAGGCGTTGCCCGCGGCGCAGGCCGTGGCGCACAAGGGCGCGTTCCAGGTGGACCGCGAGGGCCGGCGCATCTGGCTGCAGGGCCAGGCGCTGGATCTGACCCGCCGCGAATATGGCCTGCTGCTGGACCTGCTGGACCACAAGGGCCGCATCCGCAGCCGCGACAGCCTGCTGCGCGCCGCCTGGGGCGCGGACTCCGAAAGCACGGACCGCACGGTGGACACCCACATCAAGACCCTGCGCGCCAAGCTGCACGCCGCATCGCCGGGGCGTGACTACATCGTGACCCACCGCGGCATGGGTTACACGATGGCGCCGGACGACTGATGCGCCTGGGCCTGCGCCTGCTGTTCGGCTTCTTCCTGGTCACGGGCCTGGCGGGGTTCTTCGTGCTGCGCGTGTTTGTGGCCGAGGTCAAGCCCAGCGTGCGCGAGGTGATGGAAGACATGATGGTGGATACCGCCAACATCCTGGCCGAGCTGGCCAGCGATGACCTGGCCCAGGGCGCCATGCAGTCGGGCCGCTTCGCCGCGCATGTGCGCAACTACGCACGCCGCCCGATCGACGCGGCAATCTGGGGGCTGAACAAGCAGTCGCTGGACTTTCGCATTTACGTCACCGATGCCCGCGGCACCGTGCTGTTCGACTCCGACAACGCCGCGGTGGGGCAGGACTATTCTCAGTGGCGCGATGTGGCGCGCACGCTGCGCGGTGAATACGGCGCCCGCGCCACCCGGCTGGTGCAAAGCGACGACACCACTTCGGTGATGTACGTGGCCGCGCCGGTCAACCACGGCGGCAAGGTGATCGGCGTGCTGACGGTGGCCAAGCCGGTTGCCACCATCCAGGCATTCATTGACCGGGCCGAGCGCAAGATCCTGCTCAGCGGGCTGGTGTTGCTGGCCATCTCGGCGCTGATCGGTGTGATCGTGACCTTGTGGGTGGTGGCCGGTGTGCGCCGCTTGCGCCGCTATGCCAATGCCGTGGAGCAGGGCGCCAAGCCCGCCGTGCCCGACATCCCGGGCGAGCTGGGCGACCTGGCCCGCGCGATGAACGCCATGCGCGAGCGCCTGGAACGCCACGAGTACATCGAAGACTATGTGCGCGCGCTCACCCATGAGCTCAAAAGCCCGCTGGCGGCCCTGCGCGGCGCGGGCGAGCTGCTGCAGGACGATCTGCCCGCCCAGGCGCGCCGCGAATTCTCCGCCCAGGTGATGGACCAGACACTGCGCATGCAAAACCTGGTGGACCGCATGCTGAAGCTGAGCAAACTGGAGCATCGCCAGGCCTCCGTCGAGAAAGTGCCCGTGCCGTTGGCGCCCTTTCTGCAGCGGTTTGCAGGCACACACCCGGCCGGCGGCATGGGCCATACGGTGCAGGTCGATGCCGCACCCGAAGGCTTGACGCTGCTGGCCGAGCCGGCCCTGCTGGAGCTCGCGCTGAACAACCTGCTGGACAACGCCCGCGCCTTTGCGCCAGCCGGCTCCACCATCAGCATCCAGGCAAGCCCCGGCCAGATCGCGGTGCAGGACGCCGGCCCCGGCGTGCAGGACTACGCGCTGGCCCGGCTGGGCGAGCGCTTTTTCTCCACGGTGCGACCGAACAGCCAGACCAAGGGCTCCGGGCTGGGCCTGGCCATCGTGCGCCAGATCATGGTGCTGCATGGCGGACACATGACGGTGCACAACACCCAGCCGGGCCTGCGTGTGGTGCTGCATTTCGCGCCCGGCACCGCTGCCTGAACAGACTGCCTGCACGACTTCACACCCGCCTCACACAGCTCACCGGCAGTTCACGCGGCCTTTGCACACTGGCCCCTGCTTCAACCACAGGAGGGTTTGTGAAAGCCAAGATTGTTTCCATCATGCTGGTTCTGGCGCTGCTCGTTGCCGCGCTCATCCAGATCAGCGCCATCGTCCAGGACCGCCAGCGCTACCGTGCGATCACCATTGAGGGCGTAGCCCAAAGCCTGGCCGGTTCGCAGGCCCTGCTGGGGCCGCTGATCCATGTGTCGTGCACGGAAGAATGGGACGTTGCCGTGGACAGGCAGGTGAAGACCGAGCGGCGCGAGTTCCGGCTGTCGGCGCCGCCGGTCACGCTCAGCGCGCACGGCACCAGCGAGCTTCAGCCACGCGCGCGCGGACTGCACGCCACGCAGGCGTTTGCCTTCAAGACGCGCCTGAGCGCCCAATGGACGGACCTGGCGGCGCTGCGGCCCACACGCCAGCATGCCGGCTCGCGCCTGGGCTGCGGCCAGCCGGTGCTGATGGTGGCCGTGTCCGATGCGCGGGGCATACGGCATGCCCGCCTGCAACTGAACGGCCATGGCGCGGCGCTCAAGCCGGGCACCTTTCACGGCCACTACCCCAAAGGCGTTCATGCCGCGCTGGCGCCCGTGGCCGACTGGGATGCACCGCTGTCCGCGGACATGGAACTGGAGCTGGTGGGGACAGAGCGCCTGTCCATCGTCCCCCTGGGTGGCGCCAACGAGGTGAAATGGACATCCAACTGGCCTCACCCCAGCTTTGAGGGCCGCTTCCTGCCGGCCGAGCGCGACGTGGGGGCCCAGGGCTTCTCGGCCAGCTGGCGCGTGAGCTCGCTGGCCAGCACGGCGCAGCAGGACGTCTATCTGGGCAAGCCTGTGTGCGCCATACCCTTCGCGCCGGCCGATCCCGCTGCAGGCGACTCTCAGCCTGCCGCACGCGGCTGCCTGGATGCGTTTGGCGTGCGGTTCATTGACCCGGCCGACACCTACGCGTTGAGCGACCGCGCCACCAAATACGGGCTGCTGTTCATCGGTCTGACTTTCATTGCGGTGGGCCTGTTTGAATTCATGAAATCGCTGCGCGTGCACCCGGTCCAGTACTTCCTGGTGGGCGCGGCCATGGCGATGTTCTTCCTGCTGCTGGTCAGCCTGTCAGAGCACATGGCATTCGGGCTGGCCTATGGCCTGGCTGCGGCCGCCTGCGTGCTGCTGCTGACCTACTACGCCAGCCACATGCTGGGCCACTGGACGCGCGGCGGCCCCTTCGGGCTGGGCATCGCGGTGCTGTACGGGCTGCTGTTTGCCTTGCTGCAGCTGGAGCAGACAGCGCTGGTGGTGGGCGCGCTGGCACTGTTCATGGTGCTGGCGCTCATCATGGTCATGACGCGCCGGGTGGACTGGTATGCACGTCTGCGCGCAGCTTCTTGACCAGCTGGTTGCTGGTGTTGCGCAGCCGCTGCGCCAGCAGCTGCGTGATCTTGACCAGCAGCTTGGCGCCCACGGCTGGATCGTCGTGGATCAGCTTGCCCACGGCCGCGCGCGTCAGCACGGCGGCCTCTACATCGTCAAGCGCGGTGCAGGTCGCGTAGCGCGGCTCACCGTCCAGCATGGACATCTCGCCGATCACCGCGCCGGGGCGGATGACCGCCAGCCGCGTGATGTCGCCCGCCTCCTCGCCGTCGCTTTCAGCGCCCACCTTGCGCTTGGTCACGTCCACCGTGCCGGCCAGCAGCAGCATCATCCAGTCGTCCACCGTGCCTTCGGCAATCAGCACCTGGCCCGGGCCGGCCCGCACCAGCTGCATGGCCGCACCCAGTACATCGGCCTCGGCCGCGGTGAAGTCCTGCAGCAACGCCGAGTTGCGCAGCAGGTCGGGCCGCTGCGACAGGTTTTCACACGGCCCGGCAGGCGCCAGCGCTGCTGCCACGGGCGTGCTCACGGCACCTGCTGCAGCCATTGCGACAGTTCCTCGGCGGCCGCGTCGGTGGCGGCGGCCAGGGCGCGCACGCCGCCCGGCGCATCGGCCGTGGGCGCGGGGCGCTGCACGATCACGACGCGCTGGGCCAGCAGCTTTTCGCCCGACGGCGTGTTCTCTGCCAGCGTGGCGCGCAGTCGGATCACACCCACGCTTTGCGTGGGGGATTCAAACAGGTGGCTGAACTCCTCCAGCTCCAGGCGCAGCACGCGCGGGGCCACGCCGCCCGAGCGCAGCAGCGCGGCGCCCTCGCCGGTGTTCAGCACCACGCGCCGCTGCGACAGCTGTTCGCGCACGCGCTGGCGCACCAGCTGCGCGGGCGCAGCCGTCCAGCGCGCCTGGGCATAGGGGCGCAGCTGGTTGGCGTCCGCATAGCCCAGGCGGTACAGCATGGCGCTGCTGTCCAGCGCGCCGCCCGAATCAATATCGGCCAGCGCAATCGGCGGCAAGGGCGCGATGCGGGTAGCCGGCTGCGCCTGCGTGGCGCCCGGGCCGAAGTCGTACAGCGTGGCGCGCACGGGCCGGTCAGGGCCCGCGCAGCCGGCCAGCAGGATCGCGGCCAGCGCAGCCGCGGGCAAGGCAGTGGTGTGCGGTTTCATCGGTTGGCTCCCTGGGGCGCCGCAAAGCCGGGTTCGCCGGGGCCGGGGTTGGCCGCGCCGTTGCCGAAGATCAGCGATTGCGGGTTGTCATTGATGGAATTGGCCGCGCGGCTCAGGCGGCGCACCGCGCGCGAGGTTTCGTCGGTGACCTGGTTGATGCGCGGCAGCGTGGCGGCGTTGAAGGCATCCGCCGCCGCCGACAGCGCCTCGGTGCCTTCAGCCAGGCGGTCGATGGGGCCGTCCTTTTCATTGAGCCGGCGTGCGGTTCTGGCCACCTCGTCCACGGCCTGGCCGGCCTTGTCGGACGTGGCCTGAAGCGACTTCATGGTGGCCGAAGCCTCCTTCATCGTGGCCGTCGTCTCTTTCACCAGCGCGGGCACGTTCACGCGCTCCGGCCCCAGCTGGGCGTCCAGCACCACCTGCATGCGGGCCGACAGCGCCGCCACGTTCTGCGTGGCCTGGGCCGCGCCTTCCAGCGCGGTGGCGATGCGCTTCTGGTTGTCGTCGGCCAGCAGCTTGTTCATCTGGGTCGTGACTTTCTCCACCTGGTCGATGATGACCTCGCCGCGCTCGGCCAGCTTGCCAAACAGGCTGGGCTTGAGCGGGATGCGCGGGGGCTGCTCGTCGTTGGGGGCCAGCGGCGCGGCCGCCTTGCCGCCGTCGTCCAGCTGCACAAAGGCCAGGCCCGTCACGCCCTGGAAGTTCAGCTGCGCAAAGGTGGCCTGCGTCATGGGCGCGGCCTCGTCCACCTGCAGGCGCACCAGGACATTGCCGCGCTTTTGCGGGTCAAAGCCGATGGAGGCCACCTTGCCCACGTCCACCCCGCGGTAGCGCACGGGCGCCTGCGGCTGCAGGCCCGAGACGATCTCGCTGGTGGAGATTTCATACAGGTGGTATTCGCCCTGGTCGCGCGTGAGCCACACGGCCAACGCCGCCAGCAGGGCGCTGGCCACCAGCACAAAGATGCCGGCGGCAAGTGCATGGGATTTGTTTTCCATGGTGATGCTCTCTTTCTAAACCGCAAACGGGTATTCGCGCAGCAGCTCCATCGCGCGCTGGCCCCGTTCGCCCAGGAAAAAATGGTGGATGAAAGGGTGCTGGAACGCGATCACCTCCTTGGGCGGGCCGTTCAC
>JBEIPU010000087.1:0-16771 GCA_040376925.1 Caenimonas sp. | reverse complement strand
CGGGCGCCCGCGCCGCCCGCGCCGCCCGGGCGGCCTTTGCTTTTTCAACCCCTGACTGATGTCGACCTTCACCCTGCAACGAATGACCATGACCTCCACCCACACCGAGCAGTATGCGAAATGCATTGCCGCATCGAAACGCATCCGCTGGGACATTGACCGCGACGTGATCCGCGCGCGTGAATTTGATTTCTCCAAGCCCTTCCTGCCCGACGGCCTGTCGCGCATCAGCCGGCTGGATTTCCTGGCGCCGCTGGAGCGGTTGCGCCTGAGCCAGATCCAGGGCCGCACCTACGCCAACATGTTTGGCCTGGTGGAGCGCTTCATCGGCATCAAGATGCTGGAGATCAGCCGCAACCACTGGTATGGCGACCAGGTGGCGCTGGAGGCGCTGGTGCGCTTTACCGACGAAGAGCTCAAGCACCAGGAGCTGTTTCGCCGCATCGAGCGGCTGGCGGCCAACGGCATGCACGACGGCTACCTGTTCCTGCCCACGGCCAACGCGGTGGCCGCGCAGGTGCTGCAGGCGTCCACCTGGGCGGTGCTGGCGCTGACCTGCCACATCGAGCTGTTCACCCAGGTGCACTACCGCCACAGCATCGATGCCGACGAGGAAATCTCCGAGCTGTACAAGGACGTATTCCTCTACCACTGGAAGGAAGAGTCCCAGCACGCGCTGCTGGACGAGCTGGAATGGGAGCGCGAGAACGAGCGCATCTCAAGCGCCGAGCGCGACCGCGCGGTGGACGACCTGATTGCCCTGGTAGGCGCGGTGGACGGCATCGTGCAGCAGCAGGCCCGCGCCGACGCGGACTACTTCCTGAGCCACTGCGACCGCGTGCTCACGCAGGCGCAGGCGCAGGCCGTGGCCGCCGGGCTGCTGGACGCCTACCGCTGGCAGTACATCGTCTCGGGCGTGCAGGAGCCGCGCTTTGCCCGCGCCCTGGCGCAGATGGTGAGCAGCGAACAGATGAAGCGCATCCAGACCGCTTTGCAACCTTTGATGGGATGAACCACACCATGAACCACTTCAGAAAAACACTGGCATTGCTGGCCCTGGCGGGCGCAAGTGCCGTCAGCGCCAACCCCGCAGCCACGCTGGACGAGGCGCATCAGGCCTATTTCCAGGGCCAGTTCAGCCGCTCGCTGCAGATGTACGAACAGCTGGCCGCCGCCGGCAATGCCGAAGCCGCCGAGCGCGCGGGCTTCATGCTGTTTCACGGCGGCGTGTACTACGGCGCCCAGGTATCCCGCAACCCGGCCCGCGCGGCTGTGCTGCTGGCCCAGGCAGCGCATGCCGGTCGCAGCGGCGCGAGCTTCCTGCTCAACCTGATCGATCTGTCCAACTGAACCTCTTTTCTTTTCAAGCTGTACCCCCCATGAAACCCGTACTCAAGCACATCTTCCAGCACAAGCGCGCCTACGCGAAGCTGCCGTTCTTTGACTTCCTGCGCGACGACGACCTCAGCCCGCGCGAACGCCTGGCCTTCTTTCCGTGCATGGCGTCTTTCATCATGAGCTTTGGCGACCTGAACCGGCTGGTGCTTCGCGTGGAGCCCACCGACGACCCGTGGCAGAAGATGATCAACGCCCACAGCTACGAAGACGACCACCACTGGCCCTGGTACCTGGAAGACTTCACCAAGCTGGGCCATGACGATGTGAAGCGGTCGCCCGGCGACACGCTGCGCTTCCTGTACAGCGACGCCACCATCCAGAACCGCCTGCTGGCCCACCGCCTGGCGCACCTCATCTGGGGCGCCGAGCCGGTGGTGCGCCTGGCCGTCATTGAGGCGATCGAGGAAACCGGCAACGTGCTGTTTGCGCTGACATCGTCCATTGCGGCGCAGTACCAGCACGACACAGGCACCGAGCTGCGCTACTGCGGCGAACATCACTTCAACCTGGAATCGGGCCACGCCATGAACAACGACCACGCGGAGCTGGCCGAAATCACCCTCACGCCCGACCAGCAGCGCGACGCGCTGCAACGCGTGGACCAGGTGTTTGAGTGGTTTGCGCTGTGGACGCATGAGCTGCTGGCGTATGCCAAGAACCAGGCGCGGGCTGCGCAGCCCGCGGCCCGGGCCGAGCCCGCGCTGGCTGCCTGAACGACCGATCAACCAACGGAGGAAATCCATGAAAAAGCGATTTGCCGCGAGCGCGGTAACAGTGGCTGTCAGCGCACTGCTGGTGGCGTGTGGCGGGGGGGGTGGCGCGGGCAGCCCAACCGGTGTGGGTGCAGGCAGCGCACCCGTGGCGCAGGCTGACGGTGAGGGCGCTTACGCAAGGATGAGCGCCGCTGTGGCCGAGGTGCCCACGGTGGCCCTGACCGTGCTGGTCACCGGCGGGCAAGGCCGCGTGTACTCGGTGCCCCACGGGCTGGACTGCGAAACCACCACCTGCGTGGGCAACATTCCCCAGGGCACGGTGGTGAGCCTGCGCGCCGTGCCCGCGCCGGGCTTTGCCTTTGACCGCTGGGAAGCCAACGGCATCTGCTCGGATTTTGTGAGCTGCAACGTCAACCTGAGCAGCGCGCGCACGGTGACGGCGCGCTTTGTGCCGGTGGACCCGCTGGCCGCGTGCGATGTGACGCGCAGCAACGCGGCGGCGCCCGTCATCTCCACCACACGCCCCAAGCTGCTGCTGGCCAACGCCGAGCTCAAGGCCTGCCTGCAGGACAAGTACGCCCGCGGCACGCCGGAGGCCATGCGGCTCAAATCGCTGGTAGACACCGTGGTGGCGGGTGGTCGGCCGTACAACTTCTCGCCGTGGTTCGCCGCGCTGGTCTACCAGATGTCAGGCGAGGTGCGCTACCGCGACGTGGCCATTGCGCGCATGGATGAAATCATCGCGGCCGAAGAAGCGCTGATTGCCGGCGGCGGCTACCCGGCCGTGCACGGCAACAGCTACCTGGGCGTGGACTGGTACCTGGGCAATCTGGCGCGCGTGTACGACTGGGCCTATGACGGCCTGACGGAGCAGCAAAAAGCCCGCTGGATCGCTTATGGCAACCAGGCCATGTGGAACGTCTGGAAGGCGCCGGGCAACGCCACCAGCGGCATGACGGCGCAATGGGGCGGACGCAACCACCACTGGAGCGGCTGGGCCACCAATAACCCGGCCAACAACTACTACCGCCATTTCATCAACGCCGGCATGCAGCTGGGCCTGGCCACGCATGGCGACAACCCGCAGGCGCAGGAATGGCTGGACATCTTTCGCAACCAGAAGATCGAGCGCGAGCTGATCCCGCTGCTCAACGCCAAGGTGCAGGGCGGCGGATCGACCGAAGGCACGGGCTACGGCGTGTCCACCCGCACGCTGTGGACGGTGTATGACACCTGGGAACGCTCCACCGGCGAACGCCTGGCGGACAAGACGCCGCACACGCTGGCGTCGATCGCGCAGGAAATCCACACCATCACCCCCACGCTGGACCGCCGCGCCGTGGTGGGCGACTCCACCCGCAGCGTGACGGGCGAGCTGCATGACTACAACCGCGACTACCTGCAGCAGCTGATCGCGCTGTACCCGAACGAACGCCTGGCCGGCGTGGCGCGCAACGTGGTGATGAACTCCAGCGTGCCGCGCATGCGCTACGACTACGACTACTACGCCGACGTGCTGCACGGCCTGCCCAAGGCCAGCGTCACGCCCGAGGTGGACCGCTCAGCGCTGGCCACCACCTACTGGGGTGAGGGCACGGGCAACCTGATGATGCGCTCGGACTGGAAGACCGACGCGACCTACGGCCACTTCCAGTGCGGCCGCTACGACGAAAGCCATGCCCATGCGGACCAGGGCAGCTTCATGCTGTTCAGGAACGACTGGCTGGCCTACGACTCGCTGCAGCGATCGCTGTCGGGCACCGAGCAGTTCATGTCGCTGCACAACCTGATGCGCCTGAACATGCCCGATGGTGCCGAGGTGCAGATGATGCCCAACACGCAGCCATGCCGCGTGATGGCGCTGGCGGACAACCCGCGCTACACCTACATGGCGGCCGACCTGACGCCGGTGTACAGCTGGCGCCATGGCGACTACGCCCGCCACCAGAACAAGCAGAACGACCGCGTGAAGAAAGTGCAGCGCGAATTCCTGTTCATCCGCCCCAGCACCTTTGTGGTGCTGGACCGGGTGGAAACGACCGTGCCCACCAGACAGAGCTGGCTGCTGAACACCCCCGTGGCCCCTGTGGCGCAGGGCGGCGAGATCACCGTCAACAACAACGGCAACACCCTGCGCGTGCAGACGCTGGCCCCGGCCAATGCCGAAACGGCGGTGGTGACATCGACCTTCCACAACGCAGACCGCTCGGTCAGCCGCGACTGGTGGCGCGCTGAAGTCAGCGGCACAGGCACGGCCAATGTGTTCCTGCATGTGATGGACACCAACGGCGCGGTGCTGAGCGCCACGCGCGCCGATGCCGAAGGTCAGGTGGGCGCACGCATTCAGCTCGCGGACGGGCGGGTGGCCACGGCCCGCTTTGCCATCAACGCACTGGGCGGCACGCTGGACGTGCAGGGCGCCAACGGCGAGGTGCAGGTGGCCGGTGCGCTGCCGGCTCACATTGCGCCGCCGCCCGTGTTTGCCGGCGACCCGCCGCCAGCGCCGCGCCCGGCGCCGCAGCTGTACACGCCCACGGAGCTGAACTACAACAGTGGCGCGCCGGGGACGCCGCCGCCGCCGCCATCCGGGCCCACCCCGCCTTCGAGCCCGACACCGCCGCCGCCGGGGCAGAACCCGCCGGTCAATGACCCGCCGCTGCCCGTGACGCCGGCCCCCGTGCCGGTGGCCAACGAGCTGGTGCTGCGCCAGGGCCTGAACGGCTACCAGGGCGTGACCGACGTGGGTGTGACCAGCCAGGGCTTGTCGAGCACCAACGGCCGGGGCGTGGTGGTACCGCAGGGCAAGACGGGTTCGTTCCGCGTGGACGGTGCCAGCGGCTATGAAACGCGCAGCTTCGTGCGCTTTGCCGGGCTGGAGACGCTGGCAGGCCGCCGTGTGACGCGTGCCGAGCTGGCGCTGACCTTCACCTTCGGTGCCAGCGGCTACACGCTCAACGGCATGGTGCTGGACGCTGCGTGGAACCCGCTGTCCACCAAGTTCGGCTGGACGCAGCGCAACGGCGCCAGCAACTGGGCAACGCTCGGCAGCGGCGGCACCGACTGGAACAACGCGCTCACGTTCCAGATCACCGGCTTCAACAGCGCCGCCGCCGACACCCGCACCGTCAACCTGAACCCGGCGGTGGTGCAGCGCTGGATCGACCAGCCGCAGAACAACCACGGATTCGTGCTGGTGCCCACCGTGTCAGGCAAGACATCGTTCATGCGCGACAGCTCCGACGGCACCGAGCAGTTCCGTCCGACGCTGAAGCTGTGGTTTGAGTAAAAGGGGCTGGCCCATGCCATAAAGGGCCCAGCGTGAACTGGCGGGATTTCCCGCCAGTTCACGTTTGCATTCCGCTGCGGGCAACAGCCCCTAAACTCGGCGGCAATGAATCAGCAAACCCTATCTGCCTTTATCTGGTCTGTGGCCGACCTGCTGCGCGGCGACTACAAGCAATCTGACTACGGCAAGGTCATCCTGCCCTTTACCGTGCTGCGCCGGCTGGACTGCGTGCTGGCGTCCACCAAGCCCGCCGTGCTGGCCGAGCTGGCCGCCAGAACCCATGCCGGCGTCAACCCGGAGCCCTTCTTGCTGCGCAAGGCCAGGCAGACCTTCTACAACAGCTCTGCGCTGGACCTGCAAAAGCTGCTGGGCGATCCCAGCCACATCGCTCAAAACCTGTACAGCTATGTGCAGGCGTTCTCCAAGGACGTGCGCGACGTGTTCGAGCACTTTGAATTCCATACCCAGGTGGAGCGCCTGGCCAAGGCCGGCCTGCTGTACCAGGTGACGGAGAAGTTTGCCCATATCGACCTGCACCCCGAGGCGGTCAGCAATGTGCAGATGGGGCTGGTGTTTGAGGAACTGATCCGCAAGTTTGCGGAGCTGAGCAACGAAACCGCCGGAGAGCATTTCACCCCGCGTGAAGTCATCCGGCTGATGGTCAACCTGATCTTTATTGAAGACGACGCCATCCTCAGCAAGCCCGGCGTGGTGCGCACGCTGTACGACCCCACAGCAGGAACGGGGGGCATGCTCAGCGTGGCCGGTGAATACCTGGAGGAACACAACCCCCAGGCCCGCCTGACGGTGCACGGGCAGGAGCTGAATCCCGAGTCGTACGCCATCTGCAAGGCCGACATGCTGATCAAGGGCCAGGACGTGGCCAACATCGCCTTTGGCAACACCCTGTCAGACGACGGCCACACGCACCACAAGTTTGACTACATGCTGTCCAACCCGCCCTTTGGCGTGGAGTGGAAGAAGGTGGAGAAAGAAGTGCGCAAGGAGCACGAGCAGCAGGGCTACAACGGCCGGTTTGGCCCGGGCCTGCCCCGCGTGTCTGACGGCTCCATGCTGTTCCTGCTGCACCTGCTGAGCAAGATGCGCCCGGCGGCGGACGGCGGCAGCCGCTTTGGCATTGTGTTGAATGGCTCGCCGCTGTTCACCGGCGGCGCCGGCAGCGGCGAAAGCGAGATACGCCGCTACGTGCTGGAAAACGACTTGCTGGAAGCCATCATTGGCCTGCCCACCGACATGTTCTACAACACCGGCATCAGCACCTATGTGTGGATCGTCAGCAACCGCAAGCCCGCCGCGCGCAAGGGCAAGGTGCAGCTGATCGACGCCAGCGCCATGTGGCAGAAGATGCGCAAGAGCCTGGGCAGCAAACGCAAGGAACTGAGCGAAGCCCATATCGACGAGATTACCCGTCTGTTTGGTAATTTCATGGAGGCCGAGCAAGACGGCAAGCCCATCAGCCGCATCTTCAGCAACCAGGCCTTTGGCTACCAGACCATCACCGTGGAGCGGCCGCTGCGCGACGAAGCGGGCAACGTGGTGCTGGGCAGCAAGGGCAAGCAAAAAGGGCAGCCTCAGCCCGACGCCAGCCTGCGCGACACCGAAAACGTGCCGCTGGGCGAAGACGTGCACACCTACTTCCAGCGCGAAGTGCTGCCGCACGCACCCGACGCCTGGATAGACCACGAGAAAACCAAGGTGGGCTATGAGATACCGTTCAACCGCCACTTCTACGTGTTCAAGCCGCCGCGCCCACTGGCTGAGATTGATGCCGAGCTGAAGCAGACCACCGACCGCATCCTGACCATGATCAAGGGGCTGTCGGCATGAGTTTTCCGCGGTATCCGGCGTACAGGGACACCGGACTGTCTTGGCTTGACAGCATCCCAACGGAATGGGAGTTGCGCAGGTTGAAGTTTTTGTTCAATCTCATGCGTCGCCCACCCCGAGAGGATGACGGCATCGTCACGGCATTTAGAGATGGCGAGGTCACTCTTCGGTCAAACCGTCGGGAAGACGGCTTTACCAATGCCTTGCAGGAGATTGGCTACCAAGGCGTACGCAAGGGTGACTTAGTTATTCACGCGATGGATTCGTTTGCTGGTGCTATCGGTGTTTCAGATTCTGATGGGAAATCGACGCCTGTCTATTCGGTGTGCACGCCAAAAGATGACGGTATTAGTTCTCTCTACTACGCTCGATTTCTGCGCCATTTCGCGTTGAGCGGCTTCATTAACTCGCTGGCTAAGGGAGTGCGCGAGCGTTCGACCGAATTTCGATGGGCGGAAGCGGCAAATGTCATTCTTCCTCTACCTAGCGCCGCTGAACAGCACGCGATCAATCTATTTCTTGATCGCGAAACCGCCAAGATCGACGCTCTGGTGGCCGAGCAGGAAAAGCTCATCGCCCTGCTGCAGGAAAAGCGCCAGGCCGTCATCTCCCATGCCGTGACCAAGGGGCTGGACCCGACGGTGCCGATGAAGGACTCTGGGGTGGAGTGGCTGGGGGACGTCCCAGCGCATTGGGAGGTTTATGCGTTGCGCCGGGTGATCAGCGCTATCGAACAAGGCTGGAGTCCTGAATGCTTCGCCCGCGAGGCAGAGGATCAGGAGTGGGGCGTACTCAAAGCGGGTTGCATCAACGGCGGAATTTTTCGTCCGTCTGAGAACAAGGCACTGCCCCCAGAGTTGTCGCCTGAAAAGGCTTACGAAGTCTGCGTTGGCGATGTACTTATGTCCCGCGCCAGCGGTTCACCTGAGCTGGTGGGTTCAACTGCGTTGGTCCAGGCTACCCGCGAGCGGCTGATGCTCTCAGACAAAATCTTTCGCCTCAAGTTGAAGGATTCCGTCAACGCGGCCTTTTTCGTTGCGGCGCTTAACTCGCGCCCCCTGCGGATTCAAATTGAGAACGCGCTTAGCGGAGGCAATGGCATGGCCAATAACTTACCGCAGTCGAGCTTGCTGACTTTTGCAATGGCGGTTCCGCCGCTGGCAGAACAATTGGTGATTACTAGATTTTTGGATCAAGAGACAGCTAGGATTGCGGCTTTGATGGCCGAGGCTCAATCCGCCATTGCTCTCCTGCAAGAGCGCCGCACCGCCCTGATTTCCGCCGCCGTCACCGGCCAGATCGACGTGCGCCAATGGGTATCTCAACCGGAGCCGGCATGAACACCACCCCTATCGGAAAACTCCAGCGTGTGTCACTGCGGGAAGTCTGGAAGCACGAGGCTTACGACTTCACCCAATGGCTTCAGCAGAATCTGGACGTGCTCAACAACGCGCTGGACCTGAACCTGGTCAATGCCGAGCGGGAGCAGGCGGCGGGCTCGTTCAGCATTGATCTGGTGGCTGAAGACGATGGCGGCGGGACGGTGGTGATCGAGAACCAGCTTGAAAAAAGCAACCACGACCACCTGGGCAAACTCATTACCTATGTGACGGCCATGCAGGCCCGCACGGCCATCTGGATCGTGTCTGAGCCCCGGCCCGAGCATGTGGCCGCCATGAACTGGCTGAACAACGGCACGGACACCAACTTCTACCTGGTGAAGGTCGAGGCCGTGCGCATTGGCGATTCCCCAGCCGCGCCTCTGCTGACCGTGATCGTCGCGCCGGCGGAAGAGAACACGGTGCGGCTGCAAAAGCAGGAATTGGCCGAACGCTACAGCATCCGCCATGCCTGGTGGGCGCATCTGGTCAAGCGTCCAGGCGCCAGGCTGCACAGCCACATCACGCCGGGCTCGTATTCGTGGATCGGTACGTCGTCGGGCGTCCGGGGGCTCAACTTGAACTATGTGGTGACACAGGCTGATTGCGGGGCCGAGCTGTACATCGACCGGGGCAAGGATGCCGAGGCTGAAAACAACGCGATCTTCGATCAGCTGGAGCAGCACCGCAGCGAAATCGACGCCAAGGTGCCTTACCCGATCAGCTGGGAGCGTCTGGACGGTCGACGCGCCTGCCGTTTGCGCGTGACATTGCCCGGAGGCTACCGTTCGCCGGAGGCCGAGTGGCCGGCGATTCACGACGCATTGACTTCCGCCATGAACGCGCTGACCGCTGCGCTGCAGGTTCATTTGAAGCAGCTCAAGCTGGGAATTTGAAGAAAAAGTCGATCGCATCGAGTTTTCTGAAGAAAAAGTTGGCCCACTGAAGATTTTTCTCATGGCCAGGGGCCATGGGGCTACATGCGTTTCAGTGGCTGCGCCGGCGACGTTCTGAAGGAAAAGTTAGCCTTTGGCTCGATTCTGAAGATAATTCGGTTTTCCTGAAGATTTTTCTGCCCATCCACCTCCTTCTGACATGAGCGACGTTGGCTACGCCTGGATTCAGCAAACGCTGGGTGCGCCAGATTTTCTGGGCCCGCAGCGCGCGCGCCTGGCGCCGGTCAACCGCATTGCGCGCCTGGCAGACGGCGCCATGCTGGTGCCGCCCAAGCTGGCGCCCGCTGCCACGCTGCTGCACCAGGCGCTGTTTGCCCTCAAGCATGAAGGCGTGCGGCTGGATTTGCTGGTGGGCGCGCTGCGCCGCATTCCGCCCGCTGATCTGGTGGCCTGGGTGCAGGCCACGCCCAACAGCATTTATGGCCGCAAGCTCGGCCACCTGTGGGAGCGGCTGCACCAGCAGCACTTACCCGGTCTGGCAGACCCCGGCGTGGCTTCGGCCTATGCGCCGCTGTTCGACCCGGCGCAGTATTTTGTGGGGCCGGCCCAGCGCGATGCGCGCTGGCGCATTGAGTTCAATGGCCTGGGCGACATGCATTTCTGCCCCGTGGTGCGCAAGACGCCGGCGCTGCTGGCCTTGATCGACAAAGACATCCTGGGCCAGGCCCAGGCCTTTGCAGAGTCTGTCGGGCAGGCCATGCTGGAGCGCGCGCTGAACTGGGCCTACCTGAGCGAAACCGAAGGCTCGTTTGCCATTGAAGGCGAGGCCCCCTCTGCCGACAAGGCCACGCTGTTTGCGGCCCTGTTGCGGCGCGCCCATGAACAGCGCCCGCTCACAGAGGATCTTCTGGTGGAGTGGCAGAACGCCGCCATTTCCAACCCGTATGACAAGGCCGTGCAGTTCCGCACCGAGCAGAACCGGCTGCAACGCGACGTGCCCGGCGCGGCGGGCGTGACCTATGTGCCGCCTGCGCCCGACCTGGCCGTGGAGTTGATGGACGGCCTGATGCGTCTGGCCAACCACCCCCCGGCCACGCTGGACGCGCTGGTGCATGCGGCCATGGTGTCGTTTGCCTTTGTGTTCATCCACCCGTTCATGGACGGCAATGGGCGCTTGTCGCGCTTTCTGATTCACCACTGCCTGGGGCAGTCGGGCCGTTTGCCGCCGCAGTTTTTGCTGCCGATTTCGGTGGCCATGAAAAAGCACGAGGGCGACTACCTGCAAGCCCTGACGGCTTTCAGCCAGCCCGCGCGGCAGCTGTGCCAGGTGACATGGGGGGGCGATGAGCATTACAGCTACGACTGGGTGCCGGAAGCCGACACGTGGTTCAGGTACATGGACTTGACCGAGCAGGCGACCTTTACCCTGGCCATGGCAGATGCGTCGCTGGATACGCACATGCGCAAGGAGGTGGCGTTTCTGACGCTGTTCGACCGGGTCCAGCGCCATATCAACGAGCGCCACGACCTGCGCGGCAGCGATCTGGCCACGCTGATCGTGACCATCTTCCAGAATGGCGGCACACTGTCCAACAACCGGCGTAAACGCTATGCCGACCGCGTGCAGACCCATGTGCTGGATGCGGTGGAAAGCGCGGTGGGCCGGGCCATGCAGGGGCAGCCGCTGGACGACGAAGAAGCCGGCTGAGCCGGCACCACAAGGGGGAACAGATTGGCACTGCACCACGAAATCCAGTTCGAGACAGACATCTGCAACCACTTGGGCGCCCATGGCTGGCTGTATGCCGAAGGCGACGCGGCTCATTACGACACCGCCCGCGCGCTGTACCCCGCCGATCTGCTGGCCTGGGTGCAGGCCACCCAGCCGCAGGCCTGGGATACGCTGACCAAAAACCACGGCGCGGCGGCCGAAGCCATGCTGCTGGACCGCCTGCGCAAGCAGCTGGACGAGCGCGGCACGCTCGAGGTGCTGCGTGTGGGCATTGACCTGCTGGGCCTGAAGGCGCCGCTGAAGCTTGCACAGTTCAAGCCGGCCCTGGCCATGAACCCCGAGCTGCAGGCGCGCTACGCCGCCAACCGGCTGCGCGTGGTGCGCCAGTGCCGCACCAACCACGACGACATCATTGACCTGGTGCTGTTCCTCAATGGCATCCCTGTGGCTACGGCCGAGATCAAGACGGACTTTACGCAGGACGTGAATGCGGCGGTGGATCAATACCGGTTTGACCGCATGCCCCGGCCCAAGGGCCGCACGGCGGCCGAGCCGTTGCTGGACTTTCCGCGTGGGGCGCTGGTGCATTTTGCGGTGAGCAACCGCACGGTCATGATGACCACACGGCTACAAGGCCCGGCCACGCAGTTCTTGCCCTTCAACCAGGGCGACCAGGGTGGAGCCGGCAACCCGCCGAACCCGCAGGGCCACCGCACGGCCTACCTGTGGGAGCAGGTCTGGCAGCGCGACAGCTGGCTGGAGATCATGGGCCGCTATCTGGTGACGCGGCACGACAGCCGCAAGAAGATCGCGGGCTACATCTTTCCGCGCTACCACCAGCTGGACGCCACGCGCAAGCTGCTGGCCACCGTGCTGGCCGAGGGGCCAGGGCACAAATACCTGATCCAGCACAGCGCGGGCTCGGGCAAAACCAATTCCATCGCATGGACGGCGCATTTTCTGTCGGACCTGCACGACGCCGACAACCGCAAGCTGTTTGACAGCGTGCTGGTGGTGAGCGACCGCAACGTGCTGGACGCGCAGCTGCAGGACGCGATATTTGAGTTCGAGCGCACCAAGGGCGTGGTGGCCAGCATCAAGGGCGACGGCGGCAGCAAAAGCGGGGAGCTGGCCGAGGCGCTGGGCGGCGGCAAGAAGATTGTGGTGTGCACCATCCAGACCTTTCCATTTGCGTTGAAGGCCGTGCAGGACCTGGCCGCCACCCAGGGCAAGCGTTTTGCGGTGATCGCAGACGAGGCCCACAGCAGCCAGACCGGCGAGGCCGCGGCCAAGCTCAAGCAGGTGCTGAGCGCGCAGGAGCTGCAAGACCTGGCCGATGGCGGCGAGGTCAGCACCGAAGACCTGCTGGCCGCCCAGATGGCCGCAAGGTCCAACGATGCCGGCATGACCTACGTGGCCTTTACCGCCACACCCAAGGCCAAGACGCTGGAGCTGTTTGGCCGCCGCCCGCAGCCCGGCCAGCCTGCGGGCGCGGCCAATCTGCCGCAACCGTTTCATGTGTATTCCATGCGCCAGGCGATTGAAGAGGGCTTCATCCTGGATGTGCTGCGCAACTACACGCCTTACAAGCTCGCATTCAAGCTGGCCCACAACGGCCGCGATTGGGACGAAAAGGAAGTGGAGCGCAGCCAGGCCGTGAAGGGCCTGATGGGCTGGGTCCGGCTGCACCCCTACAACATCAGCCAGAAGGTGGCGGTGGTGGTGGAGCATTTCCGCGAGAACATTGCCCCGCTGCTGGGCGGCCATGCCAAGGCGATGGTGGTGGTGGGCAGCCGTCTGGAGGCCGTGCGCTGGCAACTGGCCGTCAACGCGTACATCCAGAGCAATGGATACAAGCTGGGTACCCTGGTGGCTTTTTCGGGCGAGGTGGCCGACGCGGGCAACCTGCCGGACGCGGTAACCGAAAACAGCACACGGCTGAACCCCAACCTGCGCGGGCGCGACATGCGCGAAGCATTTGCGACGGACGAATACCAGATTCTGTTGGTGGCCAACAAATTCCAGACCGGGTTTGACCAGCCGCTGCTGTGCGGCATGTATGTGGACAAGCGGCTGGCGGGCATTCAGGCCGTGCAGACCCTGTCGCGCCTGAACCGCGCCTACAGCGGCGCGCATGGGGTCAAGGACACCACCTACATCGTGGACTTTGTGAACGACCCCGAAGAGGTTCTTGCCGCGTTCAAGACCTATTACGAAACGGCCGAGCTGGCTGGCGTGACCGATCCCAACCTGGTGTATGACCTGCGCGCCAAGCTGGACGCGGCAGGGCATTACGACGACTTTGAGGTGGAGCGGGTTGCACTGGCCGAGCTGAACCCCCGGGCCACACAGGCCATGCTGGTAGCCGCTATAGAGCCGGTGGCCGACAGGCTGCTCAAACGCTACAAGGCGGCCCAGCAGGCGCTGAAAGACGCCAAGCCCGGCAGCAAAGCCGCGCAAGCGGCCAAGGACGAATTGGAAGTGCTGCAACTGTTCAAGCGCGACCTGGGCACGTTTGTGCGGGTGTATGCCTTTTTGTCGCAGATGTTTGACTACGGTGCCACGGCGGTGGAGAAGCGCGCCATCTTCTTCAAACGGCTGCTGCCCCTGCTGGACTTTGGCCGGGAGCGTGAGGGTATCGACCTGTCAAAGGTGGTGTTGACGCACCACAAGCTCAAGGACCAGGGCGAACGCAGCCTGGCGCTGCACGACACAGTGGCGGAATACAGGCTGGACCCTATGGGCGACAGCGGCGGAGGTGCGGTGCAAGACAAGCAGAAGGCCCTGCTGTCAGAGATCGTGGCCAAGGTGAATGACCTGTTTGATGGAGACCTGACCGACGACGACCAACTGGTCTATGTCAACAACGTGCTCAAGGGAAAGCTGCTGGAGTCGGACATTCTGGTGCAGCAGGCGTCCAGCAATTCGAAGGAACAGTTCGCCAATTCGCCAGACCTCAACACCGCACTCGCAAACGCCATCATGGATGCGTTTGCCGCCCATACGGTCATGAGCAAACAGGCGCTGGATTCCGAGCGTGTGCGAAGTGGACTGAAGGACATTCTGCTGGGGCCCGCGCAGCTGTACGAGGCGCTCAGGATGCGTGCAGCCGGGGACCGGCCTGCGCAGGAGTGACGAAAGGAAAGCCCCATGAACGAAGCCCTGGACCGTCTGGCCCGCACGCTGGACCTGGATGCCCCCGCCAACGAACACCTGCGCCTGGCCTTTGGCCATGCCTGTGTGCGCCGGGTGGAGCATCTGCTGGAAGAACCCGCCGTGCTCGATTGCCTGCACGGCCTGGGCCGGTACCTGCAGGGCAGCATCAGCCCTGCGGCGTTTGCTGAACTGGCCGCGCAGGCCGCGCGCCTGGCCAACCAGCACCAGGGGTCCAGATCCATCGACGGCTGTGGCCACGCGGCGGTGTCGGCCACCTATGCCGTGGCCAACGCGCTGGCCGGCAAGGCGCGCCAGGCGGCGCAATACGCCGCGTATGCCATGGTCTACGGCCAGGGCGGCTACGCCGCTGTGGCCGAGCGTGAATCGTTCCAGCCCGAATTTGACTGGCAGACCGCCTGCCTGGCATCGCTGGCCGCGGCCTGCGAGCCCGTGCACTGACAACACGACCGCATCCCACAGGAGCCCCCATGCCCGACCACAAACGCCTTCAGTTCACCATCGATATTGCAGCACCCGCAGCCACGGTGTTCCGGATCATGCTGGACGCTGACGCCTACCGTGACTGGTCGTCTGCCTTTGCCGAAGGCTCGTACTACGAAGGCAACTGGCAGCAGGGCGGCAAGATCCGGTTCATGTCGCCCTCGGGCGACGGCATGGTGTCCGAAATTGCAGAACACCGTCCGGACCAGTTCGTCTCCATACGCCACCTGGGCCTGGTGGCCCAGGGCGTGGAGGACACCACGAGCCCGGCGGCGCGCGCCTGGGCGCCGGCGTATGAAAACTACAGCTTCGTCCCCGTGGCGGGCGGCACCCGTGTGGTGGTTGACCAGGACGTGACGGCGGAATTTGAGCAATACATCGCGGACGCCTGGCCCGAGGCGCTGGCGCGGCTGAAGGTGCTGTGCGAGGCTGACCGCGGCCAGAACCAGGGGTAAGCATGTCCGCAGGCGATTGGAAAGACCTGTACCAGGCCGCCCTCACAGGCAACCTGCCGCTGGTGCAGCACCACCTGAGCGAGGGCGTCAACCCCAACTACCAGCACCCGGAGGTGATGTGCACACCGCTGGTGGCCAGCCTGATCCAGGGCCACATGGAGGTGGCGCATTGCCTGCTGGACCATGGCGCCGACCCTAACCTGCGCTCGGAATTTGACGGCCTCACGCCGCTGCAGGCGGCGCGCACGCATGGCCGCACCGAGTTTGTGCAGCTGTTGGTCCAGCGTGGCGCCAAAGCGCCGCGCCAGCCGTTCTGGTGGCGCTGGCTGCCCATCTAGCCTTTGGGAAATGGGAAATAGCTGCAATAATTTTCCGCGGGAACCCGCACTTTTGTCGTACCGCGGGGCCCGCCCGACAACAATGAAGGCGGAGAAAGCGCGATGCTCAATGACGCGGAGAAGAAGCTCCTGAAAGACACCTGGCGCCTGGTCGTTCCCATCATGGAGACGGCGTCCGACCTTTTTTACAAGCGCCTGTTCGAGCTGCAGCCCGCGTACCGCGACCTGTTCCCGCCCGACATGACCGCGCAAAAGCGCAAGCTCATGGTCACGCTGGCCTTTGTAGTCAAGAGCGCCGACTGGGCGGCCGACGACTGGGCCGACGACGTGGGCAAGGACGACGACCTGTTCCTGGTGGTGCTGGCACTGGGCCGGCGCCACGGCATGCTGTACAAGATCCCCGAAGACGCTTACCCCGTGGTGGGCGATGCCCTGCTGTGGACCCTGAACATGGGCCTGGGCCAGGCGTTCACCGAAGAGGCCCGCGCTGCGTGGGCCAAGCTGTATGGCCTGCTGACGTCCATCATGGTGATGGGCACGCGCCAGGCCGCCACCGCCTGAGCACCGGGGACCACCACCATGCAACACCAGGCTACCTACATTCCCACCGGTTTCGGCGCCAATGACGTGCAGATCATGGCCGGCACCTTTGACGATTTTTCCTTTGACGACGTGGTCCAGGTGCTGGGCCTGAGCCGCCAGTGCCTGCGCCTCTTGATCCGCCGCGGCGAGGTCGCCTTCAGCGAGGTGCTGCTCAAGGCCGGCCAGGTGCTGGAGGCGCGCATGCCCACCTCGTCCGACCCCGACAACGTGTTCAAGGCGCTGTTTGGCACGGCGGTGCAGGGCTCGGGCCTGTCATTCGCGGTCTATCACACCGAGCCCACCGGCCCGTTCCCCATGCCGCGCTGCCGGCTGCAGGAAGTCTATGAACGGGTGAAGGCCATGGGGCAGGCCGCTGCGGCGCCGCGCCCCGCGGGGGGCGCCGGCACCGACGCCACCTTGCGATTGACCGACATGCCGGCGCGCGAGCCGGCCCCGCCCACGGGGCCGCGCGGCGGTGCGTCCGCGG